>CAZZZG010000057.1:0-26260 GCA_964658525.1 uncultured Edaphobacter sp.
GTCACGATCTCGCCGTCACGAATCTCGCGATTTTCCTTGTCCGCCGTGATCTTTGCCTGCTCAATGCGCTGCACGCAGTAACTGCACTTCTCCATCACGCCGCGTGAACGGACCGAGACATCTGGATTGCGCATGAACTTTAAGCTCTCCGTGTCGTAGTCCGAGTACAGCAGGAAGTTGAACCGGCGAACTTTATACGGGCAGTTATTTG
The DNA here is from genome assembly GCA_964658525.1 of uncultured Edaphobacter sp. Taxonomy (GTDB): domain Bacteria; phylum Acidobacteriota; class Terriglobia; order Terriglobales; family Acidobacteriaceae; genus Edaphobacter. The sequence goes on from CAZZZG010000057.1 coordinate 212, forward strand.
AGCAGTACCGGGTGCCCACGCAACGGTTGTAAACCATCGTGTTGAGTCCCTCTGGCGTATGCACCGTTGCGCCCACCGGGCAAACCTGCTCGCAACCTGCGTTCTCGCAGTGCTGGCAAGCCATCGGCTGAAAGTGCGCCTTAGGAGCATGCAGATCGCCTTCAAAGTAAGTGTCGATGCGCAGCCACTGCATGATGCGCCCAACCTTCACCTGTTCGCGGCCAATCACCGGAATGTTGTTCTCCGCATAGCAGCTCACGATGCACGCATTGCAACCGATGCAGCTGTTCAGGTCAATCGCCATTCCCCACGCGTTCTGAATCTTTAGCGTCGACGGGTCCTGCTTCTCGTAGTTCCAGTTATCCGGGAAGAACGAGTTATCGTGCGGCACCTTCTCACCCTGCGGAGAGTATCCAACCTTATCGATCAGCGTCCCACTCGCGCCACCCTCGTGGGCAAAGTTCGGATTCTTCTTAACCTCATCCAAAGTCGCGTACCGGATGATCGATCGCTCCTCCGCCTCATGGCCCGCGAGAGAGTAGACGCCCTCTTTATCTGAGAGCGGCTTCTCCAGATCGTGCTGCGCAAAGCTTCCGCGATGCTCGATGTTATGGACCTTCGTAACGCAAAGATCGTAGGTTCCAGGAACCTTCTTCGCTGTTGCACCTGAAGCGGACAACAATGCATCTGCGATCCGAATCTGGTAGGCATCGAAGCCGACGCCCTGAGCAACACGACCAGCCTCAACGCCACGGCCAAAGCCAAGATGAACCGTAATCACGCCGTCCGGGTGACCGGGAATCATCATCGCCGGAGCAATCACCTCGCGGCCATTCAGCGTGATCTTCACCGGGTCCGACTCGTCGAGCTTCAGATCGGCCAGAGTGTTGATGCTCATGATCGCCGCGTTATCCCAGCTTAGGTTCGTCACCTGTTTCGGCAACTCCTGCAACCAGCCAACGTTTGCGAAACGACCGTCATAGATCGAAGGATCAGGCCGGAACGAAATTTCGAGGCCGCTCGGAGCAGCAGCCGCCGGGAAGGAGGCTAGAGCACTCTTGCCTGCACCACCAGCCTTCGCCGTGAATGCGGTTCCTTCCACCCAGCCATCGTGCAACGCCTTACGCCAGCCTGTAGCAAAGTCTCCCTTGATGTAAGTCTTCGCATTCGCCACCACAACGTCGTAAGCCGACTGCTGTGGATCCGCCAGCAAAGTCTGCAGCACATCGTGCGCCGACTTGCCGCCATACATCGGATCGATCATCGGCTGAATGATCGTGATCGTTCCGTCGTACGCCCGCGCATCCGACCAGCTCTCGAGGTAGTGCGCTTTGTTGATATGCCAGTTCGAAATCGCGCCTGTCTCATCCACCTGCGACGCAAGCTGCACCGTCACTGGGACATTCGCGAAAGCATCACGGAAACCCAGATCCCAGGGAGCTGAATAAATCGGATTGACACCTAACATCACCAGCCACTGCACCTTGCCGGCCTTCATATCGGCAACCAGTGACTTCAACTCCGCCAACTGTTCGGTCGGCATTGGATTCACAGTCTCGGTATAGATGACTGTCTTGCCGACTGCACCCAACGAAGAGTTCAGCGCGTAAGCCGCCGCATGAACCGCCGGCGAAGCCTGCTCTCCCGGAATCACAACGCACTTGCCGCCGCTGTTCTTCAGGTCAGCGCTCAATGCCGCAAAAAACTTCTGCTGCTCAGCCGTAGCTCCCTGCGGAGCGGCGCCAGTCGCCAGCGCCGCTGCAAACGTCGCAATCTCGCTCGGCTTCAACGCCAGCCGATGCTCAGCCTTGAATCCGGTCACCGTCGGCATCGTCTCGACGACATACAGCCGGTTCATCGGCTTGCCTTCTTCGTACCGGTGCCGCTCGGCATATCCAGCCGCCAGAGGCAGGAATCCCGGATGCGCAATCCCACCCAGAAAATCTGCATCCAGTGACAGAATGACATCCGCCTCTTCGAGCTTGTACTGCGCATCGGTGTAACTGCCAAACGCCGCCTTCGAAGCCGCGCGCGACGAGTCCTGGTTAATCGGATCCCACTGCACCAGCTTCGCCTGCGGATACGCCGCCTGCACCTGTTTCCACTGCCCCGCCAGCGTTGGAGATGTGATCGTCTCACTCAGGAAATAGATCCCCTGCCCGCCAGAGGTCTTCTTCGCTGCAGTCGAAAACGCCTGCTGAAACTCGCCCCACGACGAAACCTGCCCGCGATGCAGTACATGCTGCGACCGATCCGGGTCATACAGATCAAGCAATGTAGCCTGCGTAAACGCGTCCGACTTACCCTTCGACATCGGATGCTCGGGATTACCATCAACCTTGATCGGCCGGAACGAATCCGACTTGATTAACACCGGAATCGCCCCCGTCGGGAACGGATACGCCGTCGCAAAGTACATCGCCTTGCCGAGAATCAAATCCTCTGGCTGCTTGATGTAAGGAAAGATCGGCTCGTCCGGCTGCTTCGTACAACCGGCCAGCCCGGCCAGCGCCAGCGACGCGCCCATCACCTTCAGAAATCCACGCCGGCTCACCGCGTCGACCCACTCGCCTGCGCCAGCCTGCCGCGGAAACTCTTCCTTCATCAACTCATGGAAAGCCGGCGTCTCCGCCAGCTCATCCAGATTCTTCCAGAAGCGTCGTCCCGTCTTACCGTCCAACTTGGCACGGACCTCAGCCAGCGTCATCTTCGCCGGAGCAATCTGCGTGACCACTACGGGTTGTCCTGCCGGTGCTTTCATCTCAGCCATCGTGTCTTCAGTTCCATTCCCAGTCGTCTTCATCATCGGTGGCACGTCTCGCAACTCGACAGCTGCTCCGGATTGCGGATGTGGTACTGAGTCGTGAGGTATCTGCCCAGGTCCATCTGGTTCGTAAACTTCTGATAGCTCGCCGGCATCGTGATCCCCATCGGCGGCACATCGCTCGACGTCGGCCCATTCGCCTCGGTATTCAGCTGCAGCATCGCCACCTCAGGCCCCTTGCCCGAAGGATTCGTCGTTGTGCAGCTTACATTCTGTGCCGTCGGACCCGCCCCCGATGCACCGCCCGTGCTCGTACACCACACCGGCTTTTCGCTCGAAGGTCCAGCCCACGCCATGTTGTAGATCTCGCTGGTCGGCCTCAGGTTCACCGCCGGATTGCGATGGCAGTTCAAGCACCACTCCATCTGCAGCGTGTTCTGCTGATACATCAACGGCATCTGGTCCACGCGCCCATGACAGCTCGCGCAACCGATGCCTTTATTCACGTGGATCTCATGGTTGAAGTAAACGTAGTCCGGCAGGTCATGCACCCGGATCCACTGAATCGACGCGCCCGTCGCCCAGCTCTGTCGCACCGGCTCAAGCAGCTCGGCATTGGTCCAGATCTGCGCATGACAGTTAATACACGTCTTGGTCGGAGGGATACCGGCATACGCGGCCTTCTCCACCTGCGTATGGCAGTACTGGCACTGCAGGCCAAGTCCCTCGACGTGGTGCTTGTGGCTGAACGGTATCGGCTGATCTGGCCGCTGGCCCTGCCGCGTCACCCACGGTGATCGCTGTAGCTGGTCCAGGGTTACGCCGAGCGCAATGACGATCACGCCCGTCAATACCAGGCTGAATCGAGCCAACGCGTTCGAACTGCGGTCAAAAACTTGCGCCATGAGTACTTTCCTGCTTCCTCTGCATTACCTGAGCTAAGGGTTGAGAAGTTGCTGTCAAGGGTTAGGTACTGCTGCTATCAATTTGCCGGGCGATCCTGCTCCGGCGGCCGGAGCGTCCGCAATCGGAGGTGCCCCGAAAAAATTCCTGTCTCGAAACTCAGAGTATAGCAGTGGAAAACTCCACCTCAACTCTTGCATGACACGCGCAACTAGTTTTTCTTGCTGCAACATCCGATTATCGAACTCAACTCCGCGTCCGCGACACAACATCTCGTACACGCTTGTTCATCGGCTGAAAACCAATACAACATCTACCCTGCCCGAAACGTATCGGACTTGTAAATGCAAACCAAGTTAGTCCGAATTCGTTAATCGCGCACGAGACTTTATCGCCCATCCTGCGATACCGTCAGTGTCATGCCGCGTCCGTTCCACACGCCTCGTCCTCCGCGCTACGACACCGCACAAGCCCTCCTCGATCTCTCTACCTCCGACCCCAAACTAGGCAAGCTCATCGAGCGCGCCGGCCCCTTCAAACTCAGCGTCTCCAGTACTCAATCACCCTTCGAAGCTCTAGTCGAGAGCATCATCTATCAGCAGCTACATGGCAAAGCCGCCGCAACCATCCACCGCCGCCTGCTCGAAAGCTTCTACCCCGTCACCGGCAACGAGCACTTCGCCGCGCAACATCTGCTCGACTGCCCCAACGAACAACTCCGCGCCGCCGGCCTCTCCCACAACAAATCCCTCGCCCTCCGCGACCTCGCCGCCAAAACCCTCGACGGCACCGTCCCCACCCTCGGCCGCATCCGTCGCATGTCCGACGAAGCCATCATCGAGCATCTCACCGCAGTTCGTGGCATAGGACGCTGGACCGTCGAAATGCTCCTCATCTTCCGTCTCGGCCGCCCCAATGTCCTCCCCGTCGACGACTATGGCGTCCGCAAAGGCTTCGCTCTCACCTTCGGCAAGCTCAAACCCGCCGACAAAGTCACTCCGATGGACCTCCCCAAGCCCGACGTCATGCACCGCCGCGCGAAGAAATGGCAGCCCTGGTGTTCCGTTGCAAGCTGGTACCTCTGGCGAGCCTGCGATCTCGCCGTGAAAAAGACGGACACCCCACAGTGATCGCATCGAACGAAAACACCCAGCCTCATAATCAACAGCTCCATCGAGCCCTTCTGATCGTGAGCCTCTGCGCAGCATGGACACTCACTTCAGCCGCCCCGCTCTGGAAGTATCTCTCACCGGCCAAAGCAGCAGCCGCCATCACGCTTGGTTGTATCGCCATCGTTCTCGCGATGTTCTGGCTCGACCGCACCACCCGGCAGCATGTTCAGATTGGCCTCGGCTGGTTTCTCTTTCTCTTTCTGCTTCTCTCATCTGCCTTCGCGGTGCTCTATCCCATCTCACTCAAGCACACCCTCAACCGAGGCTCAGACCGCGAAGACGCTCTCCGCATCGAGCTCGACGCAGTCCATCACCACCAGTACCCCTACGCAACCCGTACCTTCCTTGGAAATCCACCCACCCCTCTGCCCGGAGCGATGTTGTTTGCGGCTCCCTTCTTCGCTATCGGCCACATCGCCTGGCAGAACTTCCTCTGGCTCGCTCTATTCTTCGCCTTCACCCTCCACTTCTTCCGCTATCGCGCAACCGCTCTCCTATTCCTGACTCTCTTCCTACTCCTCGCTCCCGCACATCTCAGCGATTTCACCTCAGGCGGCGACTACCTCACCAACTTCTTCTACGTCACAATCGCCATCGCTCTCTTTTACGCATCTCTTAGAACCTCGATCTACACCTCTATTCCAGCCGCGCTCTTCCTCGGAGTCACACTCTCCTCCCGCATCATCTACGTTCTAGTCCTGATTCCTCTGCTCGCTCTCACCTCCCAACGTACCTCCCGCACCCGCACCGCTCTGCTCTTCCTCCTCGTTCTTCTCTCAGCCTGCGCTGTCACTCTGCCTGTCTTTACCCCTCATCCATTTCCAAAACTCCTCGAACAACTTCAGCAAAACGCGCTCAAGCTACGTTACATCCCCAGCCCAATCCATCCTCAGACATCTCTTCCCCTGCTGGCGATTCTCGTCAGTTGCGTCTCTTTTTTTCTTCCCATGAATCTCACACGCCTCTTCCTGTTCTTCAGCGCGGCGACCTTTATCCTTCTTGCGCCCTTTGTTCTTACCTTCGCCCTCTACTCTGACAAGTTGCGATACGCCTTCTTTTACCTCTCCGTCTCCACTCTGTCCTTTTCGCTCTGGGCACTCTCGCGTTACGAGAATCTCGCCCCCCCTCCCCTATCTCCTCTCGAATCTGAGAAACTATGCGACGGGGCCATAGATCGAAACCTCGCATCTCACAGACATGAACGCTAGAAATCTCGAGCCACACATGACCAAACAAAAGATCCAGAACAAACCGGCGCCCAGAAAAAAATCTACGACCGACATCTCTGCCTCCGCCGTCGAAGCGCCACGTTTCGTCTGTGTGCACGGCCACTTCTACCAGCCGCCCCGCGAGAACCCCTGGCTCGAGACCGTAGAGATTCAGGACTCCGCCGCCCCCTACCACGACTGGAACGACCGCATCACCGCCGAGTGTTACGCCCCCAACGGCGCCTCCCGGATCACCAACAAGCAAAACGAAATCATCCGCATCATGAACAACTACGCGCGGATGAGCTTCAACTTCGGCCCCACCCTCCTTAGCTGGCTCTCAGACAAAGCCCCCCGCACCTACCGCATGATCGTCGATGCCGACAAAGTTAGCGCCCAGCACTACAGCGGCCACGGATCGGCAGTCGCGCAGGTCTACAACCACATCATCATGCCCCTCGCCAGCCGCCGCGACGCCCTTACCCAGATCCGCTGGGGCATCGCCGACTTCGAGCATCGATTCGGTCGCAAGCCCGAAGGCATGTGGCTCGCCGAGACCGCCGTCAACCGCAGCGTCCTCGATCTCATGGCACAAGAGGGAATCAAATTCACCATCCTCGCGCCCCTGCAGTGCGCCCGCATTCGCCGCCTCGAGCCCCCCGTGACCACGGCCTCCAAGCCCGACCTCGACCCCGTCGCAGCAGCCAAATCCGCGCCCCTCGAAGACACCTGGATCCAGACCCCCAACGCCAACGTCGACCCCACCCATCCCTACCTCGTCAAACTCGACGAAGGCCGCACCATCGCCGTCTTCTTCTACGACGGCCCCAGCTCCCGCGCCATCGCCTTCGAGGGCCTACTCAACAGCGGCGAAAACTTCGGCAGCCGTCTCCTCGCAGGCTTTCACCCCACCTCTCCCGGCGACCCCGAAGTCGCCCAGCTCTCCCACGTAGCCACCGACGGCGAGAGCTACGGCCACCATCACAAACACGGCGAGATGGCTCTCTCCTACGCCATGCACTGGATCGAAGAAGGCGGCAAGGCCAAGCTCACCAACTACGGCGAGTTCCTCGACAAATTTCCGCCCAAATGGGAGGCCGAAGTAGCCGAAGACACCTCCTGGTCCTGCGCCCACGGCATCGAACGCTGGCGCTCAAACTGCGGCTGCAATGGCGGCAAGGCCGGATGGAACCAGGAGTGGCGCGCCCCGCTGCGTGAATCCCTCGACTATCTCCGCGACGCTACCGCACCTCTAGCCGAACAACTCTCCAAATCTTTCTTCGACGATCTCTGGACCACACGCGACGCTTACATCCAGGTCGTCCTCGATCGCTCCCCCGCCTCCATCATCAAATTCTTTGCCGACCATGCGATTCGTCCCCTCAGCGAAAACGAACGCGTCGCCGCCCTCGAACTCCTCGAGCTCGAGCGCCACACCCAGCTTATGTACACCAGCTGCGGCTGGTTCTTCGATGAGATCTCCGGCATCGAAACCATCCAAATCATCGCCTACGCAGGCCGCGTCCTCCAGCTCGCCGCCAAACTCTTCGGCCCCGCCGGCGCAGCTCTCGAAGCCGAATTCCTCACCCGCCTCGCCCGCGCCAAATCCAACGTCCCGGAGATGGGCGACGGCGCCGAAGTCTATCGCCGCTACGTCACCAACATGAAGATCGGCCTCGAACAGGTCGGCGCCCACTACGCCATCAGCTCCATCTTCCGCGCCTATCCCGAACACGGCGAGCTCTTCTGCTTCGACGTCCACCGCGAAGGCCAGGAGGTCTTCAACTCCGGCCGCGGCCGTGTCGCCCTTGGCCGCGCACTTCTCTACTCGCGCATCACCGAAGAGAGCGAAGAACTCTGCTTCGCCGTCCTCCACCTCGGCGACCAGAACCTCTCCGCTGCCGTCAAAGCCTACAACTCCACCGACCCCGCCGAGGTCGAAGCCTTCGCCACCTTCTCCACCGACATCAGCACCGCCATCCGTCGCGCCAATCTCCCTGAAGTCATCCGCCTCATCGATCGCTTCTTCGGCGAGACCGCCTACTCCCTCACCTCACTCTTCGCGGACGAGCAGCACCGCATCCTCAACAGCATCCTTAACCAGACCCTCTCCGAGATGGAAGACTCGCTCCGCAAGATCTACGAAGACCACGCCTCGCTCCTCCACTTTCTCACCGAATCCGGCATGACCGCCCCACCCGCACTCGCCACCGCAGCCCGCTTCGCCATCAATGCCAGCCTGCGCCACGCGATCGAATCCGACACCTTCGACGCCGCAGTGATCGAAACCCTCCTGAATCGCGCCACATCTGACCAGATCGAACTCAATACAGCGCTACTCGGCTACACCACTGGCCAACGCATGAAGCGCGCCATGATTCGCCTCGAAGCCGCAGCCGAAGGCGATCCATCTGCCATCGACGCTCTCTCCACCGCCCTTCAAATCGCCGAGGCCATTCACAAGATGCCCTTCGAGGTAAACATCTGGCAGGCACAGAACATCTGGAACGATCTCCTTCGCCGCAGCGACAGCAACTACTGGACCAACGAGTGGAAAGACGGCTTCAAAAAACTAGGCGAGATCATGAACATCAAAGTCGATCAGCTCGTCATCGAAGAAGGCGTCAGCATCTTCTAGCTGCAAATAAAACAGACTCGCTACCGCGGCGTCATCGAAATGATCAACTGATCCAGCGGCAGTGAGTCCTTCACCACACGCGGAGGCGAAACAGGAGTGACCGTAATCGGCTCTCCTTTTTCCTCTGCTTCATCGAAGGCCTTCGTACCCAGCGTCGCGCCTGTGATCTTGAACTCATCGATCTGGTAAGGCAATCCATTCGACGCCAGCGACAACTCCGAACTCATCACATGAAAGTGCAGATGCGGCGCGACCGAGTTGCCCGAATTCCCCACCAGCCCAATCACCTCGCCAGCCTTCACCTTATCGCCAGGACGCACACGAATACTCTCCGACTGCATATGCGCATACAGCGCGAAATGACGTTGTCCAATATCGACAATCACCGAGTTCCCATCTGCCTGCTCAATCGAAATGTTCGTCGGATACTTTCCCGGAACCTGCTCAGGTTGTCCCGTGACGACAACCGCAACCACCCCATCCGCAACCGAATACACCGGCTTCCCAAAGATCGTATAACTCTCCAGCTTTTCGCGAGGCCCCGAGTAGATGCGCCCCTTCTCATCCATCTGCTCCCAATCCACAGCGAACCGCTGAGCCACATACACACGCCCGTTGATCGGCAACGCAGCCCGTGTATGACGCGTCGCATCGCAACAAGAATCAGCCGACACATAGCGATCGCCACGCAACGGAGCACCGATCTGCGCCACAGGCTGACGATCCGGCGACGTCACGCCACCACTCTCGGAAAAATCCTGATTCCCCGGAGGAGCTGCATCGAAATGCGCTTTAACTTTGTGCGAAAGCTGTTTCGGAATCGCAGTTCCAGCCGGCAACGCAACATTCAAAAAAAGCTCCGACACCGACCCTTTCGCAAGCACTCCCGATGACTCACGAAGCCCGGCAGGCTGCAAACGCTTTGCGACAGCAGCCCCATCGAGCGTCTGCAACACCCCACCATCACCTGAAACCTCAACCCCTTCCACCCGAGCCTCACCACTAGAAACATTCGTCAGCCACAACTCGTAAACCATATGAATCAGCCCATCCGATCCTCGAAAGGGCACCGGCACGTCATGCACCTCGAGCAGCAAAGGCGTCATCTGTTGGGTCGCTTCACAGTGTCCCAAAGCGCCGCGGCCTGAAAACATCACGCAGGGAAACAAAAGATACGCAAAGAAAATTCTGCAGATACGCCGCATCAGTTCTCCTCAATTTGTATTGAAAACCGAAGGCCGTAAGAAAGGGTAAGCGAATAGTATGTCAACACAATCGATCTATCAAATGGCTTCGTGACATGCCTCGCCCAAGAAAAAGGTACACACGTCACGAAGTGACCGCTGCACGCGTAGTGGGCCCGTCCGGCAGGACACTATCCAAAAAAATAACTAACTCCGCCAGTGCAGCGTAACCGGCCCACTCAGTGGATGCCCGCCCGTCCCCTTCAATCGCGCCTGCTTCAAAGCGAAGTACCACTTCGCCGGCTTATCCGCATCATCGATCAGCATCAGCCCAGGATGAAATCGCAACCCCTCCGCCTGTTCCACCATCGTCTGCTGATCCTGCCTTACAAACCGCGCCCCAAAAAACGTAGCAATCGAAGTTACAAATGGAACATGGTAAAAAACGTTCCAAGCCGCCATCACATCTATCCTGCAAGTCGAAGGCGTAATCGGCGTCACCGTGGTCAAACTTGAAAACCACTTCTCTCCCGCGCGTATCGTCTCGTACCTGCGGTTCGGCAGGACAAAATCTATCGTCGTCGTAACCGCCTGGCCATAAACTCCCAACAACTTATAAGGCGCTGAGTTCGCGCTGGGAGCATGCGACGACATCCGAAACCCCTCCGGAATCGGTTCAAAATGCTTCGTCTTCTCATGAATACTAGCCTTGCTCCGCCACCACCAAGCCTGATGCACAAAAGGCCCATGCGCCGGATCCATCAACCCGATAATCCCATGATCGACATTGCACGGCAGCTCCGCCGTCAAGTGCGCACTGCGAAACTTCGCAGAAAACTTCGGCACCTCCGGCACCGCAGGCAACACCTCACCCACTCGCCCCGTCCCAGCAGCCGGCAGATACACCCACGCAAAACCATCCCTCTCCTCACAAGGAAACGCACTCGCATAAATCTTCGTCGGATCGAGCGTCTCATGACTAGTCAGCGAAGGAATCTCCCGACACTGCCCGCTGCAAGGCTCAAACCTCCACCCGTGATACTTGCATGTCACCGTCTCCCCATCGAACCATCCCGCCGAAAGCGGAATCCCCCGATGCGGACAAAGATCACGCATCGCAAACAGCCGTCCCCCAGTCTTCCTCCCCAGCAGCAGCGGCACCCCAAGCAACAGCGCCTTCGCTGTCCTACTCTCCCGTAGCTCCCCAGCACGCAGCGCCGGATACCAATCCCCAAAGATAAGCTCCGTCGGCGGCCCCACAACCTGCACCAGATCACTCAACCCAAACACCCTCGCTCAAACAACACGCTTCTCATCATAGCCTTGCGATCCAGGCGTCTATTCGTTGACTCTTGTTTAAGAAAGAGCTATTGGCCTGCCGGCCGAGCCCGCTACGCGTGGAGCGGTCACTTCGGTAGCAGCTCCCGCTGGTCGCGATGAAAAATCTTGACGCCGACCATCGGGAGGCCCGAGGCGAAGCCGGTATACACGTCACGAAGTGACCGCCGCCCGCGTAGGGCGCTTCACAAGTTGATAAACTCACCTAACGCCCGCATGTCCCCTACAACAAAAAACCGCCTCACCCTCTTCATCCTCTGGCTCCTTTTCTACGCAACCCTCACCCTCTTCGTCCCCCCACTCCTCGACGACGCCGACTCCGTCCACGCCGAAGTCGCCCGCGAAATGCTCCAACGCAACGACTGGGTCACCCTCTACGCCAACGGCATCCGCTACCTCGAAAAAGCCCCCATCCTCTACTGGAGCATGGCCATCAGCTTCAAGCTCTTCGGCGTCAGCACCGCTGCCGCGCGCCTCCCCATAGCACTCACAGTCCTCTCGCTAGCCCTCATCCTCGAAGCCTTCGCCCGCCGAGCCTTCTCCGCGCGAGCCGGTCTCTACGCCGGCCTCATGCTTCTCTCCAGCTTCGGCATCTTCATCTTCACCCGCATCCTCCTTCCCGACGCCGACGTCTGCCTCTGGCTCACCCTCGCCCTCTACTTCTACTGGATCACCGAAACCGCCCCCATCCAACCAGCCCCACAAGCCGACGCGAGCCCAACCCTATGCTGGCTCTTCGCCACCTGCTGCGCCCTCAACGTCCTCACCAAGGGGCTCATCGGCATCGTCTTCCCCATCCTCATAGTCTTCGCGCATCTCCTCCTCACCCGTCGCAGCCTAAGCGCCGTCATAAAACGCATCCGCCAGTTCCACCCGCTTTCAAGCACCATAGTTTTCCTGCTCATCGCCGCCCCCTGGCACATCCTCATCGCCCAGGCGAATCCCACCCAGGGCCACCCCGGCAACCTCACCTTCTCCCACGGCCACTGGTCCGTCCCCCTCCCAACCGACGGCAACGTCCACGGCTGGCTCTGGTTCTACTTCGTCAACGAGCAGCTCCTCCGCTATCTCAACCTCCGCGTCCCCCGCGACTACGACACCGTCCCCCTCCTCCTCTTCTGGGGACTCATCCTCATCTGGCTCATGCCCTGGAGCGGCTTCCTCTACCGCGCCGTCGCCGCCGTCCCCTGGAGCAAAGCCTTCCGCCCGACAGTCTCCATCCGCACCCTCACACCCGCAGAAAGCACCCGCCTCCTCTTAGGCCTCTGGGCCATCATTCCCGTCCTCTTCTTCTCCTTCTCCACCCGGCAGGAGTACTACGTCCTCCCCGCACTCCCTGGCATGATCCTCCTCCTCGCCGCATGGCTCAACGACGAAGCCACCGAAGCCGAGTCCTTCACCGTCCCCAACCCACTCGTCCGCTCCGGCCAACGTATCGCCACCGTGCTATTAATCTCCGGTTCCCTGGCCGCCCTCATAGCAGGATTCTTCCTTCTCCACTCCAGCGCCCCCACCCCCGGAACCGACCTCGCCTCCCTCCTAAAACAAAACCCCGGCGACTACGCCCTCTCCTTCGGTCACTTCCTCGACCTGAATGCGCAGGCCATGGGAGCCTTCCGCAATCCGCTCCTCCTCACCGCCATCGCCCTCTTCAGCGGTGCCCTCGCAAACTGGCTCCTCCGCCGCAACTACCAACCCCACGCCGCGAACCTCTGCCTCGCCGCCTCCACCTTCGCCTTCCTACTAGCCGCCCACATCGGTCTGCAGATCTTCTCGCCCGTCCTAAGCTCCCGCCAACTGGCCACCGCCATCGAGCCCGAACTCAGGCCCAGCGACCTCATCGTCATCCACGGCGAATACGAGAGCGCCAGCACCCTGGGCTTCTACCTCCAGCGTAACGACCTCCACATCCTCGACGGTCGCAGCTCCAACCTCTGGTATGGATCTTTCTTCCCCGACGCCCCACCCGTCTTCGAGGACGCGCTCTCGCTCAAAATGAAGTGGCTCGAACCCCGCCGCATCTTCCTCTGGCAGGATCTTTCCCAACCCGTCCCCGTCCTCCCGGGAAAAATCCATTTCATCGCCCAAAGCGGAGGCAAAGAGATCCTAAGCAATCAACCCAACCCCTACTAGCCAAACCCCGACCAACGGGAGGGCCAACGCGAAGCAGTCACAAGTCACGAAGTGACCGCCCCACGCGCAGTGGGCCCGTCCGGCAGGACACAAACTATCAAAATGAAAGGGGGTAGTACGGGTGAGAATTATTTATCCGTCTTCCAAACAAACAAAAACTCGTCATTACTTGAAGTAGCCAGATTCACCTTCTTCTGCCGCGCAGCGCGGCTCAACGCCGACCGAACGTTCTCCTTCGTATCCGGAAGCTGGGCGAGTGGAATCTTCAGCGCGCTCCCCGCCGCAAGCTGCTCAATGTCGCTCAGCAGCTGCGTAATGATCTCTTTGTGCTTCCCATCTCGACCCTTCGGAACATTCACCTGCAACACAGACTCAAATCTCATAACCTTCGAAGCGAATTCTCCATCGCTACCCATGATCCCCCCTTATCGTGATCTGGATGTAACGTGACGCTAACCCGACCTTAAGTTGATGTTCCCTGACGCTATCGAGTTGCTTCCTTCAAAGCAAACTAAGTCGCGTCATAACTTACACATTCAAAAGAGTTAACCCGTATGAATGCAGGTGGATTAGGGTCTGAATCAGAGGTACCATCATGAGCCTTAAGGCTGGCAACAAAACTCGAAGATTAAAGTACGAAGTCGTTCCTGTGGCAGAAGTCCCAACCGACGACACCGTCGCCCTCCCCGAAAAGACCAGGTGCGCAGTCCTCATCGTCGATGACGAACGAATCATCGCCGACACCCTTTCCATCATCCTCTCCCGCAGCGGCTACACCACTATGACCGCCTACGATGGCCTCGCCGGCTTAGAGATCGCCCGAAGCTTCACACCCGACCTCATCATCTCCGACGTAGTCATGCCCGGAATGACCGGAGTAGAACTCGCCGTCATCGTCACCCAGACCATTCCCACCTGCAAGATCCTTCTCTTCTCAGGGCAGGCCGCAACCGTCGACCTCCTTGAACAAGCCCGCGACGCAGGTCACAACTTCACCACCCTGACAAAACCGGTCCACCCCACCGACATGCTCAAGCGCGTCTCCGAGTGCCTGGCCGTTCCGCTACACAGCTCAATCTCCACCCCCACCCCATCACTCGAACCCGCCCCAACCGCAACCTACCTCGTCAACTGATCCAATCCGGCACCCGCAGCACCGTTCGCATTCGTCGCCTCATAAACCTGCGCCTCCTTCAGCGCCTGGCGCACGAAATCCTCCAGACGCTGACCCTTCTTCTGCACAAACTCGCGCTGCAGCACCTGAACCTCCTGCATCCGGTCAATCCGGAACACGCGGAAGTCCTTCCGCAGCTCGCACCACGCCGCCAGCGTCCAGGCGCCGCCCCAGAAATACAGCGCAAGCGGCCTCACCTCACGCTCGCTGCTCTGCCCATCCTCCTTCGAGTAGCCAAACCCAAGCACCCGCCTGCCAACGCACGCTTCATGCAGCAAATCCAGCCGCTCCTTCAAAGGCTGCAACATCCTGTGCCCCGGCGCATACATCAGAATCGCATCCACCCGCTCGCGAAGATCCGCAGGCAGCACCGCCTCAATCCGTTGCAGCGCCTGGTCAGCCGAGGCCACGCTCGCCGCCCCGCCCCACGCCTGCACCATCCGCGCACCCAGCACCAGAGCCGTCAGCTCATCCCGCGTAAACATCATCGGAGGCAGATCCATATCACGCCGCAGCGTGTACCCCACTCCAGCCTCACCCTCAATCGGCATCCCCGACATCTGCAGATCGCGAACATCCCGATAGATCGTCCGCTCCGAAACCTCCAGCTTCTCCGCCAGCATCCGCGCCGTCTGCAATCTGCCACCGCGCAGGATCCGAACAATCCGGAAGAGTCTATCGGCCCGTCTCATGCACCCATCCTACCCAGCCCCTTCGTGGCGTGTATACCGGCTTCGCCACAAGCCTCCCGATGGTCGGCACAAGATATTGACCGCGACCAACGGGAGCGCCAACCGAAGGGGTATACCCGTCACGAAGTGACCGCCCCGCGCGCAGCGGCCATTGAGTACTTAGCCGGAAACCTAAATCGAAGTATGCAACCCAATATGATTCCCCTCCGAATCCTTCAAACAAGCAAACGCCCCATGCCCAGGAATCGGCGTACGAGGCATCAAAATCAACCCACCCGCCTCACGAACCCTCCCAATCACAGCATCCAGCTCCCCATCGCAGTTCAGATAAACCATCGTCCCGCCACGACCGGGCTTCCGAAACGGTCGCTTCACCAGCGCCCCGGTCACGCCACCCGGAGCAGCAGGAAACACTCGCATCAAATCCCTCGGCTCACCAAACTCTTCCCTATGCATCCTGCGGTCGAGAATCGTCTCGTAGAATCGCGCCGCCCGGTCCAGATCGGCGCATGGAATCTCAAACCACACCGCGCCTGACTTCGGTTGTCCCTTCATACTGCCTCCTCTGTTAGTAGCGATCACAGAGTCAGCTTACTGACACCCTCCTGACACCGTGCTGTCAGTAGTCTTCAGCAATCTTCACCCTCAAAAGGAGCGAAGATTACTCAATTGGTTCACCTCTGTGCCGCAGCCAACGCCCCCACCGAACAAGCCTCCAAATACGCACAAACAAAGAAGATCAGCTCCTGCCGCAAAGCGTCAAACTGCTTTTCAGGAGCAGTTGACTCCAGCAACCGACGGCTAACTCCAGCCATTGCACTCTGCATCATCGAAGCCACCAACTGCGGATCTTTTGTCAGCGGATCGCACGACGTCGTCAGCATCCCAACCACCGACTTATTCGTATGCAACTGCATTCGCTGCGCAATCTTCACCCCATCCACATCCGAACTCACCGAGTAGAGCGCAACGCTCGTCTTCGCATCCCGCATCTTCGCTTCAAGAAACGCATTGATCAGAGCCGTAGCCATCTCCTTCAGAGTGTTCCCCCGCTGCTCCCGGCACACACGCTCCATCGCCGCAGTCACCTCATCCAGATGACGGATCAAAGCGCCCTGTAGCAACGCACTCTTATTCGGAAAATACTGATACAACGTTCCTACCGAAACACCCGCCCGCAACGCCACCTTCGTCGTCGTCAGCCGTTCCTTTCCCACACTCAGCAAAACCTGAGTGGTCGCCTCAAGAATCGCATCCACGCTCGCCGCCGACCGCGCTTGAACCGGGCGTTTACGCGGCTCCAACAACATTTGGGAACGCTGTGACAAATGCGAACTCCTTACCCGATACTTTCTTCATCTAACCACAGGTGATCACGACAGCAACTCAGAACAAATAATGAGGAGCAACAGAATGACGCACCAAACCGAAATTAGCACCAAACTTGGCGGCCCCTTTACCCTCCCCAACACCTCCCTGACCGTGAACCGCGTCGGCTACGGCGCCATGCAACTCGCCGGCCCACACGTCTTCGGCCCACCGCGCGACATGGACGCCGCCATCGCAGTCCTTCGCGAAGCCATCGCCTCAGGCGTCAATCACATCGACACCAGCGACTTCTACGGCCCTCACGTCACCAACCAGATCATCAAAAAGGCGCTCCATCCCTACGCGGACGGCCTCGTCATCGTCACCAAAATCGGTGCTCGCCGCGGCGCAGACGCATCCTGGATCCCCGCACTCTCCCGTCAGGAGATCATCGACGGCGTCCACGACAACCTCCGCAACCTCGGCCTCGACAAGCTCGACGTCGTCAACCTCCGAGTAGGCGGCCTCGAAGGCCCAACCGAAAGCTCCATCGCCGCACCCCTCACCGTCCTCGCCGAACTCCAGCAGCAAGGCCTCATCCAGCACCTCGGCCTCAGCAACGTCTCACCCGCCCAACTCGCCGAAGCACAAAAAATCACCAGGATCGTCTGCATCCAGAACCTCTACAACATAGTCCACCGCCACGACGACGCCTTCATCGACGACCTCGCCAAACAAGGCATCGCCTACGTTCCCTTCTTCCCCCTGGGCGGCTTCACACCGTTGCAATCCGAAAAGCTCAACGACATCGCAGAGTCCCTCGACTCCTGCCCGATGCAGGTAGCGCAAGCCTGGCTCCTCCATCGCTCCCCCAACATCCTTCTCATCCCCGGCACCTCATCGCTGACCCATCTCCGCGAGAACCTTCAGGCAGCAACGATCCAGCTCACTCCCGAAACCATCAAAGAGCTCGACTCAATCGCGGCCACACCCAAGCGCGCCCACTAAACTAACCCCACGCACTGCAAAAAACATCGCGCTTGTCGTGAACCGGAAGCGGACCCGACTCACCGGCCACGACAAGCGCGTTCATCGGTTGCCAAGTATTTATCTCTTCAACCACAATCCAGACGGTCGAAACTGAGGACCAACCTGACTGAGCAATGATCTGTTTAGCCTCGCGTGTGCTCCTGCGGAGTCATCTTCGCCAAAAACGCCTGCAGCCCAGGCCGCACAATCATCGGCTTCCACTTGGGTTCCGTCGAGACCCCAATCAGGAACGATGACCGCACCGTATAAGCACGATTCAGCCACTGAAGCGCAGCTTGTTCATCCCCCATCCCCAGATAAATGAGTGACACCAGGTACGGATCAACAAACGTCGACTTCGATTCCTCCCGCAGCTCCGCGATCACCCCCTGCGCCTCGCTCGTCCTGCCCTCCCGCCCCAGGGCATAGCCGATCTCGGCCGTCAGCAGAGGTGGCTCAAACCCATTCGCCGGCTTGAACTGTCGCATAACCTTCAATGCTTCGCCATACTTACCCTGCAGCGACAGGGTCTTCCCCAATCCCCAATACGGGATCGGCGAGTGTGCATCCTTCGTCATCGCTTCGCGATAGTGTTGCGTCGCACTCTCGTAGTCGCCCCGGTAGTAGTCGATGCAACCCAACTCACCGATCAGCTGAGCCGACTGCGGATCGTACCCTAACATCCGGTGGATCATCTCATCCGCGTCGCGTGTCCGGCCCGCCTGCGCCATCAGGTGCGCCGTGCAGCTCAGCACAGTCAATGCGCTCTGCTCACTCTTTGCCGACGCCAGCTCCGACGACGCCGCAGCATAATCCCAGTCATAGAGCAGATAAACCAGCCCGAGAGTCCCATGCGCTTCCCCGAACGCGGGGTCAAGTTGCAACGCACGGGTCGCGTACTCGATCGCCTGTGGCATGTGCTGCCGTGGATCCTCAAAGAATGTCCCGAGCAATAGATGTGCCTGGCCCAAATCCGACCACGCAATGGTGAACTTCGGATCAAGCTTCACCGCTTGCTCGAAATGCCCAATTGCGTCGTGAATCCCGATTGGAGAGTTTCCCCGTACCGCGCTCTCGCCTCGCAGCATCTCCTGGTAAGCCTCTGTGCTCGACGAAACCGGCCGCAGAATATGCGCCGACTGCCTGGCATCCAGTTCGATCTTCAAGCCATGAATCAAATCCTGTGCGATGCTCGCCTGCACCGGCCTCAGATCGTAATCCTCCGGCAGATACCGATGGCTCTCAATAATGCTCCCATCCGATACATTGCTCAGTTCCGTATCCACAATCAGCTTGCCATTCGCCTGGTGGATCTCCCCCGTCAACACACTGTTCACATGCAGCAAACGCCCGACACTCACAGCTTTGTCCGTGCTCGATCGATACCGGTACACCGCGCTGCGAGCCATTACCTTGAGCGGAGGAATCTCCGAGAACTGCCGGATCAAATTGTCCGTCAACCCATCCGCCAGGTAGTCGTTCGCCTTGTCGCCTGTGTCATTTGCGAACGGCAACACCGCCAGCGCAATCTGCTGGCCACCCCCCAAATCACTCGAAACCTGCTTCCTCGACGAGTGCCATCGCCACACGCCAACCAACCCGAGCAACACCAACCCAACCACGGCCCAGCGCCCCCACCCTAAAGACGCCCGCTCCGGCATGATCGCAACCGGCCTGACCTGCTCCACAATCGGCTGCGCTTCTTTCGCTGCGCCAACCCTCCCATTGCGAAACGTAAAAGTCGGACAATACCCTCCCTTCGGAACATCAATAGCGACAGGGTCACCGCTGCCCTCCAGGTCGTAATACTCCCGTAACCGCCCGCGAAGCCGCCCCGCCTCCACCCGCACCGTAGCATCGATCGACGGATCGTAATCATCGCCTCGCGCGAACACGTCCATCGCGATCGAAAACTCCTTCAGCGGAGGACGCTCATCCGTCAGAGACCGCTCCACCACATATCGCAAAAAAGCCTGGCTCCGCTGCGCCGTCGCAAACACCTTCGAACTCAGGATGCGCTCAAGCTCGTCTTCAATCTCAAGCGTCGTCGGTTTAGTCTCGTTGTCCACCATGAAACCGCCCTCGCCATCCCATTGAATCCATTGGCGTAACGCCCGTAACTTACGGCAAGATACTTCCCCAATCGCGCTTCGATGTTGATCTTGGCCCTGGATGGCCAAAGGCCCGTCCCAGAAAAGAGGTCCGAATCGTGAACATCAGACTAGCTGCTTCTCTATGCCTCGCCGCATCCGCCGCCAGTATAGCTTTCACACCGGCTTATGCCCAGCCTTCGTCCAATGCAACCGTCTTCGCCACCGGACTCGAATCCCCCCGTGGCCTCAAATTCGGCCCCGACGGCGATCTCTACGTCGCCGAAGCAGGGACCGGCGGAACCGTCTCAACCGTCGCCACCAACTGCCAGCAGGTTCCGCCCCCCATCGGCCCCTATCACGGCGGCAGCACCGGACGCATCTCGAAACTCGACAAGTCCGGCAACCGCACCACTGTCGCCTCCGGATTCCCATCCTCAGTCGCCGCTCAAGGCGACCTGCAAGGCGTAGCTGACATCGCCTTTCTCAACGGAACCCTCTACGCCGTCACCGGCGGAGGAGGCTGCTCCCACGGCAACACCTCGGCACCGAACATCATCGCCCGCGTCGACACCAAATCCGGAACCTGGAAACCCATCGTCAACCTCAGCCAATTCCTTCGCAGCCACCCCGCCGCTTATCCCGACCTCGCCGACTTCGAACCCGACGGCGTCTTCTACAGCCTCATCGCCTACGACAACCGCCTCTACACCCTCGAACCCAACCACGGTCAGCTCTTCTCCACCTCCGCCAGCGGAGACATCCGCGAAGACCTCGACATCTCCATGCAGCAAGGCCACATCGTCCCAACCTCCGTCGCCGTAAACAACGGAAAGTTCTACATCGGCAACCTCGGACTCTTCCCCATCACTCCAGACTCAAGCAAGGTCATGAGCTTCAACATCGGCGCATGCCCGTGGCCTTTCCTCTTCGGCTTCGGCTGTGACGACGAGCCCCAGAAGCTTCGCCTCTCCGGGTCGCGCGCCGGCTTCACCACAGTCGTTGCCGTCGACTTCGGCCCGGACGGTCTCCTCTACGCGCTCGAACTCAACGATGCTGCCGGTTTTCCTACACCACCATTCGGTGTCGGGAAGGTCGTACGCCTCAACCGCTCCGGCAATATCGAAGATGTAGCCACCGGGCTCTCCCTCCCTACCGGGATGACATTTGGTCCCGATGGCTACCTCTACGTCTCGAACTTCGGTGCGACCCCGAGCGGCGAGATCCTCCGCATCTCCGTCCACTAGCTTCGTGAACATCTTCTGCGGTATTCGCTTGCACTGACCTTGCTCTCTCATTGAGCCAGCGAAAGAATATTTCGCTGGCTCAGGGCCTAATGTACGCCGTCTTTCGCAGACGCATCCGCGATCGCCAGGTATTCGTGGATGAAGGCGATCGATACGCTGCCCTCTCCCACGGCGCTGGCAACTCGCTTCACAGACCCATGGCGCACGTCGCCCACGCAGAAGATACCGGGCACACTGGTCTCGAAGGCAAACGGCTCACGTTCGAGTGACCAGGTTTTCATGTCGCGCCCCGTGCAGATGTACCCATTCTTGTCGCGCTCAAGATCGGCTGGAAGCCACTCGGTTTTGGCGACCGCACCGATCATGATGAAGAGTGCCTTCGCGTCGCGAGTGCGCGTGGATTCCGCGCCATCCGGTGGACGATACACGGTCGTAATCCGTTCGAGATGGTCTTCTCCATGGACGCCTGTCACCTGAGTGTAGGGCTCCACGCATATGTTCGACTTGTCCTTGATCTGTTGAATCAGATATTGCGACATGCTTTGTGTAAGCCCGGAACCCCGGACGAGCATCGTCACTTCGGCAGCGTAGTTAGAGTAGAAAACAGCCGCCTGTCCCGCCGAATTGCCCCCGCCGACGATGAAAATAGGCTGACCCGTAACGGCAACACCATCAAAACGAGACGCCCCATAAAGCACACCACGGCCCAGAAGATCGTCGTGACCATCAAACTCGAGACGATGCCAGCTGACTCCCGTGCCCAGCAGTAAGGCACGTGCGCGGATGCAATCCCCTCCGTCGAGAGTAATGCAGTGGACGCCGTCCAGTACTTGAACTTCCTTGACCTCGCGCTCGAATAGTATCTCCACACCGAAGTTCTTTGCCTGCTTCAGCGCGCGATCCGTCAGCTCATCGCCGGAGATGCCGACCGGAAAACCGAGATAGTTTTCGATGCGTGTGGACGTTCCCGCCTGACCACCTGCGGCGAAGCGCTCGACGACAAGAACTTTGAGTCCTTCAGACGCTCCGTAGACTGCGGCTGCCATGCCTGCTGGCCCCGCGCCGACAATAATGACGTCGTATTGTTGAAGTTTTGGAACGGTCTGAAAGCCGAGCGCTTCGGCAACGCTGCGGACGGTAGGATCTTCGAGCGATGTCCCATCCACCGAAACCGTGATGTCGGTCTCACGCTCAGACGTGCTAGGGTGCCAGTCGTACTGAATGCGATTGGCGGAGAGAAACGCTCGGATGTGGCGGCAGTTGTTGTCGTACTTCGATCCGGAGATCTGTGCGCGCGAGGATGGAGTTTCGCGAGCGAGCCTCTGCGCCAGGGCCAGGCGAGTGCTCATCGTCTGGAAGATGATCTCGCCAGCCGAGGGACTGTCGCGGACAAGCTCCTGCAGTTGCTGGCGATCGAAGCGAGCAACGCGGCACTGTGTCGCGGCGCGAACCGAAACGATGCTCGAGGTGCCCATAAAGATTGGCGTTTCGCCCGAGAACTCCCCAGCAGTGTTGCGACCGAGCACACGCCCCTGGCCGACGATCTCTTTCACCGCTTCCAGTTCGCCTTCGAGGACAACAAAGAAGTGGGGTTCCTCGCCTTCGCGAATGAGCCACTCGCCGGGCTCGAGGTGAATGTCGGCAGCGCGTCTGGCGAGACGCCGGCGTTCCTGTTCTTCCACACCGGCAAATAGAGGAACTTTTTCCAGATCGCTAGAGGTGATCATCTGATTCTTAGCATAACGGCGTTCGGAGTTTCACTGTTCGCAGCCGCGATCCAAAACCATTCCTCGACTCCGAATCAATAGCCGCCCGAATCCCCGGCATGCGACAGATTCTCAAACCGCGTATAGTCCGCCAGATACGCCAGCTGAATACTCCCGGTCGGCCCATTCCTCTGCTTCGCAATAATGATCTCAGCCTTACCCTTCAGGTCCTCATTCTCCCGATCGTAGTAC
This sequence comes from uncultured Edaphobacter sp., assembly GCA_964658525.1. Lineage (GTDB taxonomy): Bacteria > Acidobacteriota > Terriglobia > Terriglobales > Acidobacteriaceae > Edaphobacter. The sequence continues at coordinate 23,050 of CAZZZG010000057.1, forward strand.
TCCTCGCGATGAATGAAGCACACCACGTCGGCATCCTGCTCAATCGAACCCGACTCACGCAGATCGCTCAGCAGCGGCTTTTTATCGCCGCCTCTCTGCTCGCTCGCACGCGATAGCTGCGACAGCGCCACCACCGGAACCTTCATCTCCTTGGCCAGCGCCTTCAACCCACGCGAGATCGCCGAGACCTCCTGCGTGCGATTCTCAAAACCCTTCTGCCCACCCGCCGAACCCGTCATTAGCTGCAAATAATCAATCACAATCAGATCGAGCGACCCCTGCTGCTGCTTCAACCGTCTCGCCTTCGCCCGCATCTCTGCCAGCGTAATTCCCGGCGTATCGTCGATAAACATCTTCGACTCCATCAGCCGCTCGAGCGCCGCAACCAGCTTCGACCGGTCGTCGCGCATCAGCATCCCCGTCTGAATCGCCTTCGAGTTCACCAGCGCCTGAGAAGCCAGCATTCTGCGCAGCAGACTCGCCTTGCTCATTTCAAGCGAGAACACCGCAACAACCTTGCCCCCACGTACAGCCGCATTCTCCGCAATGTTGATCGCCCACGCCGTCTTGCCCATCGAAGGCCGAGCCGCAATAATCGTCAACTCCGACTCCTGCAACCCGCTCGTCATCCGGTCAAACTCAAGATAGTGCGTCGCCAGCCCGGTAACTTCGCGCCCCTGCTCATACAACGCATCAATCGACCCAAACGACTCCTTCACAATCGCCGTAACGTCCGAGAACCCCCCGGTTACCGCGTGCTCAGAGATCTCCGTCAATCGAGTCGACACCTGGTTCAGAACATCGATCGCCTCGCGGCTCTGGTCCGAGGCCTCGATCATCCCCATATCGCAAACCGTCAGCAACTGCCGCATCAGGCTCTTGTCGCGAACGATACGAACATAGCTCTCGATACTCAGCTTCCGTGGCAATCCCTCGCTGAGAGAGGCCAGGTACGGCAGCCCGCCCACCGAATCGAGCTCCTTCTTCTTACTCAGGTAGTCCGCAACCGTGACAATATCGACCGCATGCCCGACCTCAACCAGATGCAGCATCGCATCGTAGATCTTCCGGTGTGAGTCCAGCGCAAAATCATCCGTCTTCAGCAACATTGTCGCGTCGATGATCGCAACCGGCTCCACCAGCATTCCGCCGAGAATAGTCATCTCGGCATGCACCGACGTGGGTCGCTCCTGCTCTCCGACAATGTGTGGGTATGTAGCCATGAAACTTTACCTTACCTGCGCTTCCTCAAATTCCATCTGTGCAAAGCAGGCGGCCCCTGTGCAAGCTGTGGATTAAACCCGTGCCCTCCAGTCTACTCCACCGCAAAAGTCGCCTATCCAGCCCCTAAGTACCATCCTTGGTTCAACTAAACGCAATCGTTATACGCTGGTAGGAAGACCTAACCTCAGCTGCGCAGGAGCAAAGATGGGCGTCGAAAAAGTTCTCACCATTCCCGAGGAAGCGCAACGAGACAAAGCCTCCTTTGAAGTCCTCCGCGTCTGGATCGCCAATCAGGCCCAGCAGGTAAGCATCCGCAGCGGAGCCTGGGAAGACCCCTTCGCCTGGGGCATCGTCCTCGCCGACCTGGCCCGCCACATCGCCCTCGCCCACCAGCTCCAGAACGAAGGCACCGACCCCGAAGCCTTCCTCAACCGCCTCCTCGAAGGCTTCGAAGCCGAAATAGAAAATCCCACCGACGAACCTGAGGGCGAAGTCACCCAGTAGCGCCTAACACCAGCGCCCACCGCCGTTGCGTTGCCCTTGCAGTCGCAGTCGCCGCTGCCGCTGCATTTGCCGTTGCCTTTTGCAGTCGAAGTCGCCGTTGCATTTGCAGTAGCCGTACCAGTGGCAGTTGCCGTTGCATTTGCATTTGCATTTGCAGTTCTTGTTGTCATCCCCGAAGGGGATCTGCTTTTATCTCAACACCAACAGAAAATAAATCTCAAAAACGTGGCGTATTTTCGATCACCAAAATCCATGGTGCCAGAACACCACATCCACCACACATCCCACCACATCCAGCCACACAAAAAACCACACCCAAACACCACAAAATCTCAAAAACCCCGCCAAAAACGGCCCTCCACCAGGGGCCGCTCCAGCAGAAAATTATTTGTGTTTGTAATCCTGAAACAGATCAGGAAACTGCACCTTCAGCGCCGCCATCTTCGGCACATCGCACACCTGAATGTAAGGATTATTCGGATTCTTCTCCGCATAGTCCTGGTGATAGTCCTCACCGTCATAAAACGCCTTCAACGGCGTTACATCCGTCACAATCGGCTTCGGAAACACATGCGCCGCATCCAACTGCGCAATATAAGCTTTCGCAATCTTCTCCTGCTCCGGACTCGTATAAAAAATCACCGACCGATACGAAGTCCCTACATCCGGTCCCTGTCGATTCAACTGCGTAGGATCGTGCACCACCGAAAAGAAGATCCTCAGCAACGTGCCATAACTCACCTTCGCCGGATCGAACACCACCTTCACCGACTCCGCATGCCCGGTGCCTTCCGACGAAACCTGGTCATACGTAGCAGTCGCCGCCGACCCACCTGAATAACCCGCGGTAGTAGCCGTCACACCCTTCACGCGCTGAAACACCGTCTGCACGCCCCAGAAACAACCACCTGCAAACACTGCAGTCTCGTGCTTCGCTCCCGTCTGCGGCTCATCGATCGCGGGAGCCGGAATCGGCTCTTTTCTCTCTGCCCCCATAACCATTCTCTTTCCCTTTCCCAACAGCATAAAAGCCACGACAACAAGCACCAGCACGATCAACCCTGTCTTCACTGCAGACGTCATTGTTCTTCTCCCGACAAAGGTTGGACGCCAAAAACCCCTCCACGGTTACATTTTCGCCACAACCCATTCGTTTACGCCTCAAAACCAGTCAGGAATTCACAGCCGACCAACGGGAGGGAGAAAGCGAGCAATCACACGTCACGAAGTGAACGCCTGAACCCGGGTCCCGCAAACAGGTCTTCGTTTGTGGGGTGGCCGAGCGCAGGGAGCCGGTCCGGCAGGACAGAACGCAACTAAGCCACCCGCGCCCTGCCCTGAATCTCGATATACACATGGATCAGACTCACGGCCGCAGGCGTAACCCCCGCAATCCGGCTAGCTTGTCCAAGCGTCACCGGCCGAACTCGACCAAGAATCTGCTTCATCTCACTCGAAAGCCCGCTCACCGACGAGTAATCGA
>CAZZZG010000058.1:0-25898 GCA_964658525.1 uncultured Edaphobacter sp.
GCTATGCCGCCAACTACTGCAAGGTGTGCTGCCGTCGATTTGATCAAAGGCCGAAGCCGTCCAAAATCTCATCCGCGCCGAAGGCGCACGCCGGAGATTCGAACTTGCTGAAACCCCCGTTTTCAGTGAACGATCGACAGACGTCAGAGAATTGCTACTTCCGCTGAGTCGACTTATAGGACTATATACTCTTCTCACGAACAGCCCAGACAAGGATGACGTCGATGTCTGCACACTTTTTCTTAGCGGTAACTCTTCTTTTCTCTTTTTCAGCTATCGCTCAGACGCCGATGCATATCCGTATCGACTTGACAGACGCTTCGCGCCGAATCATCCATGTAACCGAGCAGATCCCGGTGCATGCCGGTGCGAACGCGTTCTCTTATCCGGAATGGATTCCTAGTCAGGAACTCCCCGGCGGCCCCATCGACAACTTGACCGGCCTCACCTTCCACGCCGCTTCTGCAGAAGGAGATGTTGTGCCATGGCGTCGCGACCTCTCAGACTCCTATAAGTTCCATGTTGTTGTTCCCCGGAACATCTCTTTCCTTGTAGCTTCGTATGACATTCTTGCGGTCCCCAGTCGCGCAAACACGATTGGGACTAACCACACGAGCTCTCATGTCGTCATGGTCGAGCCAAGCGAAGTTGTGCTCTATCCGAGCGATAAGCCACTACATGACACGCCCATCACAGCCGAGATTCACCTGCCGTCCACTTGGAAGGCCGCGACGGCCCTGCGTACCAGCGGATCCACCGCGGCTTCGCTCCATGGGCCTGACACTACATTCCAACCCGTCTCTCTCGAACAATTGATCGACTCCCCCATCCTCGCCGGGGACCATTGCCGTCAGTATCCCCTCGCGCCGGAGATTCATCCCGCGCACACGCTCGACGTCTGCTCCGACAAAGAGACCGATCTGAACTTACAGCCTGCCTTTCTCGCCAAAATGACATCCCTGGTGCAGCAAGCCACAAAGCTGTTCGTCGGACATCCTTACGAGCACTACGACTTCCTTGTGGGCGCGTCTCCGCACCTGCAGGGTGATAGCGCCGAGCACACCCAATCAGCCGATTACATCGTCCGAAGCCTGGACATGACGGACCAGGAAACAGCCGGCGTGGTCGGCTCTTTGCTGCCACACGAGTACACCCACGCGTGGTGCGGCAAGTATCGCCGCCCGGTTGGTGAGGCGACCGCAGACGATAACACGCCGATGCAAAACGACCTGATCTGGGTTTACGAGGGATTCACGCAGTATTACGGCAACGTGCTGACCGCACGCGCTGGTTTCCGTACGCTTGCCCAGACCGTCGGTGACTTCGACTATGAGGCGTTTCAGATCGATAAGCCCGGGCGAAGATGGCGCTCCATCCAGGACACAGCAGATGCATCCGCAATTCTGCGTGGCAACGATTCGGCATGGGCAAGCTGGCGCCTCGGCCAGGATTACTACTACGCCGGGACACTGCTCTGGCTGGAAGCCGACGTAAAGATTCGGCAACTTACTGGCGGCAAGAAATCCCTCGATGACTTCGCAGCGCTCTTTTTCGCTCCGCCCGTGGCGGGATCGCCCTCTCGAGATACTGGGCCAGGGGTTCTTCCGTACACATTCACCGACCTTATTCAGGCACTGAATGCGATTGCGCCCTATGACTGGCAGGGCTTTTGGGAAAAACGCCTGAACGCGCTGGACTTCAAATCACTGACCGGAGGCCTTGAAGCCGCCGGGTACAGTTACGTCTACCAGGAGACAATGATCCCGGCAGAAGCGGACTTCATCAAAGCATCGCATATGGCCGAGATGTATCACTCCCTGGGTCTTCAGGCGCTGCCGGATGGCACTCTGCTGGACGTTTGGATCGGAAGCCCGGCTTACACTGCCGGCCTTGGCCCGGCCGACAAGCTGACCGAGGTAAACGGCAAACCTTACAGCGCCGAAGTGCTTACGGCAACAGTCCATGATTCACTGACGAATACTGTCCCAATCGTCCTGAAGGCAGCCAGGGACGATGAAACGCACGTATACGAGATTCCCTATCACGGCGGGGAAAAATACGCTGCCTTGGTGAGGAACGGGAAGCCGGATCTTCTCACTACCGCCATCCTTCTGCCCAGGTAGGTGCTTGGCGTCGGCGCGACACCGAACTGGTAGCAGTCCAGCAGGCTAATTGATCCCGATAAATGCGGAGTTCCCGCAGAGTCACGTTCTCGGCAAGGTTCGAGCAACCAGCAAGGGCGACGGCATATCAGTTCAGCCAGCACCGATGCCGTCGATCGAAAATAATCAGAAAAATCTTCGCCAAATTTGGCGTATGAGTTATGTCGAGTTCGCTACAATTAAATTAGAGATCAAAACCAAGGGCTGCCAATGGCGAAAGCTGCGGCAGCCCTCCACATTTAACCCGTCCACAACGAACCACGATCACACCACGAAAGGACCACAAAACACCACATCATCTTCACCCATGGAGGTGGCCAAAAGGTTACTAACTGCCTCAAAACAAGTATTTTAGGCGTAAGTCCCATGGATGCAATATCTTAGCGGCACACCTAGTCTCTAACCTCATGCATTCAAAAGACTTCCTTGCAAAATACCCCCAAGGGGGAGGGGGGTACCTCAAGCACCCTCCGCTTAGAAGATTTGCCGGTTCTCAGTTAGGATTTGAAAGTGGTCAAGGAGAATTGTTGAGATGAGTGCGTCAAGTGAATCGTCCTGGTTGGAAAGCTGGTGGCCGCTGCTGGTGATCCTCTTCGGAGTAATCTTCGTCACAGCGTTGGTGACGTTCCACCCAGTGAACTAAGAACGGGTACGGCGCAAGCCGTACTCCTAACTCCCTGTGAGAATCGACGCCAAAGTGGCTGCCACTTCACGCAAAGCACTATCAACCGTCAGGTAATCGGGTGAGAGCCTAAGCCATCGGCCACGCGCGTCCGTCGTGATACCGCGGCCTTCAAGTGCTTTAGAAAGTGACACCGCTTCAGGGTCTTCTATCGTCAAAAACCCTCCGTGACCTTCGTCCGCCCCCTCTGACTGAACGCCAAAGTCCGAGAGATATCGTTTCAGACGGCTGAGGCGATCCAGGTTGTACGCCCGAATCCGATCGACTCCCAACTGCAAGGTGAGTTGCTGGCCCGCGCGAGCTTGATAGTACGTAAGAACCGGAGGGGTCGACTCCAGAAATGCACTCCCGCCATCCGCAAACCGCGGCGGATCAGGCCGCTCGTAGAGAAAGGGGTGGTCCTTAGCGAACCACCCGATATCGATTGGCTTCAGCCCGCTCGAGAGAGCATCTGGAGAGACATATAGGAAGGCCGCCCCCGGCCCCCCACGGAGATATTTGTAACTCCCGCCAATCATAAAATCGGCATTCATCGAGGTAACGTTCACCGGAAAGACCCCGACAGAATGGTAAGCATCGACGAGTAGGCGAGTCCCGACCTGATGGCACTCCTTTGCGAGAAGATCAAGATGGGGCACCACCCGCCCGGTCATAAACATCACCTGGGAAATGATCACAAGATCCGCACCGCCGCTGATCTTCTCCATCAATTTCGAAAGATCGATACCGCCATCTGACGCCTCGCAAGCGACAAACTGAACGCTGATCTTACCTACCGCTGCATACTGCTTCAGAATTACATCGATCGAGTCGAACTCCCCTGTAGTCGAGACGACACGAGGCACGCCCGGAAGAGCATTGAGTACAGCCCGCAGCCCCTGTCCCGCCGAGGTTTTCGGCACAATACAATCGAATCTGGAAGCGCCAATGAGCTGCGCAAGACGCGAACGATGCCCTTGCTCCTCTTCGAGCCACTGGTCCCAGGCATCTCCGAGTCTGGCCTGCCAGAGACGAAAGCCTTCCGAAAGATCAGCCTCAGTCCGGTCGAGCGGCCGGCCCAACGAGTGGTTCGCCAGATAGATGCCCGGCACCGAGAGCGTCTTGGAGAAGAGTGGAAAAACATAACGGCGCAGCTCATCTTCCGTGAGAGCACCGGTTCCAACGGATTGTATAGCACGGGCGAGACTCATTCTCGCGGTGCCTCGGTTCGTGAAGCCAACAGTTCGGGGAAGAAGGTAAGCTCTAGCGCCTGACGAAGAAAGCCAACACCCGATGACCCGCCCGTACCTTGACGAAAGCCAATAATGCGCTCAACTGTTTTGAGATGACGAAAACGCCAGAGTTGGAAGTATTCTTCTACGTCCACCAGCTTTTCACACATCTCATACGCCTCCCAGTGTTGTTTAGGGTTGCGGTATATCTCGCGAAAGACCCCCACCAGCGCTTCATTTCTGCTGTGTGGCACAGCCCAGTTTCGTTCGCGACATTCGTCGGGGATTCCATAGTCTCGCCGAGAAAGATATCGCAGGAACTCGTCGTAGAGGCTAGGAGATTCAAGTGTACGTTTGAGATCCTCGTAGATCGCCGCATCGTGCGCGAACACCCTAATGGTATCCGGATTCTTATTTCCGAGAAGAAATTCGAGTTTGCGATACTGATACGACTGGAATCCCGAGGCACTCCCAAGCACAGAGCGGAACTCCATATATTCAGACGGTGTCAGCGTCTCCAACACAGCCCACTGCTCGAACATCTGGATCTGGATGAGTTTTACGCGCGACAGAATCTTGAGACAGGGAGGAAGCCTATCGTGGCATATATGGTCGATCGCGGCGGAAAGCTCGTGGATGAGAAGTTTCATCCACAGTTCTGAAACCTGGTGCTGGATGATAAACAGCATTTCATCATGATGCGGAGGCTGGGATAGCGGACGCTGCTGCGAAAGCAGACCATCGAGAGACAGGTAGCCGGAATAGCTGAGTCTCTCGGAAAAGTCGCTTACAATGCCCGGTTCAACGGGGCGGTGATTGACGTTTTTCATCTTCACGTACCTAGAATACTAGGCCAATGGCGGAAGCTGAGGAGCGCAGAGTGGCCCCAAAAACTCTGGCCGCTACTGTCCAGCTCTTAGCAGGATGTTGGGCGTGACAATCTATTGACAGACTTAAGACTACTCAGTGACACGCCTTCCAATCGGCATAGCGATAATCTAGATCGCGGAAAGACAGTGTTTCCGGGATGGCGCGCCACCAATACCCTTCGGCATCTTCTGTAGAAATCGCTTGCACGCCTCAGTCCAGGGAATGCCACGGAACAAACAGCGTCGTTCATCGAGAATCCTCGTATGTCGATAATTCACAAAATCCGCTCGGTGATCAAAAGCATCGCCTTCGGGAATACTCTGCTTCCTCAAGAGTTCACGCTCGGACTCGAAGACCCGCAGACGGAGATTACCGTGTGGCTGCATGGAGTGGGCGCACCCCGGGACGTGACACGTCGTCATTCTATGGTGTGTGCATCGCCACTAACTATCTGCGTGGGATTTGACGAGGGACAAAGACCAGATGAAAGAGACCTGGTAAATCTATCATTGAAATTTTGTGAGCGTACAGGGAGGAAGCGAGTCTTAGGAGAGATTGGTCTTAAGCCTCAGGCGATCGTTGTCGAAGGTGAATCAGAGTTCATTTTGTTCGAACCTCGAAGTTCAAAAAATTATTGTCTGCCAAAAGCACGTCTCTGCACTCACTACTTGCTTCACGCATATAGGCAATGGAGGAGAGATAACACCAAAGGAATAAAGATGTCATTCCTCGAACGGCGTGCGGGGATGGTGATCTTCATCTGTCCTCATCCCATTATGCTTGTGAGCGTAGGCAGCAAAGCCGATGGCAACATCTTTCCCATGAACATCCTTGGCGATTTGGGTAACGGATATATGGGGTTTGCTTTGAGGGGCGAAAGGCTGGCAGGGGGACTCGTAGAGCAGGCCGGCCGTGTTGCGCTGTGCAGTTTTCCAGTCTCTCGAGGCGCCTTGGCATATCAACTCGCGAACAATCACACAAAGAAATCAATTGACTGGAGTCAGCTTCCCTTCGCAACAAAGATGTCGTCTGCGTTTAGTATCCCGGTCCCCGAATTTGCGTCACGAGTCATGGAGGTGGAGATCAAGTCCGTCCGTGCGATCGGCAGTCACAGGTTTTTTATAGCGCGAATTGTTCGGGAAGATAAATTTTTTGGTGGCTTGGAATTCTGCTCAATTCACGGCTTTTATCAGTCATGGCGACTAGGCAAACTCGAAAGGGAAGACGAAGAGTTACAGATTTCGCTAGCGGGAGATGCGTTCAACAAGCGAGGGCGTAAACCGACCACTAGCTATCAGGAACGTTCAGATTGAGATGCTTCCCTTGGACGATAAGCAGAACCGGTGAATGCAAGCCCAACGCATTCGTTTTTATTTTGATTTATGCGAGCGATTGCGGGAGATCCCTCTGGTTTTCTTCACTTTGTAGACGGCGAATGATCTATTGAAGGCGAAACGAGTGCCAAAAAAAAGCGACCAATCGCACGTGGCGTGGGATGATCATGGCCTCTAATTTGAACCTCGCGTCCAACGAAGGCTACAGGATCCTCGAAGATCACGCTTGTCTCCCACAACGGAGAATCCCCACTGTGACGCTGACTTTCTCGGTCGAAATCCAGCTGACAAATAAGTGACAGAGTCCAGACCATCGGCTGACACGCTTGCGAAGGCCTCGCGATAGCTTTGAAACAGCATGGGTACTTTACTGACTTTGAGGTATTGCGTACTGCGACGACCAGCTTGCGCTGTGTTGCTCTTTGCGGGGCTGCTGTGGAACATGCCAGCTTTGGTCGCTCAGGATGTTCCTCTTCTATCAGGCGGCGTCGGCTTCTTGACAAATACGAATGCTGGTAACACGTCTTATCAGACCATTGCAGTTCCGGTGCTCGAGGCTCCGATTGGTCAACATTTGCTGGTTGAGTCACGTGCGAATATTCTCGAGACTTTTTCTCCACAAGGAAACGGTCAGGGGTATGACCATTCAACATTTCTTGGATTGTCGTATCTTCAGGCAGACTACATTGCCACGCCGCACATAACCGTTGTCGGAGGATACTTCCTCACCCCCTTTGGAACCTACAACGAACGACTGTCCCCAATTTGGATCAGCAGCCTGGATGCTCCGTTGATCTTTAGCATAGGCACCATGGGCAGCGGCAGTGGGACTGGAGGTATGCTGAGGGGAAACGCGTACTCAACAGACAAAGTTTCAATCAGCTATGCGGCCTACTTCTCAGCGGGTAGTACAAATAAGCAGTTTCAGTCATCGCGTTCGACCGGCGGACAGGTATATACCTACTTCCCGCAGGCAAGACTAGAGGTTGGCGCATCCTATGGTCGGTCGCTCGAGGGAACCCAATTATCCAACGCTTATGGGGCTCATCTCTGGTGGGAGCCTGCAAAGATTCCGCTAAAGCTCCGCTCCGAATATGCGCATGGAGCTCACTCCCAAGGCTATTGGATTGAAACCGACTATCGACTATCTCAGTTTAACGGCGCTGATACCTTGATCGGGCGGCTGGAACCAGTATTCCGGCTGCAGCAAACCTTTCGAAACAGCCCGGACCCATCAGATTTTCTGCCCGCCGCAGACACGCAGAGAGTTGATTTTGGACTCAACTACCATCTACCGCACGAGGTGAGGATCAACGCACAATACGCTCGCCAATTCTCCTCGACTGGAAACTTCAATATCTGGGAGACCGGGATCGTCTATCGCTTTCTCTTTCCAGCGTGGAAAGGTAAATCAAAATGAAGATTTTTGCACCTATCTCCCTCTGTGTTTTCTTGCTTTCTACGGCGCATGTATTTTCGCAGTCCAAAGAAGGCAGCGCTTCGCCCGCCAACTCACAGCAACCAGCAAAGGGCAACGCAGTCCATAACGCAACACAAAGAGATGGACAACTAGTCTTCGAACAGAACTGTTCACGCTGCCACAATGCTCCCCAGGGCTTTTCTCCTCGCATCTCTGGAACTGTAGTGAGACATATGCGAGTGCGTGCAGGATTGAGCACCGAAGACGAAAAGGCCTTGCTGCGTTTCTTCAATCCGTAGGCTTAGCGATTTCTCCAAGCGCTCTTTGAGAAAGGGTCATATGGTGAAGCTCAAACATCTGCGCCATCCTCTTCGGACGGGGAGGACTGCAAAAAACTTTTTTGCGGCACGCTGGAGCATGTGGAGATTTGCGGATCACGGCGCACGTCGCTTCAGGGGTGATCCTCGTTACGATCTACAAAATGTGACCGAGGGATTTAAGTCCCGCCTCGATGATTCCGGAGGTGATGATGAATTGCTGGAAAGAATATGCACGGCGTACATAAAGACCGTGAAACAGCAACATTTTGCGTCCAGCATATATAAAGCTTCGGAATGGTGGCAGCAGATGCAGCAGGGAAACTTGGGGCCTGTCGCGCAGGCGCTGTTCACCAGAGATATTAGTACGCTTCGAAGGATGTACCGAAACTTCTTCCGTGATCCTTGCTCATCAGGTTTGCTAGGTGTGCCTTTTGGTATGTCGAAAGCCTATTTTGGCGGGACAATCAAAGACTTTCATCGGCGTTTTTACCTAAGTCATGTTTTATATCGATTTGATTACTGGAAAGCACAGACTCAAAACCGCTTTGCATTACGCGATCTCGCTGGTCCTGGCATCGGCAATCCGTTTGGTGTGCTAATCGAGGGAACACATATAAACGTCGGTGCCGAGTACGCACACTATTGTGCTCATCGGATCGGCAGCCTGCTCGACTCAAAAGCTGCCACCGTGGCTGAGATCGGGGGCGGATTTGGAGGAATGGCTTATTATTTGCTGCGCGATCGGCCCAAAGTTACCTACTTGGATTTCGATGTGCCAGAGAGCATTGCACTGACATCGTACTATCTCATAAAAGCGTTTCCACAGCTGAAGTTTTTGCTGTATGGAGAAGGTCAGTTGACAGCCGCTGCTATCGCTCAGGCCAATGTGGTGCTACTACCTTTATTCAAGCTAGATGCGATGCCTGCTGGCAGTGTCGATCTAACATTCAGCTCTCATGCAATATCGGATATATCTTCTGAAGCGATGGTCGAATATCTCAGGCAAATTGATCGCATAACAAGCGCCAGTTTTCTCTATATAGGGAAGGAACGTACCAACGACTCGATCTCAGATCTTTTTGATCAGGGAGGTCACTCCTTCAAGTTGAAGGAGACACGAGCCTCCGGCTGGCACAGCCAAAAAGTTTCTGGTGCAGGTAGCGCATTGGGCGCGCGCGCAACAATACTGGAACAGGTCTACACGCGAACTGCTTTAGACGTGGATCTAACGACCGCGTCAACGATGGAGCGAAACTTTTCATTTTCGCGCATCTCGTCGAACCCCGGTTCCACTGCCGCCCATGGAAGCTTTGCCTCTCTCTCTTCGAATGCCTGATTAAGATATCTTCCTGCGCGGTTTTGATCGCCAATTGCAACTGCTAGTGAAGCTCTCCGAAAGTTGCTCGACGGCGTCTCGGGTGCGAAGAGGCGACGATCGTCAATCCTCTTGATTGCGACCTTAATCTCGCCGCATTGAGCGACAGCCTCGGCGATCAAGCTAGGAAAAAAAGGCTGCCCGCCGACGTTTCGCTGAAGTGTCTGCGCCGTCTTCAGAGCTTCTGCGTGGCGGCCGAGTTGCACCTCGGTGAGCGCTTGCAAAGCGGAAACTTCGAGTGGCAATGGTCCACACGATGGTCTGGCGAAATGTTCGACCGCCTCTTCATAGAGCCGACTTACGTACAAAAATCTCGCGTAGGAGACTTTCTGGCGATACGAGAGGATCCAATTGCTGCGAAATCTGAAGATAGGACCACGCCTCGCCGAACCTCCCGAGTGCGCTCAAAAACATTGAATACTGACGATACGTTCCCTGATGCGACCCCAGCGTTCTCCCTACCCTAGCGGAGCGGAGGATCCACAAAACATTTTAGACGCTCAAAGTGCCTTGGCAAACGACATCACAGTGAGATCACCGTTCCTCACGCTGCAATTTCATATTTTCTCTGCCATGCTTTAGCTGCCAGGCACGAGGTTTAAGCGTGACACAGAAACACAGCGAACTCCGGGTGCTCGTCGTCGGACAGGCTCACGTTCAAGCAGAGTTTCAGTGGCGGTTGGCCGACCAACACCCAGCCTTCTTCTTTGTCTCTCGCATGGCAGATCTATCGCAAATTGTAAGCAACCAGGAGTGGATCCATGTCGTTGTCTTGCCCACAATATTGCAAAAGGTTGACTGGTAGGCGCTTTGGAATGAAATCTGTCTGCTCAATCCGCGTCCAGCTCTTCTGGTCTACGCTCATACGGCCATTTTTCAGCTTTGGTCGTCCGTCCTTGAGTCGGGCGGATACGATGTGATTGTTGAGCCGTTTACCGACGAGGAGCGTCAAGGAGCTGTTCTTTAGGGCGGCACGCAGCCTTGAAGCCGAATCACGAAACGAATTCCGCGACTTTTTGGACCAATAAAGCAACTAAACGGCAGGGAAAGGAGCCTCTTCATGTTTCAGAAGATCGTCGTCGCTTACAACGAGTCGCCAGAGGCAAAGCGAGCACTCGCGTCGGGCATGGATTTGGCGAAGAGCCTCAATGCCCAGCTTCACATTGTCACCGTCATGGCTGATCTCCCGGTCTATGCTGCGTATGCAGCGGCAGCCGATTCCTCGCTCCCAAATATTCTTCACGAGGATCGCCGCGCCTTCTATCAGACGCTTCAAGAAGACGCCACGACCTTGGCTGATGGTCAACGTCTTGCAGTTACAAGTCACCTCATTGAAGGTCATGAAGTCGAATCGCTGGTCCATTTTCTGCGCGAACAGAAACCCGATCTCCTGGTCGTGGGCCTCCATCGACGGGATCTTTATATTGCACGGCTCTGGAGCACAGTATACGAACTGGCGCAGGAAGCGCCCTGCAGCGTACTCGGCGTACACTAGCGCCCTTTATAGAAACTCAAGCAACATCGGGAGTCACGAACGACATGATAAAGCGACTCATTGTTCCAATCGTCACACTGGCCGTTGCCGCCCTGATCTTTTTCGTCATCAAAGACAACTGGACCCCATGGCAGGGCGGACATGCTGAGCAGCGAACCGACGACGCATATCTCCGCGCCGATATGACACCTCTCAGCACACGGATATCAGGCACCGTGCGCCGAGTCGACGTCAACGATTACGAGCAGGTCAAACCGGGCCAGGTACTCGTCCAGTTGGACGACGAAGACTATCGCGCAACCTTGGGCGAAGCTCAAGCCGCTCTCGAAGGAGCGAAGGCACAGCTTGCCGACAATCAAGCTGCCAAACTTGTTGAGGACGCCAAGATCCAGAACTCCCAGGCCATGGTGAACGAGGCGAGCGCTGCCGTCGACGCGGCCAAGGCCGCCGTCTCCTCCGCCCAGGCAGAGGTGCTGCGTGCTACTCAGGAACGGACCCGGCAGGAGGCACTTCTCGCCTCAAAGGCCGCTACCCACCAGCAACTCGAATCTGCCGTCGCGGACGCGGACCAATTTTCCGGAATGCTCGCCAGCCGCCAAGCCGATCTCGATCGCGCAACGGCCTCGCTTGCAAGCAGTCGCAGTCTCCTGGAAGCCGAGCGGCGTCAGCGGCAGTCGCTCGATATCCACGATGCAGAGTTCAAGGCGCAGATCCAGGCGAAACAAGCAGCGATCGTCGTCGCAAACGTCAACCTGGACTATACCCGCATCTCAGCGCCGACCGCCGGCTCAGTGGGAGAGCGCCACGTCCTCGAAGGGCAACTGGTTGCGCCGGGCGTACAAATCATCGATCTCGTCAAGGGAGACGTGTGGGTCCAAGCCAACTACAAGGAAACTCAGCTTACCAACATCCGAAAAGGCGACATTGCCGACATCACCATCGATACCTTTCCCGGGGTAACTCTCCACGGCAAGGTGGAAGAAATCGCTCCAGCCAGCGGATCACAGTTCGCCCTTCTGCCGCCCGACAACGCCACCGGCAACTACACAAAAGTGGTCCAGAGAATCCCAGTCAAGATCCTTCTCGACCCCGACCACCCACTCAAAGACCGCCTCCGCCCCGGCTTCTCCGCCATCGTTACCGTTCACGCTTCAGGCAAGGAAGTTCGCACTGGGGGCCCACAATCGTGACCTCGGCGGAAGCCACCGTAACAACGTCCGCACATGGAGCCCATACTGTCGCATGCGATCGCTTGCATGGAACATGTTCCAACACAATACAGTCAGTTAGTAATAGCGCCTGCGCCAACAGCATGAGCGAACAAAATTCTTCCAGGGAATCCCCTATGCGCTTCCGTCAAACCAGCCGTTCGCCACGTCAACTTATCGCATATCTTCTGCTGGGAGCCTTTGCCACGTTTGCTTCAGACACGTTCGCCCGTGCCGAAGCGAATCCGTCGAGAACTCTCACCCTCTCTGAGGCAATTGATCTAGCTCTCGCACAAAATCGCACTCTCAAACTCGCACAGCTCTCCCTAGACGACAGCCGACATAAGAAAGAGATCGCCCGCTCCTCTTACTACCCCCAGGTTGCGAACCACTCCGCTCTCCTTCATCTCACAGAATTGGAAGGAGTCAACATCCCTGCGGGAGCCTTTGGGAATTCTGCGGCTACCGGGCCCATCCCGGGACAAACACTCTTCCTCAATCAAGGCTCTCTCACGTCCTACCAGAGCATTACCTCACTCAATCAGCCGACTACGCAACTGCTCAAAGTTCACGAGGCCAATCGTGCCGCCACCGCTGACATCAACACCGCAAAGGCTAAGCTCTCTGAAGCCGAGGATGAAGTAGCCCTCAACGTGCGTCAGCTTTACTACAACATCCTCATCGTGCAACTCAAGAAAAATGCAGCTACCGAAGAAGTCGCCGCCGGAGAAGTGAAGTTCCAGGAGAGCACCGACGATGTTACGCGCGGTCATTCGCTCGAGGTCGTTGCGCTGGAAAGTCACGCTGCTCTCCTCGATGCCCGACAGACAGTTCTGACGCAGACGCTCCAACTCCATGATTTCACGCTCTCCCTCAACGATCTACTCGGCCTTCCTCTGAACACCGAACTGCATCTTGAACCCGATGCCAACGAACAGCCGCTCATCCTCCCATCCCGTGAAGAGTGTCTTCATATCGCGGAGGCTAACAACCCAGATCTTCTGGCCGCGCGACAATCAGTCATAAAGGCGAAGGCATCCCTGGCGGCTGCGAAAGACGCCTACATCCCCGATGTCACTGCATTCGCACACTACGACTATCAAAGTGGAATCTCCTTCCTCGTCCACAACTTCGGAGCCTTTGGTGTGACCTTCAGCTACGACCTCTTCGACGGCGGTCGCAGAAACGCTCAGATCCAGGATGCCCGCACTATCCTCTCGGAAGCCGAATTGAGTCTCCAGAAGCTTCAGGACGAGGTCACCGTGCAGGTAGAAACTGCGTATGACAAGGTACAGCAGCTCCAGCAGATGGTCGGCGTTGCCAAAGAATTACTTGACGTACGAGTCGAATCATCTCGTGTCTCAGATCGGCAGTTCGAACAAAACGCTGCCCTCGCTTCGGCCCGCGCAGAAGCTCACGCTAAGTCAGCTTCAGCACACGCCTCACTGCTTGAAGCAACTCTCGGTTTGTCACTCGCTCAGGGAGATCTCAAACGCACCATTGGCCAGATGCCAAAGTAGTTGTTCTCGGAGAAACACTTCAGGCTCCGGAAAGCGGCTTACACCGCGGCGACAGCGAGTGCATCCTCACGCAGCATCGACTCATACAAAGGCCCCCGCTTGCAATAAAAACTTAGCACGATCGGCCGAAACTGGTCGTGAATAAAGAAAGCCCTGTAAGAGATCGCACCCTTTCAAGCAAAGCATCGCCATATGCTCATCCGTCTCCACTCCTTCACGCACCACCCCCAGCTCCATATTCTTGGCCATCGAGATGATGGCCTCAAGGATTGGCAGCGTGCTGTTCGGCGCATTCAGCATCTGGATGAAAGAGCGGTCGATCTTTAGACGATCGATTGGAAGTTGATGCAGGTAGTTCAGCGAGGAATACTCCGTACCAAAATCATCAATCCAATACTCACGCCAAGCCGCTTCAGCCGCTGCAACTGACGGGTAGATTCGGTGAAGTCTTTCACCACTACACTCTCTGTCAGTTCTAGCTCTAGAAACTCGGGAGCCAGACCAGTCTCCTCAAGAACCTTTGCGACTGAATCGGCGAAGTCCTCCCGAGCAAACCGCATCGACGAGATATCCACCGCAACACGTACCGGTGGATAGCCATCAAGCTGCCACCGCCGATTCTGCCGGCATGCCTCTCGCAGCACCCAGGTGCCGAGTGAGATGATCATCTGGCTCTCTTCGGCTATCGGAATCGGGCGTGAAGGAGGCACTACGCCGAGAGTGTGGTGAGTAAATCGAAGCAGCGCCTCAAATGCAGCCACGCGGCAGTTTTGATCGCACTGTGGTTGGTAATGTAACTCGAAGCCGCCGTGTTCCAGTGCAGCAGCCATCTCCTGTTCGAGTTCGCGACGGTCGATCGCAGCCTGGTTCAGTACCGAAGAGAAGGTGCGTGTCCCATAATTGCCGAACTTTGCTTCGTACATCGCCAGATCTGCCTTGCGTTCCAATTCGTCGCAGAGTCGCCATCGTCGGGGAAGAGCGCTATCCCGATGCTCGCCGTGATTGATAGCTCCAGATCCTGAAACGCTACAGGCAGCTTTAGAGTGTCGAGCAGCGTCTCGGCTATTCGCTGCGCGTCCGCACGCCCCGGTATATCCTCGAGCACAACCATAAACTCATCGCCACCCATTCGCGCAACTGTATCTCTGGCAGCCTCTTCAAAGGCCGATCCGCGACCTGCCGCAGTACCGAGTCGCCCACGGCGTGCCCATTAACATCATTAATCTGTTTGAACTTGTTCAGATCGATCCATAGCACAGCTATCGATTCACCGTTTCGCTTAGCGCGGCGAATAGCGGTCGACAGTCGCTCCTGTCCAAGTAATCGATTGGGCAGTGAAGTAAGGCTGTCGTGATAGGCATGACGTCGCAGTTGGTCCTGAAGGCGGGATCGTTCGAGAACCATCGCCGCCATCTGGCTGTGCGTCTCTCGGCCGGCGACGGAGGATACCACAGCAGCGTATAGATCGTGAGAGTACCAAGTCGGCTCTTGTCCGGCCCAAAAAATGGTACCGACCATAATGACTGGATACCATTGGCGCAGCAGTTCAGTCCACGGCTTGCGATCTGCAGCCAGGTCACAAAGTATCAGCGTTTTGTTCTGGCTAAGTGCCTCCAATTCCGGCACACGCGCCATTCCAGCCGATAATTGTTGCAGATTTCGAACGAGCTTATCTGGCACGTCCGTCGAGGCTTTCAGATGCAGGGTTCCATCCTCGATCAGATGAAGCGCGCACATGCCCAAGTCGAGCGATGTCCCGCAAGAACCTCAACCAGAACACGCAAGATCTCCTCCGTGGGCTCGTCACGTGCGAGCATCTCCAATACCTGGTTTCTACCGCGGTTCAATGGTTCCACCCGCATTCGCTCTTTTATCTCGGACTGCAACTCTGCGGTGCGCGCCTCGATGCGGTTTTCAAGAGAACTTCGCTCCTGCCGAAGCTCCAACTCAATCTTCGTGCGATGTGCGACTTGCAGGCGCATCTCCCGCTTCAGCCAAGTCATGCACAGGGTCGTGCTCAACAAAAGCAGTGGTGTTGAGGCGTTCATTCGTTCAACTCACAAGCGGATTCTGTGGGTCCTCTGCGCTTGGATCAGGAACTCTGCTTCCGCTGCGTTGACTTTTGCCCGCCCGTGTTCGAGAGATTGAGCGGTTTCACGCAACTCTTGATCGTAATCAGCAATCCACCTTGTGTCGACAACTGGTCTGGTTGCTAGTTATCGAACGCCTCCGCCTGCGTTGCGTAGCTGCCGAGATTGTCGCAAAGCCCGCGGGGGCGGACTCCGCCAACGCTTGCAAACAAGAGCCTAGCGTCGTCGCTGACGCCCGTTGGGCCCGAGTCGTTGCTGGCGCGCGATCCTTCTATCTGCGTCTGGAGTCTGTCAAGTTGCTCTCGATACGATGTGAGCATACCCCTATCTTCCAACACCGTCGATTCACGCTTCGCAATGAGTGCGAGCCGAACAGACTGCCAACCGAGATCGCCACCTGTAGTGCGACCAAGGCACAAAAGAACCGATTTCCAATCCGCGAGCGTGATTCCAATTGGTAGTTCAGCGAAGGCAAGGAAGACTCCAGGTTACAATCCCGCCTTGTTTATCGACCCGATCTTCAATACCGAAAGTGGTAGTGGCTCGAATATAAGCGGAGGCCGCTGAGGCGCCCCGAATTGGTGGGACGTCAATTAGTGATAGGTTCGAATTGCACTGTGGTCTTCTTCGAGACGGATCGACTCCGGCGGCCCAACTCCATGGTGCTTACGAAGCGCTTCCGCGATCCCGGAGTAACGTGGCGAATCCCGTAGCAGAAACCAGCAATAGCGATCCCCTTCGCCATAATGCCAACGCCTCCGCTGCCGATAAAACTCAGAACCATAAGAGATCAGCCATAACTCATACCGAGAATCGCCAGCGCCGATCACCAGGTTCCTAGTCATATTCTGCCACGTCCGGTTGCCATATTGCGCCTGCCAACCTGGCTGGATAAGGCAGCTCTCCGCTTGATCCGGATGCGCAACGATCACATCCGCCCGCAAACGCTCGACATCTGTAGGTTGTATAAATCGATGGGCGAACTCCGGAGTGTTCAAACCCCAGGGATCATAGGTCGTCCAGCCCGAATAGTACGGTAGAAAACCAGCCTCCGTCGTAATCATCGTGCCGTGTTCTGGCATTGCGTTCAGCGCCTGCGCAATGCTCTTCGTTTCGTTAAATTGCATATCACGAAAAGTACGAAACTCGCGATAGAGGGGCATTGCAATCAAAAGCAGCCACGCGCCAACGCCGACCCACAACAAAATCCTTCGCGATGAGAGCGTCGTCTGCCGCCAATGCACCGCGATCAGAAGAGCTGCCGTCAGCGGCAGATAGTAGAAGAAGCGGTCGCCAATATTCTGATCAAGGCGCATCATCCAATAGAAGGCAGTGGGCACCGCAATGAGATCTACAAACAGATACCTCGGCCGCAGACCGCGAGCCATGATACCCGGCAACAGCACGGCTGCGTCGAAGAGCAGGTACTTTAGGCTCTGCTGCATCGAGTGAGCGACCACCAGCCCGAACACACGTTGTGCATCCGACTTCACCAGAAAAGGCAGTGGGAAAAGTTCACCGAAGTAATGCATACGCCACGTGAAGTAAAGTATCCCGGGCGCGAGGAAAATTCCCGCCACCTTCCCGAACGATCTGGCCCGGTTATTTGAGGACACCACCAGATAACCCAGCAATGGCAACACAAAGACCACTCCATCCGGTCTAAAGCAACAGAGCGCCAGCGAAGCGAGCGATGCCCACGTCGCGCGGCCATCAGTTACCAGTAGAACCAGCAATGCAAGCAGAAGTGCATCGGGAAGAACCGCAAAGCCCGCGGCTGCTGCGAAGATCTGTGGAAACAACCCCGCCGCTCCCGCGATCGCCAGCACTCGTAGCATCGAAATTCGGACGCGCCCCAGCCGCAGTAACACCATGGCCAAGCCGAGCAGCGAACCCACATTGATCCCCGCCGAGAACCAGTAGGGATCTAGTCCAACCCGCATCGCTCCCGCGACCAGCGCCATCCACGCAAAATCTGTCGCGCCTTCTGCATGCGGGCCGCCTGCAAAAAAGGTGATGGCCCCGTGAGCCGCAAGATTTCTGCTGTATGCAAATAAAATCATTGCGTCTTCTGCAGGCAGAAAATACTTCGGAACGATCATCAGGAAAGTAAGACAAATCACGCCATAAACTCGCAACAGCCACACGAGTGCACCGTCGGGCGCCATGGTTTCCGATTTTGACCCGCCAGGCGACAAGGAGGACGAGTAGTGTCTTTCCGTACGATTGGGAATTGAACTGGACAAGCCTTGGTTTTTTACCCTCTTTGCAATGTGAACGCGCGGCTATCTAGCAGTATAGATTCCATGGACAGCAGAAGAGGACACCCTCGCCCCGTAGCTTCGAGGACGCAGTGAGGATCATATCTTTTGCGCATTCACCTACTGCGTAATAAACTTCAAACAGGAAGAGTGGCCGAGTGGTTGATGGCTCCAGTCTTGAAAACTGGCGTACCTGAAAGGGTATCGGGGGTTCGAATCCCTCCTCTTCCGCCATTTCGCCTGTCCGCCTACTTCCAAGGTAGTCCAGTAAAGCCCACCAATTTCAACAAAATGAACAGCTTATATCCAGCTATCAGTCCCTAGCCGTGCGGTGTCGTATCATAAAAACCAACAATCTTGTGGGCAGATTTGTAGGTACGTGCCGCGAAAAATGTGGGTAGTTTTCAAAAGCCTCGAAGGATACAGGCGATAAAACTGAAATTGACGGACGTCAAAGTTAAGCAGGTGAAGGCAGGAAAAGCGGCTCAGAAGATGCGATGGTGGTGGGCTATATCTCTATGTGACGCCGAACGGTGGGAAGCTATGGCGCTGGACGTATCGCTATCAGGGCAA
Organism: uncultured Edaphobacter sp.; assembly: GCA_964658525.1. Taxonomy (GTDB): domain Bacteria; phylum Acidobacteriota; class Terriglobia; order Terriglobales; family Acidobacteriaceae; genus Edaphobacter. Next base: position 18,522 of record CAZZZG010000058.1, read on the forward strand.
ACCAAAGGTGATGGCCCTCGGCAAGTATCCAGATGTTTCTCTGACTGTCGCCCGTAAGAGGCACATCGAGGGCCGGAAGCTATTAGCTACCGGCCTCGACCCAATGAGCGAGAAGAGGGCCGAGAAGCTCAGGGCGCACAAAGCGAGCGAGAACTCATTCGCGACCGTAGCTGCCAAATGGCTGAAACGCTGGCGAGACGGAAAGACCCTACGTCATGCGGACACGGTAAGCCGTCGCATGGACGCTGACATATTGCCAGCCTTGGGAGCGCAGCCCATCGGAATGATTGAAGCCCCGGATGTGGTTGCGGTGGTGCAGGCAATCGAGCAGCGTGGAGCAAGAGACCTAACGAAGCGTGCACTCGAAACCATTGGCCAAGTCTTCCGCTATGCCATTGCTCATGGATATACGAAGCGCAACCCGGCAAGCGAAGTCAAACCAGCCGACATTCTAAAGTCGACGCGTAAGGTCAACTTTGCCCGTATCGACGCGAAGGAGCTACCGGACTTGCTCAAGGCCATCGAAGTCTATCGTGGGACACAGTTGACTCGACTGGCGCTGAAGCTGATGGCTCTGACCTTTGTGCGAACATCGGAATTGATCAGTGCCAAATGGAGTGAGTTCGATTTATCGGCAGAGCGTTGGGATATTCCCGCTGAGCGGATGAAGATGAAGACTCCGCACATCGTCCCTCTTGCGAAGCAGACGCTCGAAGTGCTGGAGTCGCTGAAGCTGATCTCAGGTGGTAGCGAGTACTTATTCCCCGGGGATCACGGAGCAACGACCATGAGCAATAACACCATCCTCAAACGTCTGGAGCGTATGGGTTACAAAAGCAGGATGACCGGACACGGCTTCCGTGGATTGGCTTCCACGATCTTGCATGAGCGTGGATACAACCACGAGCACATCGAATTGCAATTGGCACATGCCCCGCGCAACGCCGTCAGCGCGAGTTACAACCATGCTCTGTATTTGGAACCTCGGACGAAGATGATGCGGGACTGGGCCGACTACTTAGAACAGACTCAACGCGGCATCAAAGTTCTATCCTTCCGCTCGCGGCAGGGCTGACAAGGCACTCGCTAACCCACATCCAAGAGGTCTTCCAACAGTAAAACTCGTGCGAATGCGTTGAGAGTTGTCATGTCCATTACCGCCTGTCGAAAGACGGCCATTTTCGTAAGCGCCGCCTTCACGTTGTCCTCGTCCGATAGATTCGGCGAAAACGACCACGTTCGCATCTGCTTTTCCGCGAGGTAAATTGCCATAACTGCTCTTTCCGTGCCGTTCCTTGTCCTGCGCCCTTGCAAGCCATGAGTTCATAAAGCGCGTCATGCCAGTCAGAGTTTTCATTTTGGTTGGATTGGAGAGGAGCCACACGCGCATGTTGCCAAGCTCCGCCATCACCGAGACGCCGGTATACGCTTTGAGGTATTCGTCGTAGAGTTTCTGGGGAACGCCGTATTCTTTCCCGCCGATAAGTGGAAGATCGAAGAAGGTCATCACCTCCGGCATAGAGCGATGTTTTTTATCGCTCGGTGCAAGAGTATTTGAAACTGACGGTTCTATTAACGGTTCATGACGTTTAAAGACAATATTGTTAACAATGTTCGAAATGTCTGGTCGAGATGTCTGATTTGTCTGGCCAACTGACGAAAATGTCTGGTCAACTTCGGCATCTTGAGATGACATTTTGTCTGCTGAAGGTTTACGGTGACCCGACAATTTGTCCGGTGAAGCAGGAGGGCCGAAATAATTCAGCTTGGGCAGATTGAGTTTGTAAGTGTGACCGCCCCGTTCATGGGTTCGCGGAAGGTTTCGCAGCCACCCGGCGATCTTCAAAGACTCCAGTGCGCGGGATACGTTGCGCGTGGTCATGGAAGCCTTCTCCGCGAGTGTCGTCGTCGATGGCCAAGCGATTCCGGTGTATTTATCCGCGTGGTCAGCCATGGCCAAAAGCAGGAGCCGCTCAGAGGGTTGCTTAGGACCGTTGAGCCACACCGCCGACATGATGTCAATGCTCATGCCTGACCCACGAAGTGTGATCGTTGATACCGTGTTATCGTTGTGCTGTCCATGAGTACTCCGGCCACTGCTGATTCGACAGCAGTGGCCATTTCATTTATCGCGATGCAAGCGCAGATGGAGCAGGAGTCGCACCCATCGCTGCGAGATTGGCTCGCTCTTCGCGCTTAAGTGCAACCGGGGGAGGAGCTTTGGCTATCGGCGGCGGCCCTTTGCTGCGAGCGATGAGGAGGCCGGGAAACTCCCGGAGGCCCCGTGTAAGGAACGGCTGAGTTGAGATGTAACAATTCGCATCCCTTGCGTCAGTGATCCCGTTTGACGTCAAAATGCGCCAAATTCATGTTGCCGCCGGTCAAGATGTGGGCGATAAGAATATTCTTCCCCTTGCTAAGGCGAATCTCAAAGAACCTCGGAGCCAAGTTCCAGTGATGCTCGCTGACGCCAAGTCAGGGGGGCTGCGGAGTCTACGTTGTTGGGACCTGCAGCGGTCCTGTTGCCTCTTTTCCGTTCACATCGATAGAGATTGATCCGCCGCGATTGGAGAGCGTAAAGAAATTGCGTGATGGGTTTTTGCTCTTAGTGACTAATTTAAGCCTTTCTTCAAAAAAAATGGAATAAAGGGCTTGGTCATCAGTTTTGATTGGCAACGCGTCTCATGTGTCATGTGATCGACAGTCCCATTCACCCATGCATTCGCGCACACAGGAGGATTGGACAGCCACGACTTATGCGCACCCATGGCGCTTTATGACACGTTAGAACCCGTTATCAACTTTGCCTACTAGCGTCGAGAGCGACGCAACGGTTGCGCAATCCTAACAGCGTTTACAAAGACACGGCCAACGACGTACTGACGCGCCTAAATCATCAGGCTCCGTCGAATGTCTTGGTTTATTCGCAAGAGAGACAAGGTTAAACACGAATCAGGACTGGTAAACAATGATGAAAAATCAAGTAAGCAACACCAAACGTACAGTTGACCGCCGTTTCTTCATGAAAAGCGGTCTTCTTACAGGTGGCGCAGCTACAGTCGGCGTCGGTTTGTTAGCAAATGGAACTTCGGCCCATGCACAATTTGGTGTAGGAGACGGTAGGCTCGATGCCGGCGATACCGCTATCCTCCGGTTTCTTGCAGCGGTAGAGCTGCTCGAGTCGGACCTTTGGACACAGTACGCGGAACTGGGTGGCCTCACCCCGAACCAGCCTCCCCTCGAGGTAGTCCCGGCTCCTCCAATGAACAGCTACCAAGCTGCATTCCTGAACCTCGATGGAGATGGTCCGCAGTACATCAGCAGCAACACGCTCGATGAAGTAAGTCACGCTACCTTCCTCAACGGTTATCTAGAATCCAAGGGAGCTGAGCCGGTCAACCTGGACGAGTTTCGTACATTGCAGGGAAGCACTGCTACAGGGTCAACAGGCATAGGACGCCTCACGAACCTTATGCACCTCAACGTGGATACCAGCTGGTTCGTTCGCTACCGCAGTGCAACCAATCCTGACTTCGGCGCCACGTTTCCTCAAGCTATCAACATCAATAATCGTACTGCTATTCCCATCACCAATGCTGATTTCAAGGATACCAATCACATTCAGGTGGTAGCGAATATAGCGGCCTTTCACTTCGGATACATTGAGCAGGGGGGCGCCAGTCTGTACGCAGCCTTGAGTCAAAAAGTGAAACATCCGGAGGTACTTGAGATCACCCTTGGCATCGGAGGAGACGAAATCGCTCACTTTCTCGAGTGGGTCGACTTCGCAGGCAACGGAGTACAAACCCCTGTTGCTCCGGTGACGGATCGGGGCCTAACGTTCCCTGATTTTTTCAACAATCCCCCGCTGCTTCCGCCCAACCTAGTTCAGCCAAACCTGATCTTTCCAGTCCCTTGCGAATTCATCAGCCCCAACCTCCCCCACTGCGCCGTCATTCGTCCGATAACCGACAAATTTGGAGGCGCAGTCGCTACGATTGAAAGCTTCACCGCCGATGGACTCTTTTTCGGTCAGACCACGAAATTCCTTAAAACACTGCAGGAGCTCGCTGTTGCAGCAGATGCGGCTAGACGCTAACGGCTATAGCCCGACCCGTCGGCTTAGAGACCCTCTTCGCCGACGGATTTTACTCTTACTTCTTATCCTCAGACATTGATCATCTCAGCGCTTCACTAGATTAATTCGACAACACCCGTTGGGTGCCAGATTCGGTTATGTGACGCTATTGGCGATGTCTCCGACGATCTCAAAATTGTTATTCAGCGCTTTATGCCATTCTTGGCTACTGCGAGCTACGCCTGACGCTGTCGAATTTCGACACTCAGCTCCATTCGACTGAATTCATTGTGGAGGAAATGCACGATCACATAGCTCGAAAAGGTGGATTCAGCCGCACTTTACTTTTTAAAGACCTGCATCAGGAGCTCTGACTGAACCTCATTCAACTGCTTCAATGTCACTTCCAAAGTCGGTCGGTCTTCATACGTAGCAGCGCTGAGAATGCTTTTGAGGCGAAAGGAAGCGCGTCGCATGAGCAACTCGGCATCTCTTAGCTTTTTGCTGTCATCTGTAACGCCCTCATGGATCTTCTCGGCGTATCGACGCACGAGTTGGAGGGTCTGCGAAGCCTGCCCGGACTCACCGGAGTGGAACTGCTTGCCGGCCAGATCCGTCATCTGGCTCACGAGCTCGGCATAGAGGAAGCATCTGTCTCTCGGCGGAGCTTGATCCGCTTTAGAGTAAAGCACGGCGAGAGCGGTTGTAGTGTCACCCAGGCTTGAGACGTCCTGGCCTGAGGCGGAAGCGTAGGCACAAGTCAGTGAGAAGATGGCTATAACTATGGCGGTGGACAAGAATCGCATCTTGCTCCTAACGAACAGCCGATTCTAAAGACGCATAGATTTTCTGAACCGACGCGCATCTCGTCCGCTCCCTGCGGAAGGTAAAAAGAACCAGCTAAAAATCTCCGCTGCACTTCCATCAATTGGGACAAACGGGCTTCGTGCCTATACGAAATGAAAGGACAGCGTCAGCCGTTGCCACTAGTCAACCGGAGCTATGAGGTTGGAATCCTCCATGAAGGCACTCGAACCGCAGCCACTCCTGAGATCCGATGAGAACGCGAGTCCGCACGTAGTTAACCAGGGTGCTACTCACAGCGGAACAGTCACAGTGTTTTCAAGAAGGTAATCAACGCCTGTTTTTCTTCGGAACTCAACTCTCTAAAACGTCTGGCGGGCTGGCGGGCTTCGCCATCGTGACGCGAGATAGCGTTATCAATAGATAATGATCCCAAGTCGTGCATGAAACGAGCTTTTGTGCGTAATCCCCAAAGTGGCGCAGTTCTTAATTTGTTGGCCGTGTCCTGGGGCCCAACCTGGACAATCCCATCTCCTGTTCCAATGTCATGTAACAAAAAATCGCTAAAAGGATGAATTATCTTATCCCCCAGAGCCTCTGGAACAATAAACATGCCGCCATCGATAACTGTCCCTGTAGGCGCCGTGGTGATGGATTGCACATGGCAGACACCACAACCGACCCGCCTGAACAGTTCCTGGCCTTTTAAAGCTGCGGGGGTCGCGGCAAGTACCGTGTCTCGAGGTGGAACCATAGTGCCGCGTATGAACTGAGCAAAGTGGTCGATGTCAGCCAACCCAAGATCATCTGGCTGATCTTCCACGCCTGTCGTAGTGTTGAGGACGGTAGTGACATTCGTAGGGCGCAGCCGGTTAGTGATTCCCATCTCATTGAGGTAGGCATCGCCAATAAAAGAGAGCAAACTACTGTGCTGGTCTTTCCAGCCGAATCGTCCCACGCGGGTCTGTCCAGGAGCCTCAAAAATTGGGGCCTGTACAACTTCCCCATGAACTCTTCCCTCGCTCAACTCCGGTTGTTCCTCGGAAATTGCAATCAGCGTTTTGTCGTCGATGGCTTCCACAAATCCATCGCCCAGGGTGTTGAGGGCAGCGCGTAATGTGCGGATGTTTTCTGTCGCAGGTATGGTTTCCTGGGCTTCCGGACCGATAGCGCGATCGTTGACAATAGACCTGCCGGTAATCGTGTTTTTCCCATCGTTGATAAAGATGGTCGGGTTTACGAAATTGCCATTTTCATCATTGTGCCCAACTCGGAGTTCCGTGATCTGGCTGGCTGCCCCACTATTCGGATTTTGATGACAAGAGACGCAGCTGGTTGCGTTGTACACAGGTCCAAGCCCTTGCGCGACCGTCTCGTTTTCCTCATAGACCTGCTGATCCCGAGCAAACGTGTCTCCTGCTGGCTCGACGAGTCCGTTGCTGACGCTTTGTGCACTATTGAAGCTGGGAGTGTTGAACCCGGCCGGCGCTTCAGTTGCTGACTTCGCTGCGACTCTAACGAGTCCCGCACCCAACGCGATCAATATCGCGAAAAGGCAAGAACACAGGAGAACCTTTCTCCAATGGGTCATGAGCATGAGCGTTCCTCCAAAAGACACCAGTCGCCTACGCACGTGCGGGACGTAAGCTGGCTGATCGCTGACCTCAACTCCACAAAGCCGAGACGGAAAGATCTACAACTCCGGCTTGAAGTCAGAGGCCTGTTTGTATCCAAACTGAGTAGGGCAAAGATTATTCCCATCTTGGAGCAGAAAATTTACGTGAAGGAGGAAATGGAGCTGACGGAACAACCGGGGAAAATGCAAAACGGGAATTGAGCGCGCGGAAGTGCAGAGAGTCTGTTGGCCTACTCCTTCTTTGAGAATCAAGGAGCGCACCTAGGACTCTTGGGAACAAGTCTGGCTTCAGACATGTGTCGCGCTTAGTGTGCAAATTATTGAGGGAGCATTAGGAATAACGGTGACCTTACTCAGTTTTATGTTGCAGAGGAGATCACTATGTTAGTCAGTAATTTCAAGTCCTACTTCCACGACGCTTCCCCGACGCTTCGGAGAGCTTCAGTTTTTTTTAGCGCAAGAGCCGGGAAGAACTGGTTCTACCCAGTTGTACTCGTCGCCCTCACTGGGGTTTTATCGATCGGGGCCTTAGCCCAAACTAGCAGCACGTATGTGCAGACAAACATCATCTCGGACGGTGCGACAGTAAAGGCAACTGTAACCGATCCCACATTGATCAATCCCTGGGGCGTTTCAGTCGGTCCAGCTATCTGGATCGACAAGGCTGGTAGTGGCTCGGTGGCGGTCGACACCCTCTCTGGTGCCACTGCGGTACCGTTGCTGCCCTCGGTCACGATACCGGCGGCAGCCCCCGCGCCGGCGCAAGGCAGTCCGAGCGGCACGGTATACAACAGCAACAACGCAATCTTCGACATTCCGGGCAGCACATCGGCCTTGTTCCTCTTCGGCACCCTTGACG
>CAZZZG010000059.1:0-25609 GCA_964658525.1 uncultured Edaphobacter sp.
TGCTGAGGTCGATGTTCGTGGACGCTGACCAGCGCTGGCAGAGTTCCATGTTTTCTGTGAGAGCACGATGCAGCGAGCGGAAGTTATCGGTCAAAGCGCGGTGGTGAATTCGAAAGGGCGGTGCCGGGTCGGAGTGTGCGGTCTCAACTTTCGCGTCGAGAACGGACCATTCGTACTGGAGGGTGCGGCAGTACGAAGGACGTTCGGCCAAGAGGCTGGGAATTTTGTCTGCGCTGCTGCCGACGCCGAAGGTGCCGATTGTGCCTCTTTGCCTCTCCTGTTCCAGGAGCATGAGAAGGGAGTCTTCATGAAGGTCAGCTGCCGAGGGCTCGTGCAGGAGCCAGAGATCGATATGGTCAGTGCGTAGTGCGACGAGGCTCCGTTCAAGCGAGGCTTTCGCTTCCTGCGCCGTGAAGGTGGCTCTTTCGGTGGGGCGCGTGGCAGCGTTTGCTGCTTGAGCGAGAAGGTTCAGGCTTGGGAGAGTTTTGATCAGGGGTGCTGCGATACGGCGGGCCGCCGTGATCAGAGACGACTTTTTTCCGGGTGGGATTCCGTATTTTGTGGTGACGGTGATCTGGTTGCGATGGTGCTGCAGAAATTCGCCGAGGCAGCTCTCGGCCTCGCCGTAGCCATACATGGGAGCGACGTCGAAGTGACGGATGCCTGCGTCGTAGGCGGCTTCAAGGATGGCAAGCGAGGCACGGCGTCCCATGGCTCCCATCAGGCTCGAGCAGCCGAAGCCGAGACGGGTGGTGGTGCGGCCGGTGTCGGCTAATTCGATGAATTGCATTCCAGATGATTTTGGCTCAGACGGGTGGAGATGGGAAGTGACTGTTGCGGTCAACGCTCGGGCTGGGCAGTTTGATTGTGGGATGATTCTACTCGTTTGGCGACGTTTAGCGGGATCTGAACGGTGCCGAGGCGGCCGCCGAGCGTGTCCCATACGGCGACGAAGAGATAGTTCTGGCCTTTGGGAATACTGAATTGCTGGTCGAAGTAGATGTTGCCGTTAGGGCCTTTGGTTAGTTTGTCGCCGTCGAAGCTGAGGGTGAACTTCTGGCTCACACGGCCAACTGGACGGCCATACTGATTGAAGGCGACGACTCCGGCTCCGATCTGGACGCGCTGGCCACCTGGGATCTTCTGCTGGACGAAGTCTGCTGCGGGCACAGTGTAACGGATATTGTAGATCGTCTCGTTTTTCTTCTCGGGGACGGTGGGGGTATTTTCTGGGAGGGATACCGATGATGCGGGCTGCACCTCTGCCTGGAAGATGATGGGTTGGTCGTAGTTTCCGGGGCGTTGCAACTTCTCGCCGTTGGAGGTGAGGAGGATTCTCGCCTTCTTTACATCATCCGGGTTGGAGGTATTGGCACCATCGTCGAAGTAGCCGGTGCGGTAGGAGAGGGTGTAGGGTCCGCCATCGAGGGCGATCTTCACGTTGTGCCACTTATTGTCCTCTCTAGAGTCGTGCGGCGAGTAGGAGAGCGTGTAGAAGTCCGCGTCGGTGGCGATGATCTTGGAGGATGCGTCGGCGAGGCCGTTGTTGTTGTAGACGGCACGGCCGCCGGTAGCTTTGGCTTCGTCGTCCAATAGCATGTGGTACATGCCGTCAAAGTTGGGGCCGAGTACGTCGATGGGATAGAGTGCGATGCGAGCGGTCTCGAGTTCATCGTAGACGACACGGAGAACTTGAGGATCGAGCCCTGGCAGCAACTTGTTGGCGTCGGCGCTAAAAAACAGGTTGGAGCCCGAGCTGTACCAGAGCACGTTCTTGCGACCCGGAAGCTGGCCGAGATAGACGGCGATCTGCTGCATGGCCTGAAAGGAGCCGTAGTACTTCCGGTTTTCGTACCAGGCCCCTGGCATGGGGAGGACAGGCACGGCTTTTCGGATTGCAGTGCGGAGGAGAGCGCGGTCTGTGGTGAAGTCCTGAAGCAACAGTGTAAATTCCCCACTGTGGACGAAGATGGCAAGCGAGTTTTGCGGGGCCAAAGCGCTGATGAAGTCGTTGAGCTGCTTGTAGAGGATCATCTGGGTGACGATGTCCATGGTGACGGTGTCGAGGACTATGACGTTGAAGACCGGTGGCGGGTGAAGCAGGTAGTCGTTGCTGAAGGTGTGCGGAGCCGAGGGTGCCGTGGTTGGGATGATGGCGGGTTGCGTACTGGTGTGCTCTTCGAAGGAGGCGATGTCCTGTGGTTTTTTATCGTCGAAGATATGGAAGGCGGAGCGGCTTAGATTGTGGACCGGGTTGCCGTTCTTGTCGGTGACGGTGACGTCGGTGAGGACAACGCGGGCTCGGGCATGAAGGGTGAAGCCGGATGAGCCGGGAGATTGGGCCAGGGTGGCGAGTGGAGTTGCCAAGAGTAAAACAGCCAGCGCAGCGTGAGCGAAGCGAATGGACATGGCCTGTCTCTACTTAAGAACGCCTTCCGTCAATTTGACGATGTGGAATGGGCCGAAGTTGCAGTCAGGAACTGCTGATTTTGGCGAGGTGGTCGCTGAGGCGCAGGGCGAGGGCCAGGACGGTGTGGGTTGGGTTCGAGAATCCGGAGCTGGGGAAGACGGCAGAGCTGCAGATGTAGGTGTTGGTGAGACCGTAGAGGCGGAGGTTGGTGTCGACGATGCCTGTGGCGTCGGAGGTGGACATGCGCATGCCGCCCATGTGGTGGTTGCTGTCGTCGCAGCGGGCGAGGAAGTTGGGGCTGCCGGACATAAGGTCTTCGTTGGGGATGATGCGGGCTACGTCGGCAAGGACGCGCTGGGCGATGAGGACATACTGTCGGATGGTGTCCAGTTCCCTCTCCGAGATCTGCCAGTCGAAGCGGATGCGGAAGAGGCCGAGGGGGTCGCGCTGATCGGTAAGGGTGATGCTGCTGCGGGAGGTGGGCTCCTGCTCGCAGTGGATGCGAAGTAAGATGCGAACTTCGGGGGGACTATAAGCACGGCGCTGGACTTTGTAGCGCCAAGCCTGATGGACCAGCATGGGGATGTGCTTTGCAGTGTGCTGGAGGTTGTCGCGAGTTACCTCGCTGAAGCGCGCGCGCATGAGGTTGCGAACAGTTGTTTTCGCCTGGCCGCGCACTTTGCCTGTGTCCTCGAAGGACATAGTGGAGCCGATGTTGAGGGTGCCGTGTGCGGCTTGAGACTGCGGGAGGAGGCGTAGCTTGGGCAGATATTTGAAGCCGTGGGTGATGATGGGGTCGAAGGTGTCGTGGAATCGCTTCGGATCGAGCGGTTCGACGGCGGCGGCGTTGCAGTCGATGTGATCCTGAAAGTGTTGGCCGAGGAGGCCGGAGCCGTTCCAGGGCAGGCCGCCAGGTCGAGGCTGTAGGAAGAAGCGCGAGCTTTCGATACCGCCCAACGCGAAGATGTAGTGCGGTGCGTGGAAGATGGCTTCTCTGCCGGTTAGGGTGCGTGCGCGAAGGCCGGTGGCGGCTTGGCCGTCGGTGATCAATTCGACGGCGCTGGCGTGCAGCCAGAGATGGATGTTGGGATCCTCGGTGAGTATTTTGTGATGGAGTCGTGCGAAGTTTGGCTCGGGGCACCAGCGCGAGAGGTAGGCTTCGAGATTTTCGTACTGGGTGAAAGGCAGGCCGAGATCCTCCCATACTGCGGCGTCGCTGCGTTCGACCTTGGCCAGGCCTTCGAGCGACAGAGCCCGCTCGTAGAAGGGTGTCAGGGTGGATTTTGGAAACGGCCAGCCACTTTCGGGGACGCCGGGGCGAGGGGTGAAGTCGAGCGCGTCAAGTTCGAGGATCTGGCCTCCCCACCGGACCGTTGTGCCTCCTTTTACGCGGATGCGTCCAGTGTGGATGCCGCGATGGGGAAGGCCGGCGATCTCGCTGTCGTAGAGGGACTGCGACGAGTCTTCCCTGATCGCACCGCCGCCTTCGAGCAGCAGGACCTTTTTCCCTTTCTTTGCAGACTCTACCGCAAGCGTGATCCCTGCAGCCCCTGCACCGATGATGCAGAGGTCCGCAGTGAGAACGGCAGGCGAGTCATGAAGTAGATCGTGGATCACCGACTGCCCGCGTGCTCTGTTTTGGAAGAAGGCTTGATCTTTTCGAGGATCGCATGCGCGCGCTCCAGGATCAACTCGACCTGCCGGTCGTTGTAGTAGCCGTCGCGTGCGGCGCGAACACAACCGGCGGCGGCTATGCGTTGCCGCGCGGCTTCGTCGGGAAGATAACGGCGGATCTTCGCGACTAACTCTTCGAAGCCGGTGAAGAAGACTGCCTCTTCGTCTTCCTTGAAGCGCTGCATGTGGCCGTCGGAACGCTCGGCGAGCAGGAAGCCTCCACAGCCGGCAATTTCAAAGCTCTTGTGCACGAACTCGTCGCAGTTAGAGTGAGTGATGAAGCTCAGGTTGATCTTCGACTTCCAGATACCTTCGCGGTATTCGTCGCGAAAGAGTTCGCCACCGTTGAAAAGGGCTTTGTACGCGGCCGGTTGCATGGCGCGCGCCCACTGACGTGGATTACCGGAGATCACGACCGGAAATTTGCATTCCTGCGCCAGACGGGTAAGGGTCTGGGCGCGGTCGTCGTAGGGCGTTCCGATGAAGGAGACCTCGCGGTTGCGATTGGCGTCGGACCAGCCGTCGGGCGGGGGAAATTGCAATGTCGGTTCGTAGGCGGTCTGGATCTTAATGACGTCGCGGGCGCCGCGGGATTTGTAATCGAGGATGTTCTTGTCGCGCTGGACGACGTGAAGGTCATAGTGGGGAATGCCCTTCATGTAGAGGCGCCAGCCTGGGTCCTGGCGAGTTCCGAACGGATTGTCGATCATGTAACTGACAGTGGCGATATTCATCGCACGCATGCGATCGAGCGTACTGGGCCGAATGTAGAGAAGCTTGTCCGTCCAGAGGATGTCAGGTTTTTCTGCTGCTGCGATTTTGATGAGATCGCCATTGAGGCGCGCTACCGAGGGTCCCATTACCAAACGCTGGTTTACCTTGCGCAGGATAGGGTTTCTGGACTCGTAGTCGAAGACGTTGAAGGGGATGACGTGGTGGCCAAGGCGTTCCAAAGCCCACAGGCGATAGAGCGAGGTATCGTTTGGTGAAAGGCCGGTGGCGTACAGAATCTTCATGCGGTGCTGCGTTTCCTTTACATTTGCCTGCTGTCTGTTCTAGTGGCTCGCCCTCAAAAGAGCAATCACCTGTTCGGCGTGGATGACTCCGGCAAGATGCTTTTCGTGGTCGACCACTGGGAGAGACCGCAGGTTGTATTTATCGAAGAGCTCGGCGACCTTTCGTCCGCTTGCGTCGACGTGGCAGGTGACGAGGTGGCCGTGCGGCAGATCCGCCAGCGGCTTACCGGCATCGGCGAGGAGAAGCTGCACCAGCGGAACCAGCCCGGTGATCCTCTCCTCTTCGTCGAGCAGGTAGATGTCGGTGATGATCTCGATATCGCCTTCGAAGTCGCGCAAAGCGGTGATTGCCTGATCGACGGTGGATGGGGCTGGCAGGGCAATGTAGTCGGTGGTCATGCGGCCGGCGGCGGAGTCGCCAGAGAACTCGAGCAGGTCTTCGACCTCCTGGCGCTCCTCGGGGTCCATCTCTTCGAGAATCGCCTCCGAGTGCTCGTCGGTCAGCTCCGAGAGCAGGTCTGCGGCCGCGCCTGGGTCCATCTCTTCGACGATGCCTGCGATCTGCTCGGAGTCGAGCGCTTCGATCAGGGACTTCTGCATCTTCGGCTTGACCTCTTCGAGGGCTTCGGCGGCAACCTCCTCATCGAGCGAGATAAAGAGGGCGTGTCGCTCGGCCGGGGCGAGCTCTTCGAGGATGTCTGCGATATCGGATGGGTGCATCTTCGAGAGGCGATCCTGTTCGATGGTCAGCTTGACGCGGCGGGCGGGATCGCGTTCGATGAGGTCAACAAAATCCCACGGAATGACACTGGTGCCGAAGCGGGAGGCGATACGGTCGACTGAAGTTGCGGGGAGGCCCTTCAGGAGACGGCGGACCGCTCCGCGCATACCCACTTCTACCTCGGCGATGCGTAACGAGAGATCGGGAGTGTCTTCCTGACAGTTCTCCCATACCAGCTCGACGTCGTTGACGCGGACGACTTTGTGGCCGTGTACGTCGATAATCTGCTGATCCAGCAGGTCGCGTTCCAGCAGAAGATAGTCTTCATCTTCCGGCAGCAGAGTAGGTTGCGCGTCTTCACGGAGCTGCATGGCGCCAGTTGGGCTTATCTGGAGCTGGGAGATAAGGATCAGGGATGATTGTTTATCGCGCTTGCCAGAGGATCGCCTGATGACGATACCGTGGATGTGAGCAGCGTCGACGGAGGGGGCTACGGCGAACTCGCGCACATGACCGAGGATGCTCCCCTGCGCGTCCGCAACGGCAGAACCCAGGAGGGCCGAAACACTCGTCCTTTGATTAGCGTGCTTTGTCATAACGAGTTACGGGTTCCATTCCAAAAACTTAGCCTTTAGTCGCATGTTAGTCCACCTTGCTACCGGCCGGGTGTCAGAAGGAGCCGGTCCGGTCAACTTTTGATTCAAAAAGGATCTGAAATCTCGGAAGAAAACAGACATCACCTTGACATTCGAGAAATCCACAAGCAAACTGCCATCATCGCTGTTGTCTGACGTTGACGACTGGCAAATCGCACTGCAAGGACTGCTTTGGCCGATTCAACGACAAGCCGTGTTAGTTTCACTCTCGATTCGTCTCTTGACAGCGTTAACAAGATTGAGCTGACCGCCGAGCAGGTAGCGCAACGGGCTGGATTCGACGAAGATACCGTTCCCCATATCGCCATGGCGGTGCGCGAAGCCGCTGTGAATGCTGTGCTGCACGGCAACTCGTACGACACCAACAAGCATGTGGTTGCGTCGTTCGAGACAACTTCAGATTCGCTGATCATCCGCATCTCAGACCAGGGCCCCGGGCTCGATCCAGACAAAATTCCGGACCCCCTCGCCCCGGAAAATATCCTCCGCGGCTCCGGGCGGGGTATCTTTCTTATCAAGGCTTTCATGGATGAGGTAAACTTTCGCCAGTTACATCCGGGAACAGAACTGACTCTTATCAAGCATCGAACACCCGCGCAGTCGGGGACCTAAGGAGAACACTAGACATGAGCATGAAAGTAAAAACTCGCCAGGTGGATGGAATCACCATTCTGGATCTCAGCGGCCGCATTACCCTAGGCGAAGGCAGCGTGACGATCCGCGACGCCGTGCGCGATGTTCTGGCCAAAGGTTCCAATAAGATTCTGCTCAACCTGGGCGACATAAGCTACATCGACAGCTCGGGCATTGGCGAGCTGGTAAGCGCCTTCACCACCGTCAAGAACAGCGGCGGCGAGCTCAAACTGTTGAACCTTACCAAGAAAGTACACGACCTGCTGCAGATCACCAAGCTCTACACCGTCTTCGACGTCAAAGACGATGAAGCCACGGCGATCTCTTCGTTCACTAAATAACAAACCATCAGGACTCTTCCATAAAAAAGCCGTCGCTAAATGCGACGGCTTTTTTGTTGGGCCAAGTCAGTTCGCTTCGCTACTTCGAGAAGTCGACCTTCGGCGCCACACTGTTTTCGGGGTTCCCCTTGAAGTACTCATCGCGGTAATGAAAGCCCGCGATATTGGCCCAGATGCTCTGAGGGAACTGCCGAACGTAAACATTGTAATCCTCGAGCGTCTTGTTGTAACGCTGACGCGCGACTGAGATTCGATTTTCGGTGCCGGAGAGCTCATCTGTCAGCCGGTTGAATTGCTCGTTGCCTTTGAGATTCGGATACTGCTCCTGTAGACGGAAGAATGGTCCGAGAGCTACGTCCAATTTGGCGTTGGCGTTGATATTGCTGGCGTGGTCGCCGCCTGCGGCAAGAACTCCGGCGCGGGCGTTGGCAATGTTGGTCAAAATCGTTGATTCTTCGGAGACGTACCCCTTTACCGAAGCGACTAGATTAGGAATAAGGTCGAGACGACGTTGTTGCTGGACATCGACCTGTGAAAACGCTTGATTGACAGCCTCATTCTTCTGCACCAGCGTGTTTTTCGCACCAATGTAGCTGCCTCCAATAAAGAGCAGTACGACGATGAGGAGAGCTACAACACCAAGCACAACCCATAAAGATTTCATGTTTCCTCAATTTCCCTTCGTCTAAAAGTTCGATGCTACTGAAAGTTGGCGTCTCCGGCTGTACTTTATCACTGGAACCGGCTTTCTTTGCGTTTCTTTGCAGTAATTTGGCCTAGATTTTGGGTCGTTAGAAGTCTCCACTGGCTCCGCCGCCTCCTGAACTGCCGCCTCCGAAGCCACCAAAACCGCCACCTCCACGGTCGTCATCTCGTCCACGGCCGCCACCAAAACCACCCCCACCGCCTCCTCCCATCAAATTTCCCAGGAGGAAGAAGATCAAGCCGGTGTTACCCGTCTTGACGAGAAAGAAGAGTATCAGCAGAACAACGCCACCACCGATGACAAGTTCGGTGAATGTCAGCTGTACGGGCTGCTGCTGCTGTTGACGTTGGTATTGGCGGACCGGTGGGGCGAGGTTGAGCGTGACGCCTGCATCGGTGGCGATGATGCGCGCGATCTGCGTCACCCCGAGCGGAATCGCCGTGTTGTAGTCACCCTGTTCGGCAGCCGGAACCATGGAGCGACCGATGTCGCCGACCTTGGCGTCATTGAGGATGCCTTCGAGGCCGTAGCCTACCTCGATGCGGCCTCGCCTGGGCGTCATGACGAGAACCATCAGAACGCCACGGTCCGTTCCTTTCGCACCGACCTTCCACTTGTCCTCAAGCGCGGTGGAAAACTCTTCGATCGACTGGTCGTTGTCGAGTGTTTTGATGGTCACGACCGCGATTTGCGCGTGGGCCTGGCGATCGACCTGCGTGCATAGGTTTTCGAGGCTGGATTTGGTCGAGGGAGACAGAACACCAGCGAAGTCGTTGATGTAGCCGGTAGGGGCCGGCAGAGTATTCACCGACTCCGCTGTCACTGCGAGCGACGGCGCGAGCGTCAGAAGGACAATTACAAGCCATCGCGAAAAATATTTCATCGATGGTCATTCTACGCTCTGCCGATTTACACGGCAGCAAAACGAACCGGGATCGCGTGAGTCGCAAGGTGGTTACCCTGCTGGCGCATAGACCCGCAAAACGGGCCTATGAGGTCGGAGCGGGATTGGGTGCACTACCGCGTTGCGGCACGGGGATGCCCTTCTCGCGGGCGAGCTTGTCGACCATCATTGTGTGCTCGTGTATGACCTTGGTTGCGTTTGCGACCGCGGTCTGCAGGGTTGGGTCTGTCGTGCTTGCAGCCTCCTGGCGAAACTCGCGAAGGTCCTTGTGGTGGTCTTTCACCATAAAAGACAGGTATTCCATATCAAAGCTACTGCCGGAAAGTGCGTTGAGCTTGTCGTACTCTGACTGATCTTCCTTGTTCAAATCCTTCGGCAGCCTCACGCCCATTGAGTCGGCGATGGGCGCCATCTCATTGTTCAGCTTTGTATGATCGTCCACCATCTTTTGGCCGAAGGCTCTTACATCGTCACCGCTTCCCTTCTGGGCCGCAAGTTGGCCAAGCTTGACCTCGGCCATACCTCCCTGTGCAGCCTTACGGAGGAAGATCTTATCTTTCATTGTTTGGCCGACGTCTCCGGCGTTTGTCGCGGAGTCCTGGATTGCGGTTGAAGAGGCAGGCGTTTGCTGTGGTTGGTTCGGCTGCGTCTGGGAGGCTCCCTGTGCCATGAGGTCGGGCTGAGCTAAAAGATTTGCGGGAGCGAAGAATGCTGCAACCAGGACCAAGGTTCGAGGAATCAATTCGTAAGCGGAATCAGGTTTCATGGGAGTGCTCCCGTGGTTGACGGTTCTTTTCCAGCGTTCCGCCAAGGGCATACCTCTAATTGGGTGTTCACGGGGAGTTTATGGTTGCCTTTCGAGCAATGGACGAAGCTGTATCCTGTCAGTGGAGTTCCAATTAATGACGCAAAGCACTATCCAACCGCCACACGCTCGCCAGGAACCGACGCCCACAACGCTGCATGGGCACACGCTCGAAGATAACTACCGGTGGATGAGGGATAAGTCCTCCCCCGAGGTGCTGGCTCATCTCAAGGCGGAGAATGCCTATACGCTCTCCGTCATGGCGGGGACGGAGGAGTTGCAGGCTAAGCTCTACGCCGAGATGCTCTCGCATATCAAGGAGACTGATGAGTCAGTTCCCTATCGGCAGCGAGGATGGTTCTACTATGTGCGCACGGTGGAAGGAAGCCAGTATCCGATCCACTGTCGGAGACGGGCGACGGGGTCAAAGTTTGACCCATCGCAACCCGAAGAGATTGTATTGGACGTGAATCAGCTCGCGGTCGGTCAGCCCTTTATGGCAGTAGGCGCGATGTCGGTGAGCATGGACGATACGAAGCTGGCTTACTCAACCGACAACACAGGATTTCGTCAGTACACGTTACATATTCGCGATCTGAAGACAGGAGTGGACTTACCGGACACTGCAGAACGGGTGGGATCGGTTGCATGGGCTGCAAACTCGCAAACACTCTTCTATACCACCGAGGATGAAGTGACGAAGCGGCATGACCACCTCTTCCGTCATCGTCTGGGTGACTCAGCTGCGAACGACGTGGTGATCTACGAGGAGAAGGACGAACGCTTCAATCTTGGAGTCGGCAAGACTCGCGACAATGAGTACCTGCTGATGGAAGCGGGCAGCCATACGACCAGCGAGTGCCGCTTCCTGTCTGCAAAGACTCCTGAAGGTGAGTTTCAGATGATTGCGCCGCGCGTCGACGAGCAGGAATACTCGGTCGATCATCGCGGCGGCTTGTTCTACATCCGCACGAACGACGTTGGGAAGAACTTTCGCGTGGTTACAACAAAGGTAGAGACGCCGGGTCGTGATTTCTGGGATGAGCTGATTCCACTGGACGCGGAGGCTCCGCTTGAGGACTTCGACGTCTTCGAGTCCTTTTGTGTCTGTTCGAGGCGCAAACTCGGTCTCCCGACACTAACCGTCATCAAATTCGGAGTGGCGAGGGAGCTAGGCGGACCGAGGGAGATTGAGTTTCCGGAACCGGTTTATTCTGCCGGGACAAATATGAATCCGGAGTTTGCGACGAAGAGGCTTCGATACAGCTACCAGTCCCTGGTTTCGCCGGCATCGATCTACGAATACGACGTGCAGTCGGGCGCCTCGGACCTTTTGAAGCAGCAAGAGGTACCAGGCGGGTTCGATTCGACGCGTTACGCTTCTGAGCGAGTGTGGGTCGAAGCATCCGATGGCGTGAAGATTCCGGCATCGGTCGTGTATCGCCGCGATTTATTCAAACGAGACTCGACGAATCCTATTTATGTGTACGGCTACGGTTCGTATGGATATCCCCTGCCGATCGGTTTCAGTTCTTCGCGTCTGTCTCTGCTGGACCGAGGCGTGGTGATCGCTTACGCACATATTCGCGGTGGTGGCGAGATGGGAGATTCCTGGCACGACGCTGGCAAGATGATGGTCAAACGCAACACGTTTAGTGATTTCATCGCCGTGGCGGAGCATCTGGTCGCAAAAGGCTATGGGGCGAAAAATCGGGTTGCGATTGAGGGAGGAAGCGCGGGTGGGTTGCTGATGGGTGCGGTGGTCAACGAGCGGCCGGATTTATTCCGGGTCGTTCTGTCGCACGTTCCGTTTGTGGACGTGATGAACACGATGCTCGATGCTAGTCTGCCGCTTACCGTGGCGGAGTATGAGGAGTGGGGAAATCCGAATGAGGTAGAGGCGTTCGCCTATATGCGGTCCTACTCGCCGTACGACAACCTCAAGGCTGGAGACTATCCGGCAATGCTGGTGAAGACGAGCCTGAACGATTCCCAGGTGATGTATTGGGAGCCCGCGAAGTATGTGGCCAGATTGCGTACGTTGAAGACGAATGACACTCCTCTGCTGCTGCACATCAACATGGATGCGGGACACGGCGGAGCTTCGGGGCGATATGACTACCTTAAAGAGATCGCGTTCGATTATGCGTTTTTGCTGACGCAGCTTGGAGTGGCAGACTAGACGCCAGCTTGTCCACCACCACGAGTTCCGCGCTTGCGCAGCACCCAGGTCGTCATGCATCGGTAGTCCTGGACGATTGTTGTCTTCAATGGGTCCACCATCACGGCGTTTAGTTGATCCGTTAATCGCATCAGCATCGCCTCGTCGACCAGAAACCACTCCGAGCCGTCATTGATGCGGAAGACATTTCCTCGCAACCGCTCGAACTCCATGCCGATACGCGAACCCAGACGGCAGAATAGCAACCCGCCCGGCCGCAGAACACGCCAAAGTTCTCCGACGATCGCGAGGAAATGGGCGTCGTTCCGTGCAAAATGCAGCACCGAGTTGCAGATGATTACATCCGCAAAGTTGTCTGAGAAGTTGATCTCATCAAGCTGCCCTACGCGAAAATTATTTGGAGGCAGATCCGGTGCCAGCTGAGCGGCAAGCGCCCGTACATGCTCCACGCCCTCGGCATCTGCGTCTACTGCGAAGACCTCGCATCCCTCACGCAGGAGATGGACTAAATTTCTGCCATACCCGCAGCCCGCATCGAGGACACGCATTCCACTCGTGATGTTTCCTCGCAGAATCTGGTCGAAGACATATATATCAATCTGCCCAAACTGCTCTTGCAGGTTCATGGCGACTTTAGTAGCTTCCACTGTCTCTCCGGCCGTTTGATCTTGTGTCGTTTGGGTAGTACTGCATGGTCGCACTAAGAGTCGGCTGATACGGGCTCTTCAATCTTGTCGCCTTCACCTGGAGCGAGAAAGAGATTGGTTTCGAGACCATGCTGTCGAGTGTAGAGGTCGTAGTAGCGGCCCTGGAGTTTGTAGAGCGAGTCGTGGGTGCCGCGCTCGAGGATCCTTCCCTGCTCGATGACGAGAATCTGGTCTGCGCGGCGGATGGTGGAGAGACGGTGCGCGATTACGAACGTGGTGCGGCCCTGCATCAGGAAGTTGAGGCCACTCTGGATGAGCGCTTCTGACTCGGAGTCGAGCGAACTGGTGGCTTCGTCCAGTATCAGGATACGCGGATCCGCGAGGATGGCGCGGGCAATAGAGATGCGTTGGCGTTGCCCGCCGGAGAGCTTGACTCCGCGTTCGCCGACGACAGTGTCGTATTTCTCCGGGAAGCGCTCGGCGAACTCGTCGACGCGGGCGATGCGACTGGCCTCCATTAGCTGCTCCTCTGTGGCCTGAGGACGGCTGAAGAGAATGTTTTCGCGGATGCTGCCGTCGAAGAGGAAGGTTTCCTGCAGAACTACTCCAAGCTGCTGACGGTAGCTGCTGAGGCGGATCGTACCTAGATCGATGCCGTCGATGAGTACCTCGCCGCCGATAGCAGTATGAAAGCCGCAGATGAGGGAGATGATGGTGGACTTACCTGAACCGGAAGAGCCAACCAGTGCAGTGACGGTTCCCGGTTTCGATTCGAAGCTGATGCCGTGGAGGACGGGCTTGTCGATCTCATAGGCAAAGGTCACATTTTGAAATGCGACATCCCCGTGTATTGGACCGATGACGACCGTACGATTCGGCTCGCTGTCCTCTTCGCGTTCGTTAAGAATCTCGGTGGTGCGATCAAGACCTGCTAGAGCTTCGGTAAGTTGTGTCCCGATGTTAACGAGCTGCACGATGGGCGCCACCATAAAGGCGAGCAGCATGGTGTACTCCACGTAGCCACCGACGTCCAATCGATGGGCAGCGATCTCCTTGGCGCCGAGGTACATGATCAGACCACCCACGACTCCCAGCACCATCGTGGAAGAGAGAGTCATCAGAGACTGAGCAGTGATCGAACTGATCACGTTCTTGAGCAAACGTTCGACACCGCGAGCAAAGACGCGCGCTTCGCTCTCTTCAGCGTGATAGCCCTTGACAACGCGCACGCCGCCCAATGATTCGGTAAGACGACCGGTGACCTCAGCATTAATCTTCGAGCGTTCGCGGAAGATGGGCCGGATCGTCTTGAACGCTCTCTGCAGAATAAGACCGAAGACGAGCAGAATACAGACAGTAAGCAGCGTCATGCGTCCGCTGATTCGGATCAGGATGCAGAAGGCAATGATCGCGGTCAGAATGCCGCCGACAAACTCCAACAGGCCAGTCCCAACCAGATTGCGGACGCCTTCGACATCTGTCATGATGCGGGCGACGAGCGTGCCCGTTCGGTTTTCGTCATAGAAAGCTACGGGGAGGCGACCAATGTGTCGTTGAACCCGGGTTCGAAGCTCTGAAATAAGCCGCTGGCCGGCGGTGGAAAGCAACTGCGTGAGCGTGTAGGAAGAAACTCCCTGAAGAAACGTGGCCGTGGCAACGATGCCGATGATCCACGGAAGCAGATTCAGCTGATGCTTGTACATCACGTTGTTAATCAGGTAACGCGAGGAGACCGGCAGGGCAAAGCTGCAGAGACGGTTTACGACCATCAATAAGAAGCTGCCGCCAAGAAGCCACCTACGCGGCTTGACCAGCTTCCACACCTCCGGCATGACCTTGGTCAGCTTTGGCTTCGGACGTGAGGCTGTGAGGTCTGCTGTCGTAGCTCTGCTAGTACCGCGGGAGGTGCGGTCTACGGACTTCATACCGCCGCCAAAGCTGGATGGACCAAAGGAAGAGGACATAAGCTAAGTTGAGTTTACGCTTGGGAGAGCTCTAGACAAGGCGAGCGCGGCGAGCAGAGATAAAAGAACGGACACAAAACAACACATAAATCAGGCTGAGGAGGCAAAGCGCCCCCTTCTCTTCGACTGCGATCGGATGAGGAAATGAGACACCACGGGAGAGCTTGAGCGTGTCGATTGCGGAGGGGATCATCCCCAGAAACACAAGCAGGGCGACCGTGACAGAGATATGCATCCAGAGCATGCGTTTCTTGGAGTCTTCGCTGTTAGCCATAATGCCGAACAGAACAAAAAAGAGGCCGATGCCTGCGGGAATCAGTGCCGTGGGGTGGGCGCTTCCCGTAGTGACGTAACCTGTGACGCCAAGCAAAATTAGCAGTACTCCGAAGCCGATGGTGAGCTTTGCCATATGGTGAAACTCCTTGATAGTGCGCCATCTCAGGATACTTGAAGGGTGAGGCTGAGAGTCTACAAAGTTGCACCTGCAAGCGGGCAAAAAATACCCAGCCTGGAAGGCTGGGCATTCCGACCGAATGGCTCGCTTTTATCGTGGACCGTTCATCAGGTGCTGCATCGCGGTGTCGTAGCCGCGACGAAATCCTTCACGATAGTCTGCACGCGCGCTGCTTTCTACGTGCGGGTGACGATACTCATCGCGATTGTTTACGTCCGGCCGACGATGATTGTCGAAGTCCTTCCGTGCTCCTTCGATGCCATCGTGATAACCCTGACGCTGAATGTCCTTGAACTCCTGCGGCGGAGTGTCCCAGCCACCGGCCTGTCCATAACCTGGTGCTGGCGAAGCGTAGGACTGAGCAATTGCGAGACCTGGAGTTGCAAGTGAGATGGCAAGTACTGGAACTGCAAGTCGACTGAATTTCATGGTGAACTACCTCCGTGCGTCTTGCACACAGATAGTCAGATGAACCTTTCTGGCTCCTTGTTGTCTAGAAACTAAGCGGCACTCTTCTTTATTGCGGCCAATACTTCTTCCGGCTTCCATTCATTGGTGGGATACCAATCAACAATCTTTCCGTCTTTGCCGATCAGAACAGTTGAGAGTGAGTGAGTTAGAGATTTGCTGTCACCCGGGGTGACCCCGACGTTGAAAAATTGTGTCATCGCAGGCAACTCTTTCACTGTGGGAGCCGCGAAGTCCCAATGGAGAAATCTTTCGTTGGTATAGTTGCCGGTGTAGGCGCCACCATAGCTGCGAAGAACCTTGGGTGTGTCATAAGTGGGGTCGAAGCTGACACTGATGAGATGAGTCTGCTTATAAAGGGCGGGATCGGCGGCAAGCGCTTTGTCGATGTCAGCGAAGTTGTGACTCATGCGAGGGCAAAAATCTGCGAGCTGGCAACGAGTGTAGATAAACGTCATCAGAACGATCTTGCCTTTGAACTGGTCGAGATGGATTGTGCGGTCGTTCTGGTTTAGAAGTTTGAAGTCAGGGACAACATCGCCTGCTGCGGGGACGTGGTAGGAGACGGGAGGCTTATAGTCGGGACGTGCCTGCGCGATGACGACAATATCGTCGAGACGTACATCTCCGTAATCATCGCCGATCTTGTTCGCAAGGACCTTCGCAGTAATGCGATCGCCTGGGTGAAGTTCACTGACGACGCTGGGATCTGCGAGCTTGTAATCCATCGTCATTGCTTCCATGAAACCGGGGACATCTTCGCCATCGAGTGTGACGTGCGCGGCATCTGTAGAGACAACTCTGCCGCGAATGGTGAAGGTCTGCGCGGCGGAAGCTTGTTTGGAGACAGTAGGCTGGGTGTTTTGACGGCAGCCGGCGAGAAGAGCAAAGAAGACGAGAACAAATACAGGCTTGCGAGACACGGGCAGACTCCTGCGTCAATGATAATGGCTGAAACGCGAGATTACGCAGGGGTCGATTGATGGAGCGAAGAAAGATGCAGGCACCCTCTTTGGGGCTGATGCACTTTGGGTTGATGCTGGCCGGCCTTGGGACCGCACTGCTGGGGCCCATCCTTCCCCTGCTGGCAAAGCAATGGGACATGCTGGACTCGCAAAGCGGCCTGCTGATGACGGCGAAGTTCTGCGGTGCCTTTCTCGGTGGCGTGACGGTTTCAAAGAAGTTGCGACAGAGTCTTCATGTGGGATTAGTGGCGGGTGCTGTGGGCTTCGGTGGATTCGCTGTTGCTCCTTCGATGGGCCTGGGATCCGTCGGTTTATTCGTGGGCGGATTTGGTCTGGGACAGATCATCACGTCGGTCAACATACTGGCGGGTCACAGGTTCACCTCTCATCGGGGATCCGCGCTGTCGCTTCTTAACTTTTCGTTCAGCCTGGGAGCCATGTTTTCGGCGCTTCTGGCTGCATGGCTGTTGCCGTATTTTACGCTGAGGGGAGTGCTCAAGGGGTTCGCGGGACTATTTGTGATCGGGGTATCGCTGTTATGGGTGCAAATGCGCGGAGAGGCTTCCCATGTCGAAGACTCTGATGCCGCGTCTGCAGAAGCTGGGCCTCAGGTAGGGTTGAGTGGGCGAGTATATCTTTATTTCGCTGGATTGCTCGTGCTTTATGGCGGATTAGAAACGTGCCTGAGCGGCTGGCTGACCACCTTCGCATTGCGTTACGGCGATAAAACACTGGCGGTGAGCGAGTATACGACGCTCCTCCTTTGGATGGCGCTGAGCTTTGGCCGTCTGGGCGCTTCGGCGGTAATGCTCCGCGTAGGTGAAAAAACGGCGCAACGTGGGAGTCTGGTGCTAGCCTCTGTTTTCACGGTGGCGTTAGCGACGGCGCATTCGGCCATGACGATTGCCGGCTTTGCGGTGCTCCTCGGGTTCAGTTTGGCGCCGTTTTTTCCGGCCACTTTTGCGCTGCTGATCGCAGAAAGGCCTACAGCTCGACAGGCAGGAATTGTAGTGGCCGTCTCCGGGCTCGGGGCGGCTGCGCTGCCGTGGATGATGGGAGTGTTGTCTACGAAGACCGGATCGTTGCAGTTGGCATTGGCTCTGCCCTTTGCGGCAGCTTTGGGGTTGCTGGTGATGAGTCTTTTTGCGCCGCGAACCCTGCCGATCGCAGACTGATTCTGCGGTCTGCTTTTCCTGCGATGGTGGGCGTATAACCGAAGGATGAATGGTCGTGGATTGCTGCCAGACGGAATTGTTGAGGCGTTGGAACAGGGCGCAGTCGTTGTAACGAGCAACCAGCGGGCCGCTCGGAGTCTTCGGCGGGGATGGGATCGGCGCAATCGAGAGTTGGGGCTCTCGAGCTGGGTGCCGGCGGCGGTCATTTCATGGGACTCATGGCTGACAAGTATTTGGCATCGACTCCTGGTCGAGGGTCATGTCTCTGAGATGATTTTGAATCGGTCGCAGGAACACGTGGTGTGGAGGACAGTTCTCGAGGCTGACGGTGAACTGGCAAGTCTGCGAAGTGTCGATTCGCTGGCCGTCATGGCCGCGGAGGCGTGGCGCATCCTCTCTGCCTATGACGGGCAATCGAGATTGTGGGGAGCAATCGGAAGTTCAGACACGCGGTCGTTTCAACGATGGGTGCGAGCTTTCGAACGACTATGCCAGATTGAGGGGTTTGCCACGCAGGCCCAGTTGGAAGACAAACTACGCGACGTGTGTGAGAAGAACGTTGCGGGAACTGACCTCTTCGAATTAACTGCAAAGAAAGTTGTATTGGTCGGGTTCGATCATATGATTCCAGCACAGAGACGGCTGGTGGATGCCCTTCGGTCTGCGGGAGTACAGGTCGAGGATCTTCGGCTAGCCGTTGCCACTCAGAGTAGCGTGCTCGTGGAAGCAGAAGAAGAACATCAGGAGTTGTTGCTTGCTGCGCGATGGATGCGTAGATTTCTCGAGGAGAACGCGGATGCGACCGTCGCGGTGATTGTGCCTGCGCTCGACAAGGAGCGGAGTGAAATCGACCGGGTATTTCGCGAAGTTCTGGCACCGGAGCTGGAAGACATCTGTACCGACAGACAGACTGGACCCTACGAGTTCTCAGTTGGCGTGGCTCTAGCGGAGATCCCTTTGGTTGCCGCCGCCTTCGATCTTCTGCGCTGGTCCATGGAACCGCTGCCTCTGGAACGAGTGAGTGCGTTGTTATTGTCGCCTTACTTCGCAATGATTGGCGAAGAAAGAAGTGCGCGCGCTGAGTTCGATGCCTTTGAACTCCGCAGAGCGCGAATACTGCGACCGGAAATATCACTGGCTGGGCTGGTCGAGATGATGGAGCGATCGAAGCGCCGACAACAGCTTTCTCGATTGCTTAGCACCCTACGAACCGCGCTGCGTCTTGCGAACCGGTTGCAAGGTCTCAGCGCAAGGACGCATGCAGATTGGGCAGAACAGATGCGGGAGTTTCTGGTTGCATCGGAATGGGGCTCCGGGCGCGGAGAGACCAGTATCGCGTTTCAAACGCGGCGCAAGTGGGAGAGTGCCCTTGATGAGCTCACAACGCTGGACTTTGACGGTGTTCCAGTCCGGTTTGCAGCAGCGCTTTCCGCGCTGGAGAGAGTCGCCCGCCAGAACATGTTTGCGCCGGAGTCGCGAGGGGCTCCAGTGCAAGTGATGGGTCCGCTCGAAGCCGCAGGAAGCACCTTTGACGCGATGTGGTTCTTGCGAGCTGGCGAGCTTACATGGCCAATGGCGACAACCAGCAATTCCCTGCTGCCCTGGCATCTGCAACGCGAATTAGAGATGCCTGGAACGAGTGTGTCTCTGGACAACGAACACGCGCGAAAGATCACGGAACGAATTGCTGCAAGCGCGGGTAAAGTCGCATTCAGCTACGCGAAAGAGTCTCCTGAGGGCGGACAGCGCCCTTCGCCGTTGTTGACCGCGCTCGGGCTGGAAGGGATTAGCGCAACAGAGTTTGTAGAGTATGAGCCGCCACGAACGATCGTCGAACTTGAAGAGGTTGCGGACTCCGCTGTGGTTCCGGCGCTCCCGGACAAGGTACTTCGCGGCGGCGCAAGAGTTCTGGAACTCCAGGCAGCGTGCGGTTTTCGTGCTTTTGCAGAACAGAGACTGTGGTCGTCAGAGGTCGAGTCGATCGAACCTGGAATGGATGCGAGAGTGAGCGGCACGGTAGTACACCATGCACTTGAGCACTTCTGGAACGAGGTCAAAACGCAGGATACTTTGCGATCGATGAACACTGAGGAACGTGACGAAGTGTTGGAGTGGTGCATCGCTCAAGCTCTAAAGAAAACAGCAGAGGCAATTGCGACCGATTGGGACGAGGCCTATATCGATGTGCAGCGAAAGAGGCTGCGCAAACTTCTATCAGGGTGGTTGGAACTGGAGTTGGAGCGAGAACTCCCCTTCGAGGTGAAGCTCAGCGAGAAAAAACTTGACGATGTCCGCGTGGGTCCGCTGCGCCTGAACGTGCGTCTGGACCGCGTCGACGTAGTAGAGGGTGGTGAAGTTCTGATCGACTATAAGACGGGTTCCGCTTCACCAAATGACTGGTTGACGTCGAGACCCGATGCTCCGCAGCTTCCGTTATATGCAATTCTCACGCAGGAGGATCAATTGCGGGGTGTCGCGTTCGGCCTTGTCCGGGCGGGAGGGGACCGCGGCCTTAAGGGATACGCGACGTGTGACGGCATACTCCCGAAACCAAGCAAGCTGAGAGAGGCACCTACACTCGAAGCTCAAATAGAACGATGGAGAGAGGTGCTGGTAACGCTGGCGGAAGAGTTCTCTTCGGGTGAAGCCCGTGTCCAGCCGAAGACGTATCCGGGAAGCTGCACTCACTGCGAACAGCGACTCCTCTGTCGGCTCGACGTCTCGATACTCGAAGAAGACGATGAGCAGGACGAAAGCTCATGGGCAGAGGTAAGCCGTGGGTGATCTGTTTGATATTGCAGAGGGAAACTCTCTTCCAGAAACGACGAGCAGCAAACGACCACCAGACTGGCGAGCGCGAGAGCGAGCGCTCGATATCCGACGATCATGGATTGTAGAGGCGCCCGCGGGATCAGGTAAAACTGGCCTCCTCATCCAACGCTATCTAAAGCTACTCGCCGATGAGAATGTTGAAGATCCCAGTCAGGTTTTGGCAATTACGTTCACCGTCAAAGCAACGGCCGAAATGCGGGAGCGCGTAATCTCTTACCTGGAGAGTGCTTCCCGGCAAGAACCTGTGAAGAGCGATTCAGCCTTTGATCGTGAGACTCGGGCGCTGGCAGAAGCTGTGCTCCGCCGCAACGCTTCCCTCGGCTGGGAGTTGCTGCAACAACCCCGTAGATTAAATATCCGCACGATCGATTCCGTATGTGGGGAGGTGGCGCGATTGCTGCCGGTGCTCTCAGGCGGTGGCGGGCAGCAGACTCCGGTCGAAGATCCGACGTTGATGTATCGCGAAGCAGCGAGAGAGACACTAATGCAACTCGGCGGGAACGATGCGGAGTTGGATGCCGCTCTGCGGACGGTGTTGTTGCATCGCGACGGCAGTCTCCGCGAGTGTGAGCGACTGGTGATGGAGATGCTGCCGGCGCGCAACCAGTGGGGGGAGTTGGTCCCGCTGGGAAGACAACAACTGGAAGACGCCTTTCTGGATGAAATGGTGTTGCCCCGCCTGGAACTTGCACTGGAGCAGGCCGTCTGTGCCGGGCTCACGCGGCTGTCGTTGAGCTTTCCGCCGGATATACTGCAGGAGTTGGCCTCGCTTGCCGGTGAGATGGGGCACGCCGAAGGCTATAAAGACGAACCCTCTCCGATCGCGCCATGTGCAGGCCTGCATACCGCGCCGCACGTGGCTGCCGAGCATCTCGAGCACTGGCGAGCTTTGGTCCACCTCCTCGCGACGAAGGAATCGAAATGGAGGGTAGCCGCTGCGCGCAATCATCTCGGCTTCAAAATTGAAAAACATCATGCCCAGCAATTGAGACTTCTAGTACAACAGCTGTGGCACCGCGACGATGTGCTTGAAGCGATAAAGAATGTAAAGAGCCTTCCGTCGGCCAAGTATCCCGATGAGCAGTGGGCCGTTGCGAAGGCGCTCTTTCGTGTTTTGAATCGAGCGTTGATTGAATTGCAACTAGTCTTCGCAAGTCGTGGAGAGTGCGATTTTGCGGAGCTTGGACTGCTGGCGCAAGTGGCGCTACGAAGGGAAGGTGCGGTCGCCGATTTGAACAAAGCGTGGGGAATGAGGCTTCAGCATCTTCTTGTGGATGAGATGCAGGACACGTCCACCAGCCAGTACGAGTTGATTCAACTCCTCACGCAAAGGTGGGACGGTCACAGTCAGACCGTGTTTCTCGTAGGCGATCCAAAACAATCGATCTATCTCTTCAGGCAAGCGCGCGTCGAGCGGTTTGTGACAACAATGCAGACGGAGTTTCTAGGAGACTTACCACTGAGCAGATTACAGTTGACGGCTAACTTCCGCTCGCAAAGGAATCTTGTTGAAGCGTTCAATGACGATTTCTCGCTGCTATTTCCCCGTAACGTGAGTAGGGAAAACCCCGAGGAAGTGCCGTATGTCGAGGCAAAAGCGGTGCGTGGACCTTCGCGGAGTGGCTCACTGAATCTCGTGTGGCATGCGCGTGTGCTCGCCCCGGCAGTGTCGACGGAGGCAGCAAAAAAAGCACAGCGGCGGCAAACCAAGCGCGAGGCTCAACAGGTCCGAACCATTGTCGAAGATTGGCGCGCCAGGCCGCTCCCTGAGGGGCGGAATGAACCATGGAAGCTGGCGGTGCTGGTGCGAAGTCGCAATCTCCTTATGGATATCGTGAATGAATTGAAGAACGAGTCGAAAGGAGCGATACCGTTCCGTGCAGTGGATATCGAGGCGCTGGGTGAGAGGCAAGAGGTTCTTGATCTCTTTGCACTGACCAGAGCGCTGATGCACCCGGCCGATCGCGTGGCGTGGCTTGCGGTGCTGCACGCTCCGTGGTGCGGCCTTGGGCGGGCCGATCTGCATTTGCTGGCAGGCGCGGATGATCCCATCTGGTCTGAGCGATGCATCGGAGACGCAATCGCAGAGCGGGCAGACCTGCTGGCTGAAGAGAGTTACGCAAGACTGATGCGCGTATGGCCCGTGTTGCAGGCTGCGGAGGAAAATCGTTCGGTGAGCAGCACCGCTCAATGGGTAGAGAAGACGTGGCGATCATTGGGCGGCGATGCGTCCTTAAAACCTGTGGAACTCGGCAATGCACGAAGGTATCTCCAGCTTCTGGATGAAGTGGAAAAGGAGGCCGGAACGATTGAAGTTAATTTACTGAAGCGGCGGCTCGATAAACTCTACGCCCAACCTCCAGCAGGCGGTTGGGCAGTCGATCTTATGACGATCCATAAGTCTAAGGGTCTCGAATGGGACGTCGTGATAGTCCCGGGGTTGCAGAAGAAAGATCCGGCGAATCGCGAAAAACTGCTGAACTGGAGTGAGATTGATTCCGGAGATGTCGAGGCAGCGCATATCATGCTGGCGCCGATTGTGGGTCGCGGCGAAGGCTCAAGGGCGTTGAACGACTGGTTGAAGAGCATGGAGAAGGCAAAAGAGTCCGCTGAGAGGAAGAGGCTCTTCTATGTCGCATGCACTCGGGCGCGCGAGGAACTACACTTATTCGCGTCTCCTAAAACAAAAGCGAACGGAGAGATCAATCGTCCTTATGGGAGCCTGCTGGCTACTGCGTGGCCCGCGGCAGAACGACACTTTACCGACGTGCCTGCCTCGAAGCACGTCAATCAGCTACCCATGATGTTTCCGTTGCCGCAAGAAGATGAGGGGTTCGTCGGCGACATTGCGGCCGCCACCGATGAAGCGATGCGACCTGCAATTCTCCAACGTCTCCCGATCGGATTCAAGCCAGAATCAAGATTTTTAGTCGGACGGAGACTCTCCTACGGTGAAGATGCGAGTACACCAGCGCTTGCAAATTTTGAGAGGCCTGAAGGCTCCTTCGAAGCTCGTGCTTTTGGGACTGCAGTACATGCATTTTTGGAGGTAATAGCGAAGAGACTGACAGAAGGAATAAATGTTGAAGCCTTACTGGCCGAAGTGGAATCATGGACGCCGCGAATTGCAGCCTTGCTCCGAGGAGAAGGGCTGCAACCGGTCGTCATCGAGCGGCTCGCACGACGGGTAAAGACAGCTCTCACCAACATGTTGGAAGATGAAGCCGGACGGTGGGTACTGAGCAGGCAAGCTCAGGCTTCGAACGAATTTGCGCTAACCGCGTGGGGAGATACTCGAAGCAGCGTCCGACTGGATCGGATTTTTCATGGTGGATCCAAACCGATGGAACCCGGGTCTGACTATCTCTGGATCATCGACTACAAAACGGCAACGCATGGGCGCGAACGAGTTGATGAATTTCTGATGGAAGAACGAGCAAAGTACACGGACCAGATGAAGGTTTATGCCCGAATGATGAAAGATCGCTTAACCAGCGGAAAGCTGCGGGTGGGTTTGTACTACCCGATGTTGCCCAAGCTCATTTGGTGGACGCCTGAAACAGACTCACAAATCGTTCCCTAGAGAGCATTATTGCTATGACGAACGTCCGCGCCGCGAACCCAGAAGATTACATCTTCGGCAATATTCGTGGCATGATCGCCGACGCGTTCCAGATTGCGCGCAATGATAAGTGCGTTGAGCGATTGCGGAGTCAGTTCAGGCTTTTCCTTGATGAGAGTGCTAAGTGCGTAGAACGCAGCATCATTCATCTCATCGACCTGATCGTCGAGTCGCAGAACAGACTCTGCCAGTTCGGCATCGCCTTCAATGAAGGCCTGGAGCGACTTCCGCACCATAGCGGAAGACAGAGAGGCCAGTTTAGGAATATCGACTGGAAGATCGATGTTCGCGAAGGCGCCCATCTCGCGTACGCGCACGGCGATATTGACCGCCTGATCTCCTACTCTTTCAAGATCGGCGTTGATGCGGATCACTGAAAGAATAAAGCGAAGATCGATGGCCATGGGCTGTTCCATGGCAAGCAGGTCAAGCGCCATCTGGTCGATCTCGCGCTCCAGACGGTTTATAGAGGGTTCGGCGCGGAAGACAAGTTCGCAAATCGAAAGATCGCGTGTCCGGTAGGCTTCGATGGACCGTTGGATCGCCTGCTCGGCCATCCCAGCCATGACCAGAAGCTTTTCCTTCAACTCGTCAAGGCTCTGATGAAACTTGACGCGCATCAGCCAAACCTCCCGGTGATGTAGTCTTCCGTTCGCTTGTCTCGCGGATTCGTGAAGATCTTGTGGGTGGAGTCGAACTCGACCATCTTGCCGTTGAGAAAGAAGCCCGTGTTCTCGGCGACGCGGGCCGCTTGCTGCATGTTGTGCGTCACGATAACGATGGTGTATTGGCTCTTGAGCTGAAAGATCAGGTCTTCGATCTTGGAAGTTGAGACGGGGTCCAGCGCGGAAGCCGGTTCGTCCATCAGCAACACCTCAGGATCGACAGCAAGTGCGCGGGCAATGCACATGCGCTGCTGTTGGCCGCCTGAAAGCGAAGCGCCGGATTTCTTCTTTAGATCGTCTTTAACCTCTTCCCAAAGCGCCGCCTGTTTGAGCGAACGCTCGACCGTCTCATCGAGGATGCGGCGGTTGCGGAAGCCGTTAAGCTTGAGGCCGCTGACGACGTTGTCGTAGATGGACATGGTCGGGAAGGGGTTGGGACGTTGGAAGACCATGCCGACGCGACGACGGATTTCAACCGGAGAGGCATCGTTATAGATGTCAATATCGCCCATCTTGACTACACCTGTTGCGCGGGCAATGGGATTGGTCTCGTGCATGCGATTGAGACAGCGGACAAATGTGGACTTGCCGCAGCCGGACGGACCGATGAGCGCGGTGGCGTGGTTCGCGGGGATGTGCAGGTTGATGTCCTGCAGGGTGTGCGTCGTGCCGTACCACGCGTTCAAATCCTCAACTAAAATGCCGACTCCCACTAGCTTCCTCCCTTGAGTGCGCCGCGGTTGGCAAAGATGCGGACGAGCGTGACCGA
>CAZZZG010000060.1:0-24866 GCA_964658525.1 uncultured Edaphobacter sp.
CTTTGTTTTGGACGCAGATTAAACGGCTGCCCTGGTTCGCAGTCGGTCTCTCACAAATCTCACAACTTCCTCAGTCACATAAACCGGCGGGCGCATCGCCAGCACCGGCGTTCCCTCCACCAGCTTCAACGAAACTCCCTTCCATTCCGGTCTCCCGAGCACACCTTCGACGGCCAGCACCGCGTCTGCCCTATCCAAAAAGTACTTCGCCGACTCTTTGAAGTCCGCCGTCTCGGGATCGAGCACGCTGAGGTAAAGATCAGGGCGCAGAAATCGCAAAATGCTGTTCGACTCAATAACCACATTCTCTGCCTGCTGAATCTCTTTCCGAATGCGCGGCATCGCCCCCGACAAGTCTCCGGCCCGAGTCCTCACCCAGAACGACCGCACCGCTCCCGCGGCCAGATACCGTCCGGAGTCAGTTGTAGCGTCCCCACCGACACGCTCCTCACTCACTGCAACCGTATGCTCCGCTGTCTCGCAGTCGCACGGCTCGCCGTTAGCCGAGCACATCCCGTGTCCAAACTGGGTGATCTTAAACGCAGTCCAATGCATCTCCGGCATCGCGGCGATCAACCCCGCCATCACGCTCGTCTTGCCGATATTTCGCGTATGCCCACCAACGACAATAATCGCCATCACTCACCACGATCCACAGCACAAGCCACAATCATCTGTGTTTCAACTTCGCCAGATCCCGCAGATACTCCTTCAAAGGCCGCGCGGGCCGGCCCCAGAACACCTCTCCCGCCCCACGCATCTTCTTTCCGCTCAGCACCCCGGCACCACCGCCTAGGATCACGCCCGCGCCTACAGTTGCGTGTTCTCCAATCCCTACCTGGCCGCCTAGAATCGCACCATCTTCGACCACGCTCGACCCGGAGATCCCCGTCTGCGCCGCAATGATCACGTTCTTTCCAATCACGCAGTTGTGTCCTATGTGCACAAGATTATCGATCTTGGTTCCACGCCCGATCCGCGTCTCACCAAGCGCTCCACGATCGATCGTAGTATTCGCGCCAATCTCCACATCGTTCTCGACGATTAGCCTTCCCTGCTGCGGAAAGATGAGATACTCCCCCGTCTCCTCGCTCCGCACATATCCAAACCCCGTCGACCCAAGCACGGCCCCCGCCTGCACCACGACACGATCCCCCAACACCGTCCCCGCGTAGATCGTGACCCGCGGTCCAATCGTGCATCCACTCCCAATCGCGACACCGTCACCAAGTACGGCTCCGGGCCCTATCGAAGTCCCTACGCCGATCGCAACCTTCTGCCCCATCACCGCGGATGCATGCACTCCTTCGCGCACACCGCCGCCGACAAGTCTGCGCGCCACCACCGCAAAGGCATACCTAGCATCCTTCACCCACAAAACCCGTGGATCGAGCGGCAGTTCCGCCGACTCCAGCTTTCTGCTGGCCAGGATCACACCAGCCTTCGACGCCAACGCCCGTCGCAGCGTCTCGCCCTCCACGGCAAACACCACCGAGTTTCCATGCGCGTCCTCGATGCTTGAAACAACTTCAACCTCCACTTCCAGCAGCGGCGCGCTCACTCCAACCCAGTCCGCCACCTTACTCATCGTTGCCATCAGTAGATTCCCCCTTCTCCCGGCGGGCGCGTCTTCCATCGCCGATGCATCCACAGCCATTGATCAGGATACTGCCGAATCGTCCGCTCAATCGCCGCGGTAAACGCCGCTGTATTTGTAACTACATCCGTTTCAGAATCTCCGGTACTGACCACGTCAAGCTCTTTGCCAAAGCGCAGCACATACTTCTGCTCGCTCTCCTCCCACAACAGAAACCCCGGCACCACCGCCGAGCCTGTCTTCGCCGCGATCCGCGCCATCCCCGACGCCGTACACGCTTCCACACCAAAGAACGGCACAAACACTCCCTGCGGAGGAGTCATATTCGTATCCATCAAAATTCCCACTGTCTCGCCTGCTCGCATCGATGCAATCAGGCCCCGCGCAAAGTCATCTTTATGGATCACTCGATTTCCATGCAGGCAGCGAATGCGATTCACAAACTCATCCACCAGTGAGTTGTCCAGCCGCCGAATCACCACTCCCATCGGCATCCCCATCAGCGAGTGATAAAAACTCGACAGCTCCCACGCACCCAGGTGTCCGGTCAACACCAGCACTCCCTTCCCGCGCTCGCGAGCCGCCAGATAGTTCTCGAGTCCCTCATATCGAATGAAGCGACTCGCCCCCTGCGGCGCATATCCCGACATCAGGCAGAACTCGGCCAGCAGCCTCCCCAGATTGCGATACACCGAACGCAAAATCTTCTCTCGCTCCGCCTCGGACATCTCCGGGAACGCGAGTTTCAGATTCTTCGTCCCAACTCCCCGCAGCCGCCCCAGCAGGCGATACGCAATCCCAGCGACCCCTGTGCCCACCAACCTGGCAAGTCCACGCGGAAGCAGTCGCATGAAGTGAACCGCTACCCATACAACGGCAAACTCAACCCGTTCGCGGAAGCTTACCTCCGCTTCAATCTCCTCTTTTTGCGTGACTTTGCTCAAGCCTCTAGTCTACCGATTCCAACCTCTGCCGCAGCAAAAACAGAAAGGGCGGCCGATTAAGCCGCCCCCTCCGTAATCAAACAAGGAGTTGTTAATTATTTCGAGCAGCGACAAAGTACTTCGCCACCGTCCGGACGAAAGGACGAGCCTCGACCGGCGTTACCTGCTTGCCGCCGAGAATCTGGTCGAACTGAACATCATTTCCATACAGAGCGCGCGTGTCATCCTGGTTCTGCGAAAGCACCGTACCGTCCAGATTGATACCTGCAAACAGCCCCTTGCTGCGAGAGTAGCTAAGGAACTCAGCATTCAACTTCCAATCCGTTCCTGCCTGCGCATTGCGTCCCACCGGTCCGGCTGAAGCAGCAGCGTCCGCGCCGAGCTTGAACTTATTCTTCAGCATGTCCTGCAGGCCCTGCTGATTCATCGCGATCAGCACCAGGTCCGTCGCCTGTCCGCCGATCTGAAATCCGAAGCTACCGCCGGCCAACTGAACGCATACCGGAGCGCTCCACTTTCCGCTTGGTGTACGGCAGGTCGCAACGCCTTGTCCGTACTGGGCGCCGACAACAAAAGCACCTTTCTTGTAGCTCGGAATCACCACGACGCACGATGCGCCAGCCAGGATTCCACCCGGGATAGCCTTATCTGGCGTCGCCATAATCTCATTGAGTACCTGGCCGGCAGCTGACAGACGCTCTGCAACCTTTGCCTTATCGCCTTCCGCCTGCGCCGACAGAGAACCAGCAATCATCGCCAAACCACAGAGAGCCACCGAAATTTTCTTGAGCATTATCGTTATCCCTTTCACGTCTATCATTCTGTATTTTGGAGGGGGCCCAACAAGCTGCCTATTTCCAACAATATATAGGACGGCTGAAATGCACTCGAGGTTGTCCCACCAGAACGACGATTAGGATATCCCGAGATACGCCTATACGCGCAAAAAAATGGGGGTTGTAGAGATAATGTCGGTAGAACTCCGACGCTATCTCTACAACCCCTCTCCCAGGTCTGTGTTGCTTGTTAGTACTTTGCTCCACATTACCTTCGATCACAACGGTACGAAGGTGGGTACACCTTTGAGCAGGTTTTGTTAACTCAATGATTAACAGTAGATTATCGCCAAAACTGCGCCTAAGTTTACTTGTATCAGCACTTGCCAAAAATAGGGCAAGAGACAAACGTCCTGGGTCATCAAATTCTTCGACAGAAACCGCTAGGTTAATTGCTTCAGCAACATCTTCTCGTTCACCGCCTGAACCGACAAGGCGATCCGGTTATCAACGCCCACCTTCCGCATCAAGTTGCCGACATGCTTCTTCACGGTATTCACGTCGATGCCGAGCTCACGGCCGATCGCCGGATTAGGGTGCCCAGCGGCCAGTAACCGCAGCACCTCCAGCTCCCGCTTGGTGAACTTAGGCTGCTTCACCGGTTTGGCAGTGACCTTTGATTCGGCCGAAGACGAGTCCAGCAACCGCGCCAGCACCTTCCGCGGAGCCCACACCGACCCGTCCTGCACCACGTCGATTGCCATCCGAATCTCGCTCTCCTTCGCAGAATGGGCGAGGTAACCCTTCGCCCCGGCACCAATAATGCGTTGGATATGCTCTTGGCTTTCATCAAGCCCCAGCACGATCACCCTGAACCGCGGACGGCTTCGACGAAACGTATCCAGCAGCTCGAAGATGTGCTCTGTACAAGCCGAATCGATCATAATCAGCGATACGCCCGACGCATCCAGAGCGCCCGGGACCGACAGAGGAACGATCTCCACCGAGCCGCCGTCGGGGAAGATCGTCTGCAGCCCCAACACCCGTAAAGGGTCCGCCGCCACAAGGCCGACGCGCAGAGCTCCCTTGTCCTTCTTCACCTGCTTGTCCTTCATCGACTGCGCAGCCCCTTTACTCAACATCCAGCGTTTAGTAGGCCGTCATCAGCGCTTCAAAAGATCGTAACCCGTCTACAGCTTCGGCAAAACGATTCCCTGCTGATTTTGATACTTTCCTTTACGGTCTGCGTAGCTGACCTCACAGACCTCATCTGACTGAAAGAACAAAATCTGACACAGCCCCTCGTTCGCATAAACGCGAGCTGGCAGCGGAGTTGTGTTCGAAATCTCGAGAGTTACAAAACCCTCCCACTCCGGCTCAAACGGCGTCACGTTCACAATAATCCCGCACCGCGCATACGTAGACTTTCCCACGCAAATCGTCAGCACATCGCGAGGGATCTTGAAATATTCGATCGACCGAGCCAGGGCAAACGAGTTTGGCGGAACGATCACGCTTTCGGCCTGTACCGTCACAAACGAGCGCTCGTCAAACGCCTTCGGGTCGATGATCGCGCTGTTGACGTTGGTAAAGATCTTGAACTCGTCCGAGACCCTCAGATCGTATCCATAAGAGGAGAGTCCATACGAGATAACACCTTCTCGAACCTGTTTTTCGCTAAATGGAGAGATCATTCCGTGTTCGATCGCCTGCTGGCGAATCCAACGGTCGCTTTTAATTGCCACTCTGGTGTTCCCCTTCGGTCCTGCTTTTTGAAATTTCTTCAATTGTCGCAGAAGGTGGTATCCCTAATTGTCGCAGAAGGGTGTAAATTGGGTGCGGCAGTCTACCAGGCCCCATTGCGTCATTAGATTCTTCATCTTACGGTAGCGTTCTTTCGTTGACAATCTGAGTTTGAGTTTCTAACATCACCGTACTACCAGGTCAGCATCCAGTTTCAAACAAATTACAGCCCAAGGGCGGCCCAAATGATTAAGCAGGATCTCATACAGAGGGTGGTAGAAAGAACCGGCCTTCCAAGGACAAAAGCAGAGTCGGCTGTCGATGCGATCTTTGAAAGCATGAAGGCGACTCTTATCGCTGGCGACCGCATTGAACTCCGCGGCTTTGGTGTATTTACCGTCAAGCCGCGCAAAACCGGAATCGGTCGCAACCCACGGACCGGAGCCGAAGTAACGATTGCTCCAGGCAAAGCAGTCCGCTTCAAGCCGGGCAAAGAACTGCACTTGCTCGACTAAGCAACTTAACAAACCTCCCCAACAATTCAGCGCAGTCGATGCAGCGTCACATCAAGTGAACCGCATCCACGTCGACCACAAGGCTACGGCGCCCGATCCCTTGCGTCTCGGCATACGCGAGCATCGCCCGCAGCGTCTCGCCCAGCGTCTGCCGTCGTTCCGCCTTCAGCACAAAGTGAAAGCGATAGATTCGCTTGAGCTTCACAATCGGCGCGGCCGCCGGACCCAGAACTCTCACCTTATCCAGCCGGGCTTTTTGAAACCATCGCCCCAACGTCCCCGCCCAGGCCGTAGCTTCCTCCAGCTTCTCGCTCTGGATCACCACGTTCGCCAGCACCGCAAATGGCGGATAGTGCATCCATCGCCTGTACTGCATCTCCTTCGCCACAAACCCCGGGTAATCATGCTTGGACGCAAACTGAATTGCATAGTGATCGGGATGATAGGTCTGCACCAGCACTTTGCCGATCAGATCCCCCCGCCCCGCCCGCCCTGAAACCTGCGTGAGGAGTTGGAAGACCCGCTCTGCCGCGCGAAAATCCGGCAGACCCAGCGCAAAGTCCGCGCCGATCACGCCCACCAGCGTTACTCCATGAATGTCATGCCCCTTGGCGATCATCTGCGTGCCCACCAGCAGATTGATCTCGCCTCCATGAAGCCTCGCCAGCAGCCGTTCCATGTCGCTCCTCCCGCGCACCGTATCGCGATCCATCCGCCCTATCCGCGCCGTCGGAAATAGCTCCTGCAGCCTCTCTTCCCCTTGCTGCGATCCCGCCCCAAGAAAATAAAGATGTTCGCTCTCACACTTAGGACAAGCCTTCGGCACCGACCGGCGCGACCCACAGTAGTGACACTCCAGCCGCTGCCCTGGCTGCGCAATCGCATCGTTCCCGCTCACAGGCTTGTGATAAGTCATCGACACCGCGCAGTTCTCGCACTCGATCTTTTCTCCGCAACTACGGCACAGCACCGTCGACGAATACCCACGCCGATTTAACAACAAGATCACCTGCTCGCCACGGTCCAACGTCGCCTGCGTCTCTTCGATCAGTCTCCTTGAAAAGATCTGTTCCTGCCCCGTCTCGCGAAACTCCTCTCGCATATCCACCAACTCCACCAGCGGCAGCGGTCTGTCTGCCACGCGAGCGCGCATCTCTATCCGCGCATACCGTCCCTTCTCCGCATTCGCCCAACTCTCAAGCGACGGCGTCGCTGACCCCAGGACCACCACTGCGTCGTTCAACTTCGCCCGCATCACCGCAACATCACGCCCGTGGTACCGCGGCGTCTCTTCCTGCTTGTAGCTCGAGTCGTGCTCCTCATCCACGATGATGAGCCCCAAATCTACCATCGGCGCAAACACAGCCGACCGCGTCCCCACCACGATCCTCGCCTCACCCCGTCGAATCCTGTGCCACTGCTCAGCCCGCTCATCGGGCGTCAGTTGTGAGTGCAGCAACGCGACCTCGCCCCCAAACGCCGCGACCATCTGCCCCGCCATCGCAGGCGTCAGCCCGATCTCCGGCACCAACAGCAACGCCGACTTCCCTGCATCAAGCGCCCTCCGCATCGCAGCAAAATAAACCGAGGTCTTACCGCTCCCCGTAATTCCATACAGCAGATGTGGCCGAAACCCACCCTTCTGCATCGCCGCCGCAATCGTCCCGAGGGCTTCCATCTGCGCCTCATTCAATGCGTGTTCATGCGCATGCTTCTTCCCATGCGCGCCCACGCCGCCCAGGTGAAACTCCTCTGCAACCTCCTCCACCACCACCAGCCCACGCTTCACCAGCGTTCCCAGCGTAGACTCAGGAACCCCAGCCCTCGACAACCTCAACCGCAGATCGCGCACGCGCATTCGCCCACCCACCGCCGCGAGCTCGGCCAGAATCGCCGTCTGATTTTCATTCAACTTTGGCAGCCTCGCCTCCGCCACCAGCACTGCCACCTTCTCCAGCCGTCGCGCGTCTCTCTCCTCCGCAACCACTTCGCGCACCAGCCATTTCTTCCTGACCATCCCCTCCAGCAGTCCTTTATTCGCGCCCGTAGCCGACCGTAGCGCCGACATCTTCGCCGCCTCACCACCCTCCAAATAATTCAGCACCGAGTACTCGCGATTCTGTTCCTCCACCGACAACTTAGATCGTCGCGAAGACCCCTTCATCGCGCCTTCATACAGCACCTTTCTCCCCTGTTCGGCGATCCGGTAAGAAAAATGCCGCTTCACCTCCGCCGCCAGCGGCAGCATCCCGCGAAGCACTTCACCCAAGGGAGCGACGTAGTATTGCGCGATCCACGCGGCCAGCTTCATCAATTCATCCGGCAGCAGCGCGGCGTCGTCGAGCACCTGCTGCACCGGCTTGATCTCAAACTCCTCCACCGGCGCATCCTCATGCACCCTCACCACCACGCCCATCAGCCTCTGCCCGCTGAACGGCACCAGCACCCGCGCCCCCACGACTGGCACCATACCGTTCACCGCATAGGTAAACGTCTGGTCCAGCGGCACCGGCAGAGCCACATCACAAAACAAAGCCATCCCACCAGCCTAAACGACCGAGCCCAACAGCCGACCTTCACCCAGTCCGCGCAGAATTTACGACGCAGCTTTTTCCCGCTGCGTTCCTCGCCAGTGCGCCGGCGGAACACCTTCCCACACACGAAACGCCCGCACAAACGAGTTCGAATCCTCATACCCCAGCAAGTGCGCCGTCTCGCTCAACTCCAGCAGCGAATTCGTAAGATAGTGCCGCGCCAGTTGGTGCCGCGCCTCTTCCAGAGCCTTCTGAAAACTCGAGCCCGCATCCTGCAACCGCCGCTGCAGCGTGCGAGAGCTGATATGAAGCTCACGCGCAATCTCCTGCATCTTCGGACGACTCCCCGTAAGCTTGCGCTGAATCGTCGCGCGAACGCGCTCAGGAAAACTCCCCTCGCCCTTATGCTGCTTCAACTCCTCATCCAGTTGCGGCGCAAGCATCGCCAGCAGCTCAGCATTACGAGTCACAAAGCGTAACTCAGCATCCGACGCGTGAAACACAATCGCGTTTCGCACCGCACCAAACACCACGGGACAGCCAAAGTGCCGCTCGAGAACCCTTGCATTCGCACGCGGTCGCTGCAGCTCAAGACGTATCGGCGAAATCCGCATCCCCGTTCCATGCCGCGCAATCGAAAGCACCCACGCGAAGCACAGATCGGTCAGCACCGCAGGCTCCTCTTCATTCGCCAGCAACCAGCGAAACTGAACCGCCCACTCCTTATCCCCCGGCTCAAGCACAACCTCCTCCGGACAAGAGAGCTGTTTATAGCGAGCGATCTGACGCATCGCGTCCCCAAAATTACTCGTCGAAAGAGCCGCAAGCACCACCGGATCGAAGTGTTCCGACTTCTTCGCCGTTCCCAACGCAAGCCCGATGGAGGGGTCCGAGCTTACCTGCCCGATCCCCCGCCACAGCGCAAAGAACTCCTCTGTCGTCACGAGAATGCGAGGTTGATCGAGTAGCCCCGACGGCAACCCCGCACTCTGCAAGACAGAAGACACACGAACTCCCGACTCAATCAACTTCGCAGACAGACGGCCGGGGATCCGAAAGTGTTTACTCATCGAAAACTACGCTGCACCCTTCAGAGAGGCCATATCGATGACGAACCGGTACTTTACGTCAGACTTCAGCAACCTCTCGTAAGCGTCGTTGACCTTCTGAATCGGAATGATCTCCACGTCCGAAGTGATGTTGTTCTTGCCGCAGAAATCAAGCATCTCCTGAGTCTCCGCGATGCCTCCGATCGGCGAACCCGACAGGCTCCGACGGCCAAACAGCAAGCCGAACGCAGCCACCGACAGCGGCTTCTCCGGTGCACCCACCAGGCAGAGGTTCCCATCGCGGCGCAGCAGATTCAAATACGCGTTGATATCGTGGTCAGCCGACACCGCATCAAGGATAAAGTCGAAGCTGCCCGCATGCTTCGCCATCTCATCTGCATTGCGTGAGATCACAACCTCATCCGCTCCCA
This sequence comes from uncultured Edaphobacter sp., assembly GCA_964658525.1. Taxonomy (GTDB): domain Bacteria; phylum Acidobacteriota; class Terriglobia; order Terriglobales; family Acidobacteriaceae; genus Edaphobacter. Next base: position 9,590 of record CAZZZG010000060.1, read on the forward strand.
GACGCAGAGCATCGTCCTTCTTGTTAGGCGACGTCGTAAACAACACAACGTGCGCACCCAGCGCATGTGCGAACTTCACACCCATGTGGCCAAGGCCGCCAAGGCCCACAACGCCAACCTTCTTGCCCTTCGTCACGCCCCAGTGGTGCAGCGGCGAAAAGGTAGTAATACCGGCACAGAGCAAAGGTGCAGCGCCCGCGGGATCAAGATTATCCGGCACTCTCAGAACAAATCGCTCGTCCACGACAACGCTGTCCGAATAGCCGCCATACGTGACGCCACCGGTGTGCTTGTCAGGAAAGTTGTAAGTAAGCGTCAAGTTGTGGCAGAACTGCTCCAGCCCCGCCTTGCACTCCTCGCACGTACCGTCGGAGTCAACCATGCAGCCAACCGCGACAACGTCGCCGGTCTTGAACTTCTTTACCGAGGAGCCGGTCTTGGTCACACGCCCTACAATCTCGTGGCCCGGAACGCAGGGGTAGACCGTGGGCATCACCCCGCTCCACTCATTGCGAACCTGGTGCAGATCTGAGTGACATATGCCACAGAAGAGAATCTCAATCTGCACGTCCGTTTCGGTTGGATCGCGCCGCGCGATCGTAGTGGATGCAAGCGGCGATGACGCACTGGCAGCAGAGAATGCTTTTGCGTTGTACATGGTTCAAATGTAGACCGTCACCACTCGACACTGATATGCGAAACACGCCATTCTATATGCAGAATACGCCTCCATCTTTGGATTCAAAAATATTCGAAAAAAACGAATGAACGCAGTCCACTCCCCGAGAAGGCGAAGCGGATGATAGGTGTGGCCCGCTCCTTCGAATACAGAAACGCAGAGCCAACGCAGCCGACCTTCTCTGGCGTCATCCCCCCACAAACGCTATCCTTCTCCCACTATGAAGAAGAAAGCCGCGCCCGCCCTTCTCATTCTTCTCCTCACTGCCTGCAACCCGCCTCCCCGGCCAACGCCAGAGCCCACCCCTCGTCCCACTGCGGCAGCCGCGCAGACTATCGAACCTGCAACACCCACCGACCAGCCCTTCGACTACTACCTCCTCAACCTCTCCTGGTCTCCCGAGTTCTGCCACTCGCACCCCAACGCAACCGAGTGCGCCCAGCGCCCCGCCTTCGTCCTCCACGGCCTCTGGCCCCAGAACACCAACGGTGGCTATCCGCAGAACTGCTCCACCGACCCTGGCCCACGCGACCCCTCCGCCTTCACCGACATCTACCCCGACCCCGGCCTCCTCCGTCACGAGTGGCGCACCCACGGCACCTGCTCCGGCCTCTCACCCGACGCATTTTTCACCCTCGCCCGCACCGCCTACAAATCTGTCGCCATCCCGCCGACGCTCGCCCGGCTCGATCACCAGATCTCCCTCACCCCCAGCCAGCTCATCGACCTCTTCCAGACGGCGAACCCCTCCATCCCCGCCGCCAGCCTCGCCATCAGCTGCGGCAACAACTACCTCACCGCCGTCGAGGTCTGCCTCGACAAGCGCGCCCAACCCACCCCCTGCGGCCCCATCCGCTCCTGCCGCGCCAACTCCGTCCGCATCACCCCACCATAAACTTGACTCGCGCCGACAACGCACTGCTTCGCTATGCCAAGTTGCTGAAACGCCGTTTTGCGGGAGCGTCGCTCAAAGCGACTACAAGCCCTAATCCAATTGTCAGGATGCTGAGTTTTTACATCGAAGAAGTCGCCAGCCGACCAAGATAGACAGACAAAGCGAAAGTACCGCACAAAGAGCGACAACATAACCGGATGCTCTTGAGGCATTCCAATGAATATCGACTCCGAGCGACCCTAGCAAGATACCGAAAAAGGAAAAAGCTCCCAGCAGCAAGAGAGGAAGCAGCACAAATAGCATCCCTAGGGCCTGTCTTCCAAGTTGCGGTGGTACTTCGTGATTCGTTGAACGAATACCTAAAAGTACGCCTGCTGCTACGAGGAGGGCTGGAAACAGGAACCAAAGCAGTCCTACTGCGGAATGGACACCAACAATGAACATGTGGTGGAGAAACCAGCCAAGGAGACCGCAGACCAACACCAATCCTAAGCCCACACTCACCAGACTGCCGCTTAGAAAACCAAGGAGGAATTGTCGCGTGCTCTCTCTCACCTAATGATTCTCCGATTCGTTGAGGCAAACGGACCAGTCTGGCAAAGACACATGCAGGAAGTCTACAACCCGCTACAGGCGTTCTTTCTGAAGATTCACGTATCGGCAAGTTCGTCACGAAATCCCAAGTCTCCGTTTTCGTCCTGCTGGCCGTCTGGCATTTATCGACGCCTACGACACTTGGCACGCACATCGGCGAAGGCGCTGACAATTAAAATCAGCCGCACGGTTACACTGGGCACATAACGATTTTCTGGAGTCGCCCGTGCGAAAGATCTACCTGATGCTGATGTTCTTGTTGTTCAGCGGCGTGGCCGTGGCCGCTGCCGGCGCACCCGTCTACGATTTCAAACTAAGCACCATCGATGGTGACCCCACCACTCTAGGCGCCTACAAGGGCAAGGTGCTGCTGGTGGTCAACGTCGCCAGCGCCTGCGGCTTCACGCCTCAGTACACCGCGCTCGAGGCCGTCTACGAGAAGTACAAGGACAAGGGCCTGGTAATCGTCGGCGTGCCGGCGAACAACTTCGGCAACCAGGAGTCCGGCACCAATGCAGAGATCCGACAGTTCTGCAACGCCAAGTTCCACGTGAAGTTTCCGATGATGGCGAAGGTCTCGGTAAAGGGCGACGATAAGACTCCCCTCTACCAGTACCTCACTGCGGCGCCCAACGTTAGCGGCGAGATTAAGTGGAACTTCACCAAGTTCCTCATCGACCGCAACGGACAGCCGATCGCCCGCTTTGAGCCGGACGTGACGCCGGATTCGCCACAGGTGATCTCGGCGATCGAGTCTGCGCTGAAGTCCTAGTCGGTGCGATGCTTGAAAGCCCGCGCTTGAGAGCGGGCTTTTCATTTGAAGAAAGGGCACGGTGTGAATAGCGCTCTCGTCCCTCACAATCAAGACGAAACCTTCTGTCAAGCCCCATAAGCCCATAAGTGATGCCAAGTCATAAACATAGGCTTGGCGTATTAGTTTCCGCCAATCCCCTACAATAGACAAAGAAGTAAAAAGCCCGGCCTCGCGCTGGGCTTTTCGCTATTAAGCACCTAAACCCTTTGACTGGAAGAATTTAGCCGCAACCCCTTTATTTAGACGAATTTGGAGAGACAGAGGACGTGCATGTCGTTATAAATAAAAGACTTAGACGCATGCAATAGGGGGGCACCCATAGCAGAGCCCGCCGCCCGCCATCAACCTCGACTCGCGCCCTTTAGCCCCATCTCCGCCATCACCCTCTGCAGATCCTTCCAGGCCTCACCCTTCATCCCGGGATCACGCAGCAAATACGCCGGATGGTACGTCACCGCAAGCTTCGCTCCCCTGCAGCTATGCCATTTGCCCCTTAGAGCGCTCAGGGACTGCTTCACACCGAGCAGGTACGTCGCCGCCGTAGACCCCAGCGCCACGATCACCTGGGGCTGCACCACATCGACCTGCTGCAGCAGAAACTGATCGCAGGTATTCGCCTCGACCGGCTCCGGAACCCGGTTCGCGGGCGGCCTGCACTTCACGATGTTCGCGATATAAACCTGCTCCCGCTTCAGGCCCATCGCCTGAATCATGTTGTTGAGCAGTTGCCCAGCCTTGCCGACGAACGGAATCCCCGAGGTATCTTCATCCGCGCCCGGCCCCTCGCCGACAAACATCAACCGAGCGTTGGCATCGCCATCGCCGAAGACAATCGTTCGCCTGCCCGCATACGCCAGCGGGCACCGGGTACAGTCGCCGATCTCAGCACGAATCGCGGCCAGCGCGTCTGCCTTATGCGCTGTATCCACCCGGGTCGCAGGCAGGGGCACAAGATCATCGAAACTCACAAGCTTCGCAATCGGAGGCTCCAGAAATTGAGGTCGGCTTGGGACAGGAGAACTTTGGGCAGCAGCAATCGGAACAGAAGCAACTTGACGTTCGATGACTTGACGTTCGACGACCGCCGCCTTCGTGGGCGACTGCGTTTCGGCAACAGCAGCCAGATCGACCGTCGGCACCGAAGAAACAGCTGCATCCCCATACACCGGCTCGCCCTGACGATAGAAGTCATGGACGCCCATGTCGCGAAGATATTCCACGTAAGCCCGCAGCTGCTGCTCTGCTTCACCTGCCATGGCTCTATGGTATCGCGGTTATTGCGGAGGAAGATCGAGCACTGGCTCTACAACACGCTCCGGCAGAACAAACTTCACATGTCCCTGCTTGATCTCATCCTGTGCTACGCGGCAAGCCTTCATCGACTTAGCCACGATCAGAGGAGAGGCGCCGGACTGTAGCTGCCGCGCCCGACGCGCAGCACCTTTAACCAGGCTGTACTTATTGTGGAAAGCATTTTCAATCGTCATGCGTTTCACCCCGATGCAGAAGTTATAACTCACCGCGCTGAAAAGCCATACACAATTCGTAGTGGATAAGTAGCACTATTCGTGAAAGGTACTCAATGCAGCGCGTAGACGAGGAGAAGCAGCATCGGTCCTGCAACTCGACGCCAGCGCCTGCACCCCGTCCCGCTCGCCGCGCTCGCACAAAACAATAGCCCGCATCTCGGAAACAGCCTGGTCGAGAACATCATTGACCAACGCATACTTGTAGTCCCACATCTGCTTCAACTCAGTCCGAGCCTCAGCCAATCGCCCTTGAATCACCTCCTCAGAGGTTACATGTTCCGCCTCGCTCCGGTTTCGCAGTCGCATCTCCAGAACCACCGGACTCGGCGGGAGAACGAAGATCGACACCGCGTCCGGCATCTTCTTCATCACCTGCATCGCGCCCTGCACGTCGATGTCGAGCAACAGGTCTTTCCCCGCATCCTTCGCATGCGCCAGCGCAGACACTGCCGTCCCGTAGTAGTTCCCGAAGACCTCCGCCCACTCCAGAAAGTCTCCCTCCGCAATCATCCGCTCGAACTCTTCTCGGGTTGTAAAGTGATACTCCCGCCCGTCCGTCTCCGACCCCCGTGGCGCCCGCGTCGTATACGAAATCGAAAAATCCAAGCCCTCCACCAGCGTCCGTAGCTGACTCACCAGCGTCGACTTTCCCGACCCCGACGGCGCCGAAATGATAAAAAGTATTCCTGCCATGCCCCTCAATCACCTGTTCAACTTGTTTCTGCCAGTCTAACAATCGAACCAACAAGAGCTACTCGAGATTCTGAACCTGCTCCCGCGCTTTCTCGATCTCCGCCTTCATCTCGAGTCCCAGCTCCGTAATCCGCAGGCTGTTTTCCCCCGCCGCTCCACTCGTCTTCGACAGCATCGTGTTCGCCTCGCGATTCAACTCCTGCAGCAGAAAGTCCAATCGCTTGCCCAGCTCTCCACCTTCTTCCAGCATCGCGACGAAGCGCTCCACATGGGTTCTCAGCCGAACGATCTCCTCCTCGATATCACTCTTCTCGGCCAGCACCGCAGCCTCCGCGAGCAGCCGCTCCTCTCCTACCGGAACGCCCTGCGTCAATTCCATCAGCCGACTCCGCAGTCGTTCGAACTGCGCCTCGCGCACTCCATTCCTCAAACCAGCCATCTCCTCTGCAAAGGCCAGCAGCCGCAGCATCGAAGCCTTCAACTCTGCGGCCAGCGAAGCACCCTCAAGCGCTCGCCCCTCGTTCAGCTTCCCAACCAACGGCACAATCTCCGAGAGCACCGCGGCATCGAGTCCCTCAACCTCGGCCGCCCCACCGACACTCTCAGTGCTCATCACGCCGGGTATGCGCAGCATCGCATTCAGATCAGGTTCAGTCGTCAAACCATGCGCCATGGCCGCTTCGCGAAAAGCCCGCACGTAGGCCTCCAGCAATGCAGGGTTCAGTTGAATCTCGACGTTTGCCCTGCGCTCCACCTGCAACGTCACCTCGATATGCCCGCGCCGCAGATTCTCCTTCAACACTCTGCGTATTTGAACCTCCAGCCCATCGCAGGAAGCAGGCAGCCGAAGGTGCAAATCCAGAAACCGGTGATTCACGCTCTTCATCGTCAATGTAAAGGCGACGCTATCCCGCACCGAACCGCGCAAATTAGCGTACCCGGTCATCGAATAAATATCCTTCACGCAATCCCCTCCAACCCGACCTGCAAAGCGCCTTCGTTGCTGGCAGGCGCAATGTCATCCTCACTGAACTGCATGTTGTAAAGCCGGCGATAGGTCCCGGATTGCTGCATCAACTCGTCGTGCGTACCGATCTCCGTGATTCTCCCACCTTCAATCACCGCAATCCGAGAGGCTCGCCGCACCGTCGACAGCCGATGAGCAATCACAAACACCGTCCTTCCCTGCATTAGATTTGCCAATGCAGCCTGGACAAACTGTTCACTCTCCATGTCGAGCGCGGACGTCGCCTCGTCAAGAATCAAAATCGGAGCGTTCTTCAAAATCGCGCGCGCGATAGCAAGCCTCTGACGTTCTCCCCCGCTTAGCCGAGTACCCTTCTCGCCGATCATCGTGTTATATCCGTCGGGCATATTGAGAATGAACTCATGCGCCAACGCCATCCGCGCCGCCTCTTCTACTCTGCTCATCGGAACATCCGGCTGACCATACGCAATATTGTTCCGCACCGTGTCATTGAACAACACCGTCTCCTGCGTCACCTTGCCAATCTGCTGTCGCAAAGACGCAATCGTCACGTCGCGGAGGTCGTGGCCGTCCAGCAAAATCCTTCCCTCGTTGACATCAAAGAATCGAGGAATCAGGTTCACCAGGGAAGATTTTCCTGCACCACTCGGCCCTACAAGCGCAATGACCTCTCCGGACCTCACGTTCAGATTGATCCCGCGAAGAACCTGCTTCACCTCCCCATCGCTTTCATAGGCAAAGCCGACATCTTCAAATCGAATCTCGCCTTCGAAGCCTTTCAGTACAAAGGCGCGTTTCTTCTCCTGTACGTCATCCTGCGCATCCATAAACTTGAAGATCTCTTCGCTCGCACCCAGAGCCTGTTGAAAGCTGTTATAAAACAGCGCGAACTTTCGCACCGGATCGTAAAGCGTAAACACCGCGATCAGAAAAGAGATAAACGACCCGATCGTCATCGAGCCGCTCTTGATGCGCTCGCGTCCCAGCAGTAGTAATAGCGCTATCGCAACCGAACCCAACCCGTCCATCAATGGGGAACTGATAGCCTGCACGCTTACCGACCGCAGGTTAGCGCTGAACAACCGCCGCGCCGCACGCCGAAAGCGGTTCATCTCCCACAATTCCATGCCGAAGGCCTTCACGATTCGATTACCCGTAATCGTCTCGTGAAGAATGTTTTGTATCTCCGCCAGCTTGTCCTGCCCCTTGCGCGTAGTCTGGCGCACCCTCCTTCCTATACGCCGCGCCGAAGAGATCACCACTGGAACGAACAGCAGCAGCACCCAGGCCAGCTTCCCACCATAAAAAATCGCCACGCCGATCATAAAAATCAGCGTGAAGATCTGCTGTAGAAACTCGCCGAGCACACTCGACATAGCCGTCTGCACGCGCTCTATATCGTTGATCAGCGTCGACAGCAAAGTGCCCGTCGTGTGCTTCTGAAAGAAACCCACCGACCGTCTCAATACCGCGTTGTACAGGTCATTGCGCAGGTCGGTAATCATCCCGAAGCCCGCATAATTCACCAGGTACGTGCCCGCATAGTCACATACCGACTTCACGAGCGCAGAGACGACCAACGCATACGCCACCACAGTCCACGCATTGTGAAACGAACCTGGCACCAAAAAGTGGAGATTCAGAGGCCGTCCAAGAATGGGAACATGGGGGAACACCAACACGTCATGCGTATAAGCATCCGGACTGAGCACATTGTCGAAGATCGGCTTGACCAGCAGCACGCGGAATGCAGCCATCGCGCCTACCACTGCCATCAAGACTACCGACGCTAAGGAGTAAAGAGCATACGGACGAACGTACAGCAGCAGTCGCCAGATGCGCTTCAAGCCGTCACTCTCCCGATCATCGCCTTTGCACTGCGCATCTTTCTATTCTATTGCGCTCCAGCAAATCGCAGCCTGCTACTTGGGCATATCACGGTGAGCGGTGTTCACCCGATACCCCTCTTGTGCCAATCGCCTCTTCATCTCTTCCGCAATAAAGACCGACCGATGCTGGCCCCCAGTACATCCAAACGCCACTGTCAGGTAACTCTTACCTTCCTTGATGTAGTGTGGCAAAAGAAACTTCAACATGTCCGTAGCCTTATCCAGGAACTCCTTCGTCTGCGGAAATTGCAGTACGTACTTCGCCACCCTGGGATCTTTTCCCGTCAGCTTGCGAAACTCCGGTACAAAGTGAGGATTCGGCAGAAAACGCACGTCGAATACAAGATCTGCTTCTGTAGGAACACCGTTCTTGAACCCGAAGCTGTTGGACGAGATCACCAGGCCTCGGCCAGTCTCCTCGCGTTCGAATTGCGAGTTGATATGCGCCCGAAGATCATGCACGTTGAACTTGGTCGTATCCAGCACGATATCTGCGACGTTGCGGATTGGATCGAGCCGCTTACGCTCCGCTCGAATCGATTTCACTACTGTATTGCTACGCCCCATCGGATGCGGCCGACGTGTTTCAGAAAATCGCCGAATCAGCGCGTTCTCACTGGCCTCCAGGAATAGCACCCGCGTCGGAAGCACCTTGCGAACCTTCTTCAGAATTGCCGGAAACTCATCCAGCCGCATTCCCTCGCGCACATCGACCACCAACGCGGCGCGTTTAATCTCCGCAGATTGCCTTACAAGATCCGCGAAGCGAGGCACTAATTCGAGCGGTAGATTGTCGACCGAGTAATAGCCAAGATCCTCAAACGTTTTTAGAGCCGACAGCTTTCCCGACCCGGAAAGCCCAGTCAGAATGACCAACTCTCCGCGATGTTCCGGAAGCACCGCCTCCAAGACCTTCTTCCTGCTTGCCTTCGCGGACGACCTGACAGAACTCTTCCTGACCTGCTTCCTTGCCATGGAGAGATCCTAGCATCCCGCCTAAGGAACTTCGATTAGCTCCATCTTTCCGTCACGTTTGCGGTAGAGCACCATCGCCTGCCCTTTATGGTCGCGAAATACAAACACCTCGCGGTCACGAAACGCCGCCTCCTTCACGGCCTCCTCCACCGACATAGGTCTCAGCGCAACCGCATCATTCGACCGCACCACATGGGGCTCCGCAAGCGGCGAGTGCGACGGAAACGAATGTACCAGCATAGGCACCGCCTTGCGGCCAGCACTAGTCTTTGTCGCCACCTTCACTACGGCAGTCTTCCGTGCAGCCTGCGTGGCAACCTCTGCCGCCGCGGCCTTCGAATCTGACTTCGGATGCCGCTTGATCGTCCCATACCTCTTCTTATGGCGGATCGCCTGTTGTTCAATCTTCGCGAGCGCGTCGTGCAACGCTACGATCATCTCCGTATCCTCGCACCGCGCCACCATCTTCTGGTGCTTGGTTTTCACCGTCACTTCGGCGATCTGACGATATTTGTCCGTGGTAAGAATCACATGCACGCTGGCAGAGTTGCCGACAATCTTAGCGATCGCCGCCAATCCTTCCTCAGCCTGCAACTTCAATTTCTTTGTGATGGTCGTCTGTCTGCCGGTGTACTCCACGTCCATACGTTCACCTCGTCCCTGCGATCGATTCAGATCTTTCGCAGACGATCAGCGTACACGACGTTGGTGCGTGCTTGGAATCTGCATATCTTCGCGGTACTTCGCGACCGTTCGGCGTGTCACTTGAATCCCCTGCCGTTGCAGCTCAGCCGCGAGCTGATCATCGGTCAGAGGCTTCCGCTCATCCTCTTCTTCAATCAGCTTCTTCACCTTGCGCTTCAGCAGAACCAGCGGCAGGTCGCCGCCCTCCGGCCCGTTCACTCCTTCGGAGAAGAAAAAGCGCAGTTCGAATACGCCCTGCGAAGTATGAACATACTTGTTCGCCACCGCCCGGCTGACCGTCGAAGGATGCACTCCTATCTCCTCGGCAACCTCTTTAATCATCATCGGCTTCAGCGCATTCACACCATGCTCCAAAAACTCCTGCTGCCGCCTGACGATCACTTCGCAGGTCCGCACGATCGTATTCTTCCTCTGCTCAATATTCCGCAGCAGCTGAATTGCCGACTTGTACCGCTCCTTCACATACTCCTTGACTTCCTTCTCCGTCTGCTTCTGCTGCAGCATCTTGCGATAGCCCTGATTCAACCTAAGCGTAGGCATATCCTCTTCGTTCATCAACACGACATAGACGTCATCGCGCTTCACAAACGCAACGTCCGGCTCGATGAGCCGCGTTTCGCTCTGGTTGTAACGCTGCCCCGGCCTCGGATCGAGCGTCCGAATAAACTCCACCGCTGCGTTCACCTCATCCGCCGTCCGTCCGCAGCTCCGTGTCAGCTCGCGCATATCTTTCTTCTGCAACAACGGCAGGCAGTTCGTCACAATGTGCGTCGCAATACTGAAAACGTCCTCGCGTCCGGGAGCGTCGACAGCTGCAACGACCTCTACCGCGCCATAATCTTCTTCGCTGGCCGCGCCATTTTTTGCAGCCACAGCTGCTGCGTGAGCCTGGCGACGCCGAAGGACCAACGATGCCTCACCCTGCTGGGCGCATATCTGAATCAGCAAACACTCTCGCAAATCTCTCGACCCCACTCCCACCGGATCAAGAAAATTCACCACTTTCCGAGCCTCGTGGACGGCAGCTAAAAGCGCCCCAACAGTCTCATCCGAGGCAGCCGCTAAATTGACCGAGCCCTCCTGTAATTCGCCGTCTTCCCCGCCACCGACCTCCGGAACATCCCACACACGAGGCAGCTTGCTCCTGGTTCCCCGCTCAAACGGGATCGGCCCTGACCGTTCCGGCTCCCGCATCTGCATGAGAGCCTCGACCAACTCCTCGTCGGTCGCCGTCAGATACCCATTCTCGTTCAGATTCCCCACGACGAGCTCCGCAGCCGCACGGACTTCCGGAGTCAGCGTCAACGAGCCCAGTTGCCACGCCAGGTGATCGCTCAACGTACTCGGCTGCGAAAGAAAGTTCTCAAACGACGGCTTGTCGTACTCTTCAAAATTGGAGGCCGTACGAAAACCCGGATCGAGATAATCCTGAAAGTAGCTGCCAAAATCGATCTCATCGAACGGGTCTTTTTCTACCCTCTCGCTCTCTGCCGCAACCTCTTCGGCCGATCGCTCCCGGTCCCCTTCAATCCCTGCTCTCTCGTCGAGCGAGACGACCGTCTCCTCCAACTCCTCCAGCACCGGATTCTCCACCATCTCGGTGTTGATCATCTCCCTGAGCTCGAGCTTGTTCAAAGCCAGCACGCTGACCATCTGCACCAGTCCAGGCGTCAACACCTGTCTTTGCGAGACTTTCAAGTTCAGCTTCGGTTGCAGCAGCACGTTAACCCCTCTTCGACTCGATCACTTTGACTTTGCTCCAAATGTGCCGTTTGGCACGTCTCGTGCTCATTGTGCAATTAATTACAACAGAGCGCTATTCCCTGGGCTTTGCCATAGTCTAACGCCTATCTCGATCTGGGTGTAAGTCTAACGCTGTCAAAGGCTGAGCGCCCTGCACCGATAGCATCTCCGACTTACAACAGAAGTTGTAACGATCGCAGCCTCAGCCCATCGAGAAGTTTTCGCCCAGATAGATACGTCGCACCTCAGGATCCCGCCCCAGCTCCCCAGGCGTTCCTGTCTTAAAAATCTTCCCTTCCGCAATGATATAAGCGCGGTCTGTCACCGACAGTGTCTCTCGCACATTGTGGTCGGTGATCAGCACCCCAATTCCGCTCTTCTTCAATCCGAAGATAATCTCCTGAAGATCCAGCACCGCAATCGGGTCGATTCCCGAAAAGGGCTCGTCCAGCAAAATAAAAGCCGGTTCGATCGCCAGGCACCGCGCAATCTCCACCCGCCTGCGCTCTCCGCCGCTCAGCGCATAACCCCGTGTCTTCCGCACGTGCCCCAGATTCAGCTGTTCAATTAACTTCTCGGTCCGCGTCCGACGACTCTCCCAGCTCAACTGCTGCGCCTCCAGCACAGCCAGAATATTGTCCTGCACTGTAAGCTTGCGAAACACCGAAGGCTCCTGCGGCAGATAGCTGATGCCATAGTTCCTCGCCCGCAGATACATCGGCAATCGGCTGATGTCATGGCCGTCCGCCAACACTCGTCCCGCGTCCGGCCGTACCAGCCCAACAATCATATAAAAGCTCGTCGTCTTCCCCGCACCGTTCGGGCCCAGCAGCCCCACCACCTCGCCCTGCTCGATCTGAAGGCTCACCCCCTTCACCACCTGGCGGCCACCGTACGACTTGCCTATCTCCTCCGTCGATAACGTCTTCATTACTTATTCTTCACCCGCGTCTCCGTGCGCACGTGCTGCCCTACGCCACTGTCTCCTTCATTAGAAACCACGACGTTCTCATCCCCAGCATGGAATCGCAAGGACGTACCCGTCACGGTCCCTCGCTGGTCGTCCACAACCTTCGGCAGCACCTTCGCTGTTCCAGTCAAAACAAACATGCCATCGCTTGCCGTATACACCAGCTGCTCCCCGCTCGCCCGCCTGCCGCGTTGCTGCATCTCGATATGCCCAGTCGCGACAATTCGCTCTACACTGCCGCCCATAAATCCTTCCCCAGCAGCACCGTTCGTCTTCTTCACGCCGTCAGCAGAAGGGGAGCCCGTCTTCGCCGCCTGCAGATAAACAACCGCCTGCTGCCCTCGCATACTCCCATCAGCGCCATCCACCTGCACCCCGCCCGTGAAGTCTGCCCTCCGCGCTTCATCGGAATACACCAGTTCCCGACTGACCACCCGTACCACGCTCGTCTTCCCACCACCCACCTGCTTGCCAGATTTTGCCGTCTCCGGTTTCGGGTTAGATCCGCTACTCACCAGCACCGTATGCACTGCCCCGGGAGCACCAAGCCCCTCGCCATGCGCCAGCAGCCTCTTATGTTTCTGTTCAAACTCGATCACCGGAGCATCGACCTGCGAAGCTCCCTGCCATAATCGCGCAGGCTTGCCAGTCACTCCGTAAAATATCGCCACTTGCGAGTCGTGCTTCAACTCTGCCCTCGCCGCCAGTACATGCGCTGGCTCTTGCGTGCTACCCGCCTGACTGAAACTTGCCTTCACCGAACCATCCGCGGTAGCATCCCCCGTCTTCTGCTCGCTCACCACGCGGTCCGCCCAGAGCACACTCGTTCCATCGCTCACCTGCACATTACCGGTCAACGTTGTCCGCTCCAATTCGCCGTCGTAAACCGCGCGCTCAGCCGTCACGCGTTCTTCGACCGGCGCGGCCGAGTCGCCCGGCTTCTTTACCGGCAACTCCGTCATTACGACATGCCCCTGCTCCGTTGCGCTCGAAATCTCATCCGCCCCCTGCCCCTTACCGGCAACGTCCGCTCCACGCTCCGCACCCGAAATCACGGGCTTGAAGTACGCCACCAATGAATCCCCAAAGCTCGTTTCGACCACTCCCTTCGCATCCACTCTGTGCATCGAGGTATGTCCATTTCCATGCACCTCCGCAAGATGGTCTGCCTCTCCCACTCTCACAAAATGAGCCGTCAACACATCTCCTGCCAAGGAACTACTGGTCGCCCCGCCACCTTTGACAGCCGGATTCATCACTTTCAACTGCGCATTCCCCGTGGCCTTCGCATCTCGCAGCAGCGTCTTCCCCGCATTATCCGCAGCCAACGCCACATCCATCTGTGCAGCGTTCAACTCGCGCTCGCCCCATGGGTCACCCATCGCATCCGTCCGAACCCGTTCCTTCAAATGCACCGTGCCAGTCATCACCACATGCTCCGGGTGACCCGCCTTGTCGAACGCAGTCCGTACCTCCGCCGCCTCGCCCTTACCCTGTCGCAGCGGTTCATCGGCCGTATATTTCACCCCACCCAGCATCACAGCCGACTGTGGCTGACTCTGCGCGCTCAACGTCATCTCCCCCCGCGGAGCCTCCATCGAGCTACCTAATCCGTTCGTCAGCCTCACCTCTCCCTCGGCTTCAACCCTCTCAACCGTTCCATCCGGCCTCAGATGCACAACAACATTTCTTCCCTGCGCGGTTTCTCCCGTCCCGCCTTTGCCGCCCATCGCGACATACTTCGCCTGAGTGAGCAACGCTCTCTCATGCTGCCGATCCAACTCCGCACGAGACGCCGTCAACAGCACCGGCCTGTCACGCTCCAGCCCATTCACCCTCACGGCCGAATGCAGCACCACTACCCCCGAATCCGAGTTGTAATCCGCCCCCACGGCGTGTCCCGTCAGTCCACCTGTCTCAAACTCGATGTCCTTGTCCGTCGCTGCCACACCCTCCTTTTGTGAAAACACCAACCCGCTCGTCGTCACATGAATCAGCCGCCCATCCTTCGGTTCATGTTCGGGCTTCTGATGCAAATCCTTTCCTGCCGCATAGTCCATCTTCGCGTTCGCATCTGCTGCCGCAGGCGCCTGCAAGTCGATATGCACCTCTCCATCGGCACGAATAATCTCGTTCTTCTGGTCATACTCAAACTCTTTGCCGTAGATTCGATCGGCCCGATCTTCCTTCCGCCCATACAACACTATTCCCACGTCATGCAGCGTCACCTTGCCATCCGCGCGTTCTACCGCCTTTGCGGCATGAATCGTGTAGACCGTCCGACCCTCCACCGACTGCGAGTATGTAAACCCATTGGTCTCTCGCCGGACGTTCACTCCCAGCTTCTTTGGCAGATTCATCAAAAATCGGTGCGCTCGATAGTGCGCATACCCCAAAAAAGAAGCGATCACCATTACCAGCAGGCCCGCGCCCGCCAGCAACCAGACCCGCAGCCGCTCTACCGAAACGTTCATTCATCTTCTATCTTCTCATCCGGTCACTTCGTGCGGGAGCGCCAAGCGAAGCGGTATACGCGTCACGAAGTGACCGCCCCACGCGCAGTGGGCCCGTCTGGCAGGACAAGTCATCAAAACAGCTAAAAGGTCTAAACTAGACTCATGGCCGATCAGCTCTACCTCAGTCTCTGGTTTCCCAACTTCCGCTTCGAAGCCCTGCCTGCGACGATGGTCTCGGTCATGCGCCAGTTCGCGCTCATCAGCGGAGAAAAACGTGTAGCTGCGGCCAGCGTCTACCCCATCAGCTTCACCGAAGCCCCCACCTACCAGCGCATCTACGTCAACGA
>CAZZZG010000061.1:0-24322 GCA_964658525.1 uncultured Edaphobacter sp.
CACGGTGGTGTGGCAGGGGTCGGCAGGCAACTGCCGCCCCTATGCCGATCAAGTCTGGTTCACGGAAGTGAATTTGCTCGTTCGAGTTTGTGGCCCGCATCCTGCCGGACTATATGGACGAACTTATCAGCTTGAATTCCAAGTTCTCAACTCCGCGAATCACCCTAACCTTCTTCATCTTCGGTTCGGGTTTGTTCAGAATTTTGCGAAGTTCCATAAGGGACGTGACGGCGTGTTTATCAACCGTGGTGATGAGATCACCTTTGCGGAAACCGAGTTCCTCCGCCCGACTACCCGCCGCAACTCTATTGACGAGTAGTCCTGGCACATCGGGCAAGCCGACGGCTCGCCGCATCTTTGTCGAAGTACGAGAATCGAGAAGTGTCATGCCGAGGTAAAGCTGACGACCGTGAGCCACCTCCTCTTCAAGACTGACCAGCCACTTGCGCAACAGGGCGATAAGCTGCGCCCGTTCAGCTCGATTGAGCCCAGCGACCAAGCTGCTTTCGTTCTCAAGATGTTCAGGGATGACTGCTTCCAGAAGGTCCACGCCCCTTGGAGTTAGGGTGACGAAGACTGAGCGACGATCATCATTGTCAGGTGATCGTTCCACCAGACCTTGTTTTTGCAAGGAATCGATTCTCAGACTCATGCTCCCGGATGTGCGGAAAAGACTGCGCATAAGATCGCGTTGAGTTAATTTGTACGGTTTGCCAATGCGACGAAGCGCGGCCAACACGTCAAATGAGGCCCGTGAAATCTGAAACTCCTCGAACTTGGCCTCTAAAGCGCGATCGACATGCTCCATGATCCGGCCGGTCCTGCCGATGATCTCGACAGGAGCGAGGTCATAGTCTGGCCTCTCCGCTTTCCAAAGTTGGACAACTCGATCGACGTGGTCAGTTGCCATAGCTCAACTCATTATATTGCTTTGGCTATACCAAAAGCAGTTTTAGTGTTAGTTGCTTTAGTCAAAGCAAATAACTACGATGGATTGGCAGTGTGGAGGAAAGATGAAGTTCAAGGAATATGAGATCGCTACGAATGGCATCTTCTTGCACGTCACGGAACTTGGGGATGGGCCAGCCGTTCTTTTCTGCCACGGATTTCCGGATACCTCTTATACCTGGCGACAACAGATGAAAGCTGCCGCGTCAGCCGGGTATCGAGCGATTGCTCCGGATATGCGCGGATACGGGCGCAGCGCAGCGCCATCTGACTCAGCCTTGTACACGCCGCTGCAAACTGTGGGTGATCTGGTGGGGCTTCTCGATGCGCTGAATATTCCCAGCACCGTGATTGTGGGTCACGACTGGGGTGCAACCCATGCGTGGAATGCCGCCATGATGCGTCCGGACCGATTCAAAGCGGTGTTTTGCTTGAGCGTGCCTTACTTTCCGCGTGGTGATGTCAGCGTCTTCGAACGTATGCGCACATCCGGACATGGAAACGATTTCTATATGTTCGAACAGATCAAACCGGAAGCTGATCAGACTTGGGCTGATGCCGAAGTCACTATTCCAGGGGCTTTATACTGGGCATCGGGTTCTGCTCCGGCCGGCGTGCGATGGGACCCTCTGGACCCTGCACGAAATCTTCATCGCCCGGCTCCGGGACCGTTGCCGTCATGGGCGGATCCGGATTACGTAGCTCACAACGTTGCGGAATTTGTGCACACGGGTTTTCACGGCGCCCTGAACTACTATCGTGCCGCTGAACCGTATTTTTATCTGTCAGCCGCCTGGAAAGGCGCGAAAATCACCCAACCCTCGTTCTACATTTCGGGAAAGGAAGACGGCTTAAGGGCTCTCTATCCCCATCTTGAGAAGCTCCGAGCCGGCCTTCCTGGTCTCATCGGGACTCTCGAACTTGACAATGTAGGCCACTGGGTACAACACGAAGCCTGCGCCGAAGTCAGCGAACAGCTTGTGAAGTTCCTACGCACAGCAAACCCTGAATAAAAGGGCTCACGATGACACCATCACTCACACTCACCGACACTACTTTCAACTCCCCACGCCACACGACGCACTACTGGGAGATCGGACCTGCAGACGGCCCATTGATGATCTTCCTCCATGGCTGGCCTCAGATCGGTCTGGTGTGGCGCGCGCAGGTTGAGGCCTTCGCTTCCGAAGGCTGGCATTGTATAGCGCCAGACATGCGCGGCTATGGCAGTTCATCTACGCCGATCGACTCCGAGGCCTATGCCCTGAAAGAGATCGTTGACGACATGGTTGAGCTACATGATCATCTTGGCGCCAGCCCGGCTATCTGGGTGGGACACGACCTCGGTAGTCCCGTGGTCGGTGCGCTGGCCGCGCATCACTCGGAGCGAACTCGTGGCGTCGTGTTTATATCTGTTCCTTATGCACCGAAGGCCTTCGCATTGCCTAGTCTCCTGCCGCTCATCGACCGCAAGCTCTATCCGGCCGACCAATATCCGGATGGACAATGGGACTACTACCGCTTCTACCTGACACATTTCGACCAGACGGTCACCGATTTCGATGCGGACATCCCGGCGAGCCTAGCGGCGATATTTCGGAGTGGAAATCCCCAATCTGTCGGCACGGTCTACCGGTCCGCGCTCGTCACGCGCAATGGCGGTTGGTTTGGTTCGGCGCACCACGCTCCCCCGGTGCAACCTGATCCCGCGCTCTGGCCGCAGGCTGATTTTGACGCCTTGATCGAAGCGTTCCGCGTCACCGGATTCAGGCCAGGCAATTCCTGGTACCTCAACGATTCCGCCAACATTGCATACGCTGGCGCGGCGCCTGATGGCGGCCGGCTGCGTCAGCCCGTGCTCTTTATCAACGGCAACTTCGATGGACTCTGTGACATTACCCACAATCGCTTCGGAGAGCCGATGCGCAGTGCGTGCCATGACCTTAGCCTGACAAATTTGCCTTCCGGCCATTGGTTGCCTCTCGAACGCAAGGCAGAACTTACTCAAGCCATGCGTTCCTGGTTCAAA
Source organism: uncultured Edaphobacter sp. (assembly GCA_964658525.1). GTDB lineage: Bacteria > Acidobacteriota > Terriglobia > Terriglobales > Acidobacteriaceae > Edaphobacter. Next base: position 2,978 of record CAZZZG010000061.1, read on the forward strand.
ACGAAGGCGCTTTAATTTGGCGCTAACTGCCGCAAAACTTAAGGACAACAATGAACACACTCACCGCCCCACCACCCGCCTCCAGCCCGCTCGCTTCCCTGAAACTCAATCACACAGCCATCCGCGTACCGAACTTCGACACGGCGGTTGCCTGGTATGCCGATAAGCTCGATTTTCGATTGAAGCAATCAGTGTCCGTTGCCGGGCTCAGCTTCGGTTTTCTTTACCCCGCTGGAGACGATAGTTTCCATTTCGAACTGATGGCCGGGACGGGCGCAGCGGAACGTCCTGCTTATAAGGATCTGCATGACAGTTACAAAATGTCCGGCTGGCACCACCTGGGTTTCAGCGTCGATAGCGTTGACGATGTCATCGACGAACTGAGGCACCGCGAAGTGACGATCGCCAGCGAGCCACACGACGTACCAGCAATGGGTCTCCGCGTTGCGTTCTTTGCAGATCCCTGGGGCAATCTTTTCGAGGTGATCCAGTCCATCACCCAATAAGGCCAGCGGGCCATCCTTACACTCTCTTCGAGGTGTTGATCCTGAGAGTCGTCTTGTCGTCAGCAATTCCAGCTGACGGAGAGTGCGTCTATCAGGATTAACCTTTTTTTCGGCCGCCCAAGAGCCGATAGCTTCGCTAATTGAGTATCAGCGATCACTTCCCTTTGTCGAGACTTCGAGCCCAGGCGGTTCGCGGAACGGTTCGACAGAAATGCGCTCGTACCGCACCTCTAGCACGATCAGCGTTTCAATGCCGCCCGGCGAATGAAGAACAACTTCATCATCCTCTGCCGCTCTCATGAATGCGCGGCCCAGGGGGGAAGCCCAACTGATGTGATTGCGGTCGAGATCGACTTCGTCTGTGCCGACGATGCTCACCACGCGCTCTGCCGCCGCGGCATTCGCATAGCGAACGGTGGCGCCAAAGAACGCCCTGGTCGCTCGCTGCCCCGTTCTCGGAGCTTCCGGATCTACCACTTCCGCGGCTTCGATTCGCTTCGTCAGGAAGCGAATCCGTCCATCGATCTGCCGCAGTCGTCGCTTGCCATACTGATAGTCAGCATTTTCACTGCGATCGCCATTGCCCGCAGCCCACGCCACCACCTCTACCACGGCCGGGCGATCCTTGGTGAGCAAAAATTGGCGCTCATCTTTCAGGCGCTCGAGACCGCCCGGAGTAATGTAGTTTTTGCCATGGCTCGCCGCGGGCTCCTCAACCTTCGGTCTTCTCGTAAACCCTTTTCGCATTCTTCGGCTCTCTCAATACGATTTGATCTGGATGTTTATCACAACCAACCAATCAAATAATAAAGTGCAGATTCGACCTTCCGCACTGCTTTGTACAGGTAATAAAGACCACAACTGAAATTCATGGCCGTTTGTAAAAGAGACAGACCGCCTGACGACGGTCTGTCTGAAATGTGACGCGATAGAACTATAAGTTGTCATGTTTTCCCGTATTGCTGTTGCGGCTCGGGGGATCACCTCAATCACAACACCCGGCCTGGAAAGCAGGCGTACATGGCTGCTTTCCACTTCAACAACAGTTGCTCCCGTACGCTTCGAGACCCACAGCTGGAGATCGGGTTGCGCGGTGTGGTCCTTCGTTGTCATGATGAACCACCTAGGCTTCGATTTCCACGGGGTACGCTCGATCTTTTGTTTGTGGAATAGGTCGTAAACGGGCGCACAATGAGTAGCCCAGACGAGCTTCTGCTCCTCCTCGGAAAGGTCTCCCGAAAAACTCCGTCCCGTTCGGAATCATCCACGCTCCGCCATCCGCGACCTCGACGCGAGAGAAGATATCCGACGGATACTTGTCGAGCTGCTGCTGTACTATCTCGACAACATCTGGGGCAACCGTTCCAATGTAAACAAGGCCGGCGACGCGATCGTCGACACCCGAGGCCGTAATCGTAGCGCCGCCGTACGAGTGACCCACAAGAATGACGGGACTGCAGACACGGTTGAGCGTACGTTTCACGGTTGCTACGTCCGCTTCGAAAGAGTCTAGGCGTATTGAACTGCGATCACCTCATGCCCGTCTGCCTACAATGCGGTAATCCTCTTGCTGAAGCACGAGCCATCGGCCCCGATGCCGTGGCAGAACACGATGGTTGGTTTATGTTGCGATGACATATCTCTTCACTCCTGAGTCGCCGTTCCTGAGTCCCCCGTCATTTTGGATTAGGTGATGAGAAGCGTTTTTCAGGACCAATCCAGATCAACGTAGTTGAACAGCTCGTAGATCGCGGAGAAAGATTGTCTCTAAATGCTTCGCTTTTATAAATGAGAATAGGACCGCTCTTTCCATCTCACACTTCCACCGGAGATTTTTCGTGTAAGAGCGTACCACTGTACAGCGAGCAGTATGCCAACATCGAGAGGATGGAGGCACGCTCCGCGCCAACTCTGGCGAAATCGGTACGCCGCCATAAAACGCGGCAGCCACGCTCCAGCGATTGCGACTAATACATAGACCGTCTCTGCAACCGAAGAGTTCCCCACCAGCCATAGCCATGCTGCCAGCATGAACGGGACTATCTGACCCAGGAATAGAAGCAGGCTGATCGGCAAAATTCTTTCTGGTGCCGCTAGCCCCTCCGTTGCATTTTTGGCAAGGCCTTGCCACACCTGTAGAGCGTTGCGATACATCCTGCACGTCGCGAGATCAGTTAGGTCCGCCAAATCTGTTCGATATCCATGTTGTCGGAACAACCTCGGAAGCAGGAGTCCGTCATGCATAGTCGTCTTAATCTCTGCGTGTCCGCCACATGCGAAATAGTCTTCTCGACGAACGAGAATAAACTGTCCGCAGCCTGCTGCGAACGCCGGATCAGTAGTATTCCTCATTCTTTCGACGGGGAGAAATCCAAGTAGGACAAAGTGAATCAGCGGCAATAGAAGCCGTTCAAGCCACGTCTCCGTCATTTGCTGTGGAAAACCAGTGACTAGCCCCCGTCGGCCTCGCTGCAAGAGGCCTGTCATACGGGCCAAGCACTCCGGCTTTAGCCTAACGTCAGCGTCCACAAAACAGAGCAGTTCGTGCCTGGCAGCATGTGCCAAGGTCCAACACGCGTGCTGCTTGCCGTTCCAACCGATTGGCAATGCTTGGGTGCGCTCCAGTCTGACCCTTGCATCCTTCTTCGCGATCGCCTCGACGATATCGGCCGTTCGATCGGACGAGCCATCGTCCATCACGATCACTTCGAAGCTCACGCCGGTGCTTGCGAGAACGCTTTCCACCGCTGGAGCAATTCCATCTTCTTCATCCCTCGCTGGAATCAGAACCGAAAGAGCGGGCAGGTATGAGGGCTCAGCTTGCGGTGGAGGGAGATATCGCCGCCAGTTTACGCAAAACAATACTGCGGGCGCCAAAGAGCAAAGCATCGCCGCTATTGTGAGAGCCTCAAGCACCATCGGTGTGCTCCTCGCAGGAGACCAAGTCCGCACTACGTTTCGGCATCACGGTGTGCTCAGGGTGAAAGGGCCGGCCGGTCAAGGACGCCTTCAGCCTTTGCCATCCTCCATAGAAACCGCCCATACCTAGCTTTCCATGCAACAAGGTATGAAAGTTTCGAGCATCGCGCTCTATGGCCATTGTGCGTAAGGTGTTCATCGCTGCTTCCAGCGACTCAACCAACTGCCGTTGCAATATCTCTGCGTCCTGCCCTGAATTCACCTTCACTGGCTCTCCGAAGTGCAGCAAGCATTCCGGCAACCGCTCGTCCCAGAACGGATACTCAATTGCTAGCGGAACTACGGTGCATCGACCGGCGCTTGCAGCTACTCGCGATGCCAAGGCAGACAGACCCGGTTTGAACTCCAGCGGTCTCGCCCTACCATCTACAAAGCGACCCTGCGGTGTAACCCATACGACCCCGCCCGCCGTCAGAATTGCTTTGCTGACTTTCAAAAACTGCGCCGCTCCGCGCGCTGAGTTCATCTGGACGCCGAAGATGCCCACACGTTTTAGAATCGCATATCGCTCTAGTGCAACTGCATCCATCGGAGCGTAGTGCTGGCGCGCGTCCATTAGTCTCTCCGCGAGATAGACGGACACCATCGGATCCCACCAAGAACTGTGATTTGCATAGACGATCACCGGTCCAGCAATCGTTTTGGCTAGCGTCGAAAGCTTCTCAGCTCCACTTATCCTTACGGCGTGAAAGTGCCGTCGAAAGTAACAACGCACGATTCTTCGAAAGAATCGAAGCGTCGTCAACGAAATAGGAGGCGTATCCATATAGTTCCTTGCCTCATCACGACTCAACCGCGAGCATCATGATCGAGCGAATCCGCAGCGATCCATCCCGACATCATTACCATAGGCATTCCAGGCCCTGGGTGCGCAGCTCCACCTGCCAGATACATTCCGGCCAACTCCTTACTACGATTGGCCGGTTTGAACGCGCCCTGAAAGACTCCATGACTTGAGATCCCGTAGATGGCTCCTCTCAACACTCGGTAACGCTCATGAATATCCTGTGGCGTCAGTGTCGCTTCGAAGACGATACGCTTCTCGATGTCCTCGAGCCCCGCGGTCCGTTTTAGCTTATTCAAGATCACCTGCCGATACGCAGGAAGCATTTTGAACCAATCATGATGTTCGCGCAGATACGGTGTGTGTACGAGCACATATAGCGCTTCGCCGCCTTCGGGAGCGCTTGTCGGATCGGTCGCCGCCGTCGCGGCCAGATAACACGTGGGGTCGGGAGCAGGCTCACCCAACTCATAGATTGAATGAAACTCCTCATGAGGGTCGCGCGAAAATACAAAGTCATGGTGCGCCAGATGTTCGTACCGCTGATTCAGCCCAAGGTAGAGCACAACTCCGGAGCATGCTGGCTCGTAGTGTCGCTTATGCTCAAACTCCTTTGCAGCCACTCCGCCGACGAGCTCGCGGTGGGTTCGCACCGCGTCTTCATTTGAGACGACAGCATTGAAATGATGGACTTTACCCATTGTCGTTACGAGTCCAGTCACCTTGCCACCGGCTCGTCCACCGTGACGTGGGACATCCGTCAAAATTTGCGACACATCGGTCTCTGTGTGAAATACGACACCAAGCTCGCCAGCCAGTTTCACAAGAGCCTCTGGCACGGCGCGCGTTCCGCCTAGCGGATACCAGATTCCTTCCTCCATCTGCATGTGTCCGATTGCACAGAGAATCGCAGGCGAAGCATCGGGTGAGCTTCCCACATACTGCACAAAATGGTCGAGCATCTGCGCGACATTCGGATCTGGGATGAACTCTCGAATTGTACCTGCAACTGTCTTACCCAGCCTCATTCGCATCACGTCTCGAAGAACTTTGATGTCGAACGCTCCGCCCAAATCCATCGTGTCTTTCATCGACCCGATCGATCTCCAGAAGAAGAATCGGTCACTGATCGAATGCAGCTGCTTTGATGTCTCAAGAAATTTCAGGTAGCCCTCGCCCATCCTTGGCCAAATTTCCTCGAGTTCTTTCGCCATTGCGGACGCGTCATCGTGCAGATCCATTTTTGTTCCATCTTCGAAGAAGCAGCGCCACTGTGGATCAAGTCTAACCATAGGCACATAGTCTTCTAAGCGCCGTCCAGCTTCATCGAAGACTCTTCTCAAAACCGAAGGCTGAATCAAAATTGTTGGACCCATGTCGAAGCGGAATCCTGCGGTTCGCAACTGCGCCGCTTTGCCCCCCAGCCACGCGTTCTTTTCAAACACCTCTACTTGGTATCCACGAGCAGCCAGCGTACAAGCCGCCGCCAACCCGGCAAGCCCGCTTCCGATCACTCCAACCTTCATTTCGCCGCTCCGCATGCTCTTCCTTTTCGCTACTTTTGCTTGAGCTTCACTGCTGCACATACCGCCTTAGCGAAGCCGCGGCATCGCTGACTTACCGTTTGTGCATGCGACGCCAGGATCATGCCGTCGAACAACTCCCTATGCCGTTTACCAGTTGCTTCATAGGGACGAAGGCTCTTACTGCGCTGAACGGTAATCACCTTTGCAACGGTCATCTCAAGCAGCCCTTCAGAGCCACGGGTAGTACCGAATCCACTTTCTCTTCGACCGCCGAACGGTACCCGCGGATCAGCAGTTCCGACGATGACGTCGTTGATCAGCACGGTGCCCACGTTGAGCCTCGCCGCCAGACACCTAGCTTCTTCTTCATCACCAAACACCGACGCTGTCAGCGCAAAAGGGCAGGTCTCTTGCGCCTCGATTGCTCCTGTCTCGTTCGATACATCAACTATCGACAGTACAGGAGCGAACAGATCGGCCTGGGCAAGACGCATCTCGGGTTCTACCTCAGTCACTAGAATCGGTCGCTGCGCTGGATTGATCGAACCATGTACCCGAGCGCCCGAAAGCTCTGCATTATGTAGCAATTCGCGCAGATTCTTCCGCGTGATCTCGTCAAGATGCGTGGGCCTGCATTCATCAAAGACCTTGGACAATATGCTGACCAGCATTTTCTTTCGATCCTCGGATGCACTTACCAGCAATACTCTTCGCGGGGCCATGCAGGTAGCCGAGCCGTTCAGACGCATGCCAAACATCACCGCCTTTACCACTCGATTCAAATCAGCAGATGGCAACACAACGACGGCATCGCATCCCGAAGCTTCCACCACGCATGGAATTATCTTTTCCGCGCATACTCGTAGAATTTTTCGTGCATTCTGAGCAGAACCTGTGAAGATCACTTTGTCCACGGAAGACCGTAGAACCTCCTCTGCTGTCGAGATCGAATCGTCTGTCACCTCCAACAAACCGCGCGGGAGGCCCGCAACATAGAGCGCTTCGGCAAAGAGTCGCGCTATGGGTGCTCCGTCGCTTCCAGGTTTCAGCACCACCGCATTGCCCGCAGCTAGTGCCTGCAACGTCTGTACTCCGGGCAAGAAAAGCGGATAGTTCGCTGGTCCCAGAATCAGAACAACTCCATAAGGGACGCGCTGAATCTCACTGCTGACCCCGGTCAGCAAGAAAGGGAGGCCTCGCCGGCTCAATCGTCGCGCCCTTAGAATCTTCTCTGCCCGTTGCTCCAGAAAGCGGCACGCCGCCAGTAGTGGAAGTACCTCTGCGACCCTGGTATCGGCGGCCGTCCGCGACAGATGTGATGGAATTGCGTTGGAAAATGCGTCGGCCATCCCCGACATCGCAAACCTGGCACGCTGGAGTACCGCCAGACGCTGTCGTATCGGCAGCGCGGCCCATGTGAGCTGAGCTTCGCGAAGTGAAGAGAATCCGATGACATCAACATTCACAGCTGCATTCATAGAAAGCGCATTACTTTGAGGCGTCTCTTCCACAATCCCAGAGGGTGGCATCGTTATGATGCCACTCCGACCAACTCACCGTCGGATACTGTGGGTACAGAGCTCTTCCACTGAGGCTCGATCTTCATGTCTTCTAGAAGGAGTCGCGACGTAATTCGAGCCGATTCGAAGATCACAGGTAATCCGCTGCCTGGGTGTGTTCCACCACCAACGAGGTACATCTGTCCCACATCTTCAAATCGGTTGTGAGGACGCAGATGAAGCATCTGCTTCAGCGAGTGAGCCATGCTGAAGGTGGCTCCCTTGTAAAGATTGAACTCGCTGCTCCAGCCTGATGGAGTCATTATCTTCTCCGTTTGTATCCTTCTCTCGACATCTTTGATGCCAATCTTCTCCAATTGTTCAAAAGCTAGCTTTCGAAACCGCGGGGTCTCCTTTTCCCAATCCACTGAATTGCTTCCTTTCGATCCAGTCTCATGCGTAACCGGTAGCAGTACGTAGAGGGTGCTCTTCCCTTTTGGGGCCAGCGTTGGGTCGGTAACACTGGCATTTTGAACGTAGAACGACGGGTTTGCTGAGAGCCTGTGTAGCGTTTCAATATCCTCCAGATTTTGCCTGTAGTTCTCCGCCAGGTAGATCGTGTGGTGGGATACATCCTCGAAGCACCCGTCGATTCCCAGATACATCATGAACGTCGAACAGGAGTAATCCTTCTTTGCCAGAGTTTCGTTCGTCCACTTCTTTCTCAAATGATTCGGAACCATCTGGCGCATAGCACCTGCGAAGTCTGCATTCACCACTACCGCATCAGCAGGGAGGCTACAGTGCGTCGTCTTTACGCCAATTGCCTTTCCGTTTTCCACTAGCACTCGCTCTACCGGCTCGTTGAGCAGAATCTTTACTCCCATCTCTCGAGCGATCCTTGCCATTGCCTGCGTGATAGCACCACATCCTCCTGTCGGATGAAAGACTCCGTGCTCGTATTCGAGAAATGAAAGAATAGAAAACAGACTAGGGCACTGGAATGGGCTCATTCCCAGATATTTCGACTGAAAGCTGAAGCCGAGCCGGATTCTCTCGTCCTTGAAGTGCCGCTGTAAATCTTGATCCAGAGACCTCCACGGAGCCAGCAAAGGCAGTAGCTTCATCATTCCCGGTTTTGCCAGATCCTTCCAGCTGTCGAAGGGAGATTGTAGAAACGGTATAAAGCTAGCTAGCTTTTTCCGATTCTGCGCCATGAAATTTTCGAGACGAGCCGCATCTGCAGGTGAGATTGTGGCAATTGCCTGCCTCATGCGCTCAGCATTCGGCGTCGCTAGCAACTCACCCCCTGCACCGAACACCAGCCTGTACTGAGGATCCAGCCGAGTCATCGGCACTTCGGCATCCAGATCGAATCCTGAAGTTTTAAATATTTCTCTTAGAACCTTTGGATACAAAAAGAACGTAGGACCAACGTCGAACTTGAAACCATCTCGTTCGATCGTCGAGGTTCGACCGCCTACCTGGTCGCGCTTTTCGAGAACGCTGACTTGGACTCCCGACCTCGCCAGCAGCATTGCAACTGCAAGTCCTCCCGGTCCTGCCCCGACTATTACGACTTTTGGAGATCTAGCTTTGGTTGGATACGTGCGCATAAAGTTTGAGCCCATTGTGGTGTTCTCAATAGAAGATGCACGATCCTAAGCATCGATGGGACAGCGTTCTGGGGAGGTTGCGTGGCGTGAATATTTGCGGGTCATAACATCCGTGCTATACAAACGGAGCAGAGTCTGCTCGGACTTACGACTCCAGAAAAACAATAGAGAATTAATGACGATCGGTCGTCAGTTAAGCAAGCGGATTACTATTCAGCTCTCGGTTGGCGATAACAGACCATTTCACTCACTGAATCCTTTGGCGACTTATCGCCGGGAGGCCGGATAACTAATTCCGATAATCTAGCAATTTCGCACTGAAGTCACACGGCCGTTCATAAAAAAGGTTACAGACCGTCTTACGGCGGCCTGTCAAAGATTCGCAGCCTTATCTGACTGTCGAGTTTTCCTGAATGGTCTTAGCAGCTTTGCGGATCACCTCGATGACTACGTCCGGCTTGGAGAGCATTGGAACGTGGCTGCTTTCCACCTGCGTTACAGTCGCTCCCATGCGCTTGGACACCCACCGCTGGAGATCTGGATGCACGGTGTGGTCTTGCGTAGTCAAAATAAACCAGCTCGGCTTGGACTTCCAAGGGGTGCTCTTGATCTTTTGCTGCTGGAACAGATCCGCGACCGGAGCATAATGGGTCGCCCAGATGAGTTTCTGCTCTTCATCGGAAAGGTCTCCGCAGAAGAACTCAGTACCGTTCGGAAGCATCCAGGCGCGCCCGTCTGCGACCTCCACGCGCGAGAAGATATCCGAAGGATACTTGTTGAGCTGCTCCTGCACAGTCTCGCCAACATCCGGGGCAACCGCTCCAATGTAGACGAGTCCAGCCACTCGATTATCGACGCCCGAGGCCGTAATGGTTGCCCCGCCATAAGAATGGCCCACGAGGAGAACGGGGTTACCGACCCGGTTGAGCGTGCGCTTCACCGTATCTACGTCCTCTTCGAATGAGTCGAGACCGTATTGAACTGCAATCACCTCGTGCCCGTCAGCCTGTAATGCTGGGATGACCTTGTTGAAGCACGAGCCATCGGCCCAAATGCCGTGGCAGAATACTATGGTTGGCTTGCGTTGTGACATCCTGATACTCCTATGATTTGAAGTTGGACAGCCGGAGTGTTATCCGTTGGCTATAGGTTCCCGCGCATTAGGCGCTCGCACAAATACTTTGACCGTTTGAGCTATGCTTACAAAGCATAGATTGGCGGTCGATATGGAACTTCGTCATCTCCGGTACTTCATTGCGGTCGCTGAGGAAGGCAGCCTTCTTCACGCCGCAGAGCGGCGGCTCCATACTTCACAGCCGTCGCTGAGTCGCCAAATCCGCGATCTTGAATTGGAACTAGGCGTGAAGCTGCTGGAGCGTAAAGCGCGAGGCATTGAGCTCACTGCGGCTGGACGGGTGTTCCTCGATCATGCGCGCCTGGCGCTGATGCAGATAGAGATAGGGTGCGAGGCTGCACGGAACACTGAGCGACCTCACAAGCCGGGTTTTGGACTCGGTTTTTTGCCCGGACAGGAAGTTATCTGGTTGTCAGAGGCATTGCGAATCATACGCGAGGAGGCACCAGATGTCGACGTTACGATCATGACGAAATCCTCACCGGAACTTGCCAATGCATTGATGCAGAACGAAATTGATGTGGCTCTGATGAGGCGCGAGACGCGGACTGCTGGCCTGGATTTCAGATTTCTCGTCAAGGAGCCTCTGATCGCTATCTTGCCCTCTCGCCATCGCCTGGCTCGACATAAGTCAGTACGGCCCGAGGACATCTGCCGCGAAGATTTTATCAGCACAGCAGGTGTCGCACCCGTGCTTAGAAAGATCATCGATGAGTACGCCGCGATGATCGGGATCAAACTGAAGCAGACTTACGATGCTGAAACTCTATCGGCAGGTATGTCGCTGGTGGCGTCCACGGGCGGCTTCACTTTGGTGCCACTCTACGTGCAAAATTCACTGCTCCCTTCGGTAGTCGCCCGACCTTTGCATGGCGATGTTCCAACCATCGATCTTGTGATGGGATACAACAAGTCGAATAACTCTCCTCTGCTCAAGAAATTTTTCCTTCGGGCGGATGAGTTGGCCTTATACGGGCCCCGGATACAAAGGAGTTCTTTTAAACAACTAGGAAAGCCTCAACCAACGGCCATGAGACTAAGGCCGCAGTTGAGTATAGAGACGAAGAAATCATAGGACTTCGCAGAGATCCGCGACACTCCTCTTTTCCAAGTTAGGTGAGGGAACGATCCAAGTGCGTATACCCACCATCGACCACGATCTGCTGCCCCGTCGTGTGAGAAGACTGCTTGGGCGATAGCAGATAGGCCGCAATCGAACCCATTTCCTGGATGGTGGTCATGCGATGACCAAGAGGGATGCGGCTTTCAATGCGACGGAGTTCTTTGTCTGGCTCTCCCAAGGTATCCAGCCAGCGTCGGTAGAGCGGTGTCATCACCTCTGCAGGAAGAACGGCATTCACCCGAATGCCGAACGGGAGCAACTCCGCCGCCCATTCGCGGGTCAACGCAAGCTGCGCGCCTTTGGCAGCAGCATAGGCCGACGTGTTTCCTTGTCCCGTCAACGCGACCTTGGAGCTAATGTTCACAATTGAACCTTTCGAAGCTTTCAGCATCGGCAACATGTAATGAGCCAAGGCATAGTAATGCAGCAGGTTCTGACGGAGACTCTCCATGAAGCTCTCAGGTGTACCGGACTCGAGCCCAACTCCGTCGTTGGCGCCGGCATTGTTCACCAGCCCGTCAAGCCGACCGTAACGTTGACTAATCGTTGCAACGGCGGCCCGGCACTGATCCATCTCGCCCAGATGCGTTTCGATTAGCTCGACACGTTGTCCCTTCTGTTCCATCTCCGCCATGAAGCGCTTTACGTTTTCTGACACCCGACTTAGAACGACAACGTGTGCACCTTCAGCGAGACAAGCGCGAGAGATGCCTTCGCCGATTCCGGCACCTCCGCCGGTCACTGCGATGACGGCATCTTTCAATCCGAGGTCCATTTTTCCTGCTTTCTTCAGCGAAGGTTGGAGAAGCCGCCGTCGATCTGGTAGTCGGCGCCGGTGATGAAACTGGCAGCATCCGAGCAGAGAAAGAGCGCGAGTGAGGCGATCTCTGCCGGCTGGCCCATGCGGCCAATGGGTTGCGCGGCGGCCAGCTTCGCCATTTGTTCCGCCTCGCGCCCAGGATAATTCTTTGCCAGGAAGCCGTCCACAAATGGCGTGTGGACACGCGCCGGCGAGATGCAGTTGCAGCGAATGCCATCTGCCAGATAATCGCGGGCAACGGAAAGAGTCATTGATAGTACCGCCCCCTTCGTCATGGAGTAGGCAAACCGGTCCTGCAATCCTGCAGTCGCGGCAATAGACGCCATGTTCAGAATTACACCCTGCTTGTGGACACGCATGCGCTCCACCGCAGATCGCATCGCGAGAAATGTGCCCCGGACATTGACTCGAAATAGACGCTCAAAATCCTCCACGCTGGTTGTATCGAGCGATCCCACGTGCGCGATGCCGGCGCTGTTCACCAAAATCTGGGTCATACTCATCGCATCGATCTTTGCGAATGTTTGCGCGACGCTGTCCTCATCGGAAACATCGCACCCAAATCCTGCTGAACCATTTCCAATCGATGCGGCGACAGCTTCGGCGGCGTCTGCGCGGAGATCTATCACCGCGACGCGTGCTTTAGCCTGCGCGAACCGTTCGGCAATGGCTCTGCCGATGCCGCTTGCTCCGCCAGTGATGACGGCGAGTCTGCCTGTGAGATTGAACTCTTCCATGTAGTCGCCTCTCGTTTTTAGCCATGACGAGTCTTCTTGTCAATTCTCCCTGGGCGCGAATATCTGAAGAACCCGAGAGCGCTCTACACATGAAAACATATTTTTATTGACGAAAACAAGTGATGCAACTTACACTTCATCAATTCACTTGGGGCACACATGTCCGACATGCGCAGAGTAATCTTGAAAGCTATATGAAGCTAGCCACCTACGTTCATAAGGGTGTTTCGCGCGCTGGAGTCGTAGAAGCGGGTGAGATTTTCCCCCTTTTGCAGGACATGCTGAGCACCATTGTCGGCGGACAGACGCAGGTCGCGGAAGGAGCATCGGTCCTACTGAGCGATATCGCGCTGCAGCCGCCATTGTTGAATCCTCCGCGCATCTTCGGGATTGGACTAAACTACGTGGAACATGCGGCCGAATCACAGATGAAGGTGCAGGATGTCCCGACCGTCTTTATGAAGCTGACATCCTCCATCACTGGCCCAGAGATGCCAATCTTCCTGCCGCCGCAGGCAACCCAGCCCGATTATGAAGCGGAACTAGCTGTGGTGATCGGCAAGGGCGGCCGCAATATCGCAGCCACCGCCTGGGAGGAACATGTCTTCGGGTATACCATTCTGAATGACGTAAGCGCTCGCGGAGTACAGCTTGCCACCACGCAATGGACGCTGGGGAAGAGCTTCCCTTCCTTTACGCCGCTGGGGCCCTGGATCGTTACTGCGGACGAAGTTGGCGACCCGCATGCTCTGGACATTGAGTGTGTGGTCGCTGGAGAGACGCTGCAGTCCGCGAACACACGCGACCTCATCTTCCGTATCCCCGCACTGATTGAATACATTTCCAGCATCACACCGTTGGAGCCGGGCGACATCATCAGCACTGGCACGCCGCCCGGCGTTGGTTTAGGACGCACCCCACAACGTTGGCTCAAGCCTGACGAAGACGTCGTGATCACGATTGAAAAGATCGGATCGCTGCGCAATCGGACCGTTGCAGTTGAGAGGTAGAGAATTGTGCTGAAGTCAGGAATTCTCAATCCCCATATCAATTCGCTGCTCGCTCGGGTGCGCCACACCAACACGCTGGTGATCGCAGATCGTGGGTTTCCGTTCTGGCCCCAGATCGAGACGATCGATATAGCCTTGGTGGACGATATCCCACGCGTTCTGGATGTGCTTCGCGCACTACTGCCCAACTTCGCAGTTGGACGAGCCTGGATGGCGTCTGAGTTTCGGGAGCATAACGATGCTTCTGTCGTGAACGGCTATGCCGCTCTCTTGTCAAAGCTTGAGTTCGAACCTCACGTTGACTTTAAGAAGCGCGTGCCGCACGCGATTGGTCTCATCCGCACCGGTGACACAACGCAATTTGGGAACGTGATCCTGGAGTCGGCATAATGCGGATCGACGCTCACCATCATCTGTGGCGCTATACCCCAGAGGAGTTCGGATGGATCACCGACGACATGGCACTCCTGCGCCGCGACTGCCTTCTGCCTGAGCTTGCGCAGCAGATGGCGAGCGCAGGAGTCGATGCAACGATCGCGGTGCAGGCGCGACAGACGGTCGACGAGACAGAATGGCTCCTGCAGCAGGCGGCAGGGTCGGATGCCATTGCGGGCGTAGTGGGTTGGGGGCCGATTGGCGATGCTGATTTTGAAAAGAGCATCGAACCTATCCTCTCGCAACAGAAGTTGGTGGGGCTAAGGCACATTGTTCAGTCTGAGCCGGCCGGTTTTCTACGTGGAGAAGGCTTCAATCGAGGAATCCGGCACTTGACTGCAAATCGGCTCACCTACGACGTGCTGGTCTACTCAGTGCAGTTGAACGAGGTCATCGACTTCGTCGATCGGCACCCCAACCAGCGCTTCGTAATTGATCATTGTGCGAAGCCGCAGATTAAGAATGCGGAACTCGAGCCGTGGAAACGGCAGATGATGGAGATAGCACGGCGCAGCAACGTGTGGTGCAAGGTGTCTGGGCTCGCGACCGAGGCGAACTGGCAGGTCTGGTCACTCGAGATCCTGCGCCCATATCTGGACACCGTGCTGGAGGCCTTCGGCGCGGAACGATGCATGGCCGGATCGGACTGGCCCGTTCTCCTGGTATCAGCCACCTATAAGGCGTGGTGGTCAGTCCTCGAACAATACACCTCGAGCTTCAAGAGTGAGGAGCGCTTTGCATTCTTCGGTGGAACCGCGCGCAGCTTCTATGGACTCAAGGTCGGCGCTCCGCGGGAGATTCCATGAGCATCCATCTCCCGGGCTCATCTGTCACCTCAGTCAACTCCAGCGGTTCTCTGTTGCCAGCCGGGCCGAAGCGTGCGTTCATCCTCGTCACTGCACTGTTCTTCCTATGGGGTATGTCGAACAACCTCACAGACATTCTTGTGCAGCAGTTTCGCAAATCATTCGAGCTTTCTGCGCTGCAAGCGCAATTCGTGCAAACTGCTGTTTTCTTCGGCTACTTCTGTATGGCGATTCCGGCAGCTTTGCTGATGGAGCGGAAGGGCTACAAGGGCGGAATCCTCACAGGACTGATTTTGTTTGGTACCGGAACACTCTGCTTCTGGCCGGCCGCCATTACCGGCCACTATGGCCCATTTCTGCTCGCGCTCTTTCTCGTCGGTTGCGGGTCGGCGGTCCTCGAAACTGCGTCGAACCCGTTCATTGCGCAGTCGGGCACACCTGATACCGCACAGCGTCGTCTCAATTTTTCTCAGGCCTTCAATCCACCTGGAACCATCACCGGCGTTCTGCTGGGAACATACTTTATATTCTCCGGTGTGGAGTTGCTCCCGTCACAGGTGATGGAGATGAAGGCGCGGGGGACATACGCCGCATATCTCCATTCCGAGATCATGAGGGTGGTCCCCGTGTACGTTGGCTTAGGAGCCTTGGTGTTCCTGTGGGCGTTTCTTATCTGGCGAACACCATTCCAGGCAGACCGTGCCAATTCGGAGAGTTCGTCAGAGACTGCACGATTCTCCGACGTGCTTCATTCCAAATACCTCTGGCTTGCGGTAACGGCACAATTCTTCTACGTCGGAGCGCAAATCTCTACTTGGTCGGCTCTTATTCCGTATCTGAAGCAGTACACCCCACTGCCTGAGCGGAGTGCCGCCCATTTTCTGACAGCCTGTCTTGTCATGTTCGCGATCGGTCGTATTGCTTCCACCTTGTTCATGCGCTGGGTGCGGCCGATGACCTTAGTGCGGATCTACGCGCTCATAAACTGCGGGCTTCTGGCATTTGCCATTACTCATCCGGGCATGAGCGGCGCTATCGCTCTGCTGACTAGCAGCTTTTTCATGGCACCTATGTTTCCGACAATCTTTGCCGCCGGCGTGGAAGGCCTGGGACGGGCGACAAAGCTGGGGGGCTCCATGATTGTGATGTCGGTCGTAGGTGGAGCGGTGATTCCGCCTGCGCTTGGATATCTTGCGCGGGAACATGCGAGTTATGCCTTGGGATATGTCGTGACGGGAGCCTGTTATGTCGTGGTAGTCGCATACGCACTCGTAGCAGTTCGCCGAACAAATAAGTCAGTCAGCATCAACTGACGTATATTGCATCCAGCAAAGGGGAGTAGAGCAAAGAATGGATATTCGAATAGAGCGCGTGCGGACAGTCGATCTTCGCTTCCCGACTTCGCGCGAAGCGATCGGATCAGACGCCGTGAACAAGAACCCTGACTATTCCGCCGCCTACTGCATTTTGGAGACAAATACCGGATTTGAAGGCCACGGACTGACCTTCACACTGGGCCTCGGCACGGATTTATGCGTGCAGGCATTGCAGCATCTGGGAAAGCACGCTGAAGGTCGCACGCTTGACTCCATCGTCTCCGACCTCGCCGCATTCTCGCGCGAACTCACTGGCGAAAGTCAATACCGATGGCTGGGTCCGGAAAAAGGCGTAACCCACCTTGCGTGCGGTGCGCTCATCAACGCGGTCTGGGACTTGTGGGCGAAGGCCGAAGGAAAACCGGTATGGAGACTTCTGGCGGAGATGTCCGCAGAACGTATCGCAGATTGTATTGACTTCCAGTACATCGACGATCTACTTTCGCGCGAAGAAGCTATAGACATTCTTTGCGAAGGGCAGGAGGACCTGCCAGAACGCATTGACCTGCTATTGCGCCAAGGCTATCCCGCGTACACCACTTCAGTGGGCTGGTTCGGCTATAACGAAGAAAAGATTCGCCGTCTCGCTCGCGAAGGCGTTGCCGAAGGCTGGACGCACTTCAAGCTGAAGGTGGGCGGTGATCCTGCCGACGACCTTCGCCGCGGCCTGATTGTGCGCGAGGAAATTGGCTGGGAAAACCACCTGATGGTGGACGCCAATCAGAAGTGGGGCGTGACCGAGGCTATCGCACGGACCAAGCAGCTTGCTGAGCTACAGCCGTGGTGGATGGAAGAACCTACAAGCCCGGATGACATTCTGGGACACGCGCGCATACGTCGCGAATGCAAACCCGTGCGTATTGCCACCGGCGAACATTGCCACAATCGTGTGATGTTTAAACAGCTTCTCCAGGCCGAAGCAATCGACGTCTGCCAGATTGACAGCTGCCGTGTCGCTGGAGTGAATGAAAATCTCGCTATCCTCCTCATGGCTGCAAAGATGGGTGTGCCGGTTTGCCCGCATGCCGGAGGTGTTGGCCTCTGCGAGTATGTCCAGCATCTTTCGGCTTTCGACTACCTCCGCGTGAGCCGCAGCATGAAGGACCGCGTGATCGAATACGTCGACCATCTGCATGAGCACTTTGTTGACCCGGTACGCATTCGTCGCGGCCGCTATCTAATGCCTCAGGCACCGGGATACAGTATCCAGGTCAAGCAGGATTCTTTGGAGAGGTATTCTTTTCCAGGCGGCGAAGGTTGGACATCTTTGACATAGAATCAGGTTGACTCGGAGCCGATCGGTACGAGAGTGACGCCGCCGACGAGTAAACCAGATGGCAGGAATGCCGGAGTTTGCGTGAGAGCCAATTCATGGTGGGCTTCCCTCTCGGCTCTCACTGAATCGCTTTCATTGAAAGTCCTGTCCGACCTTATCGAAGAGTTTGACGCGATCTAATTGGTATTGAGAACGAGGACGGTAGCGATGGGTTCGAGCGCTTTTGCAGGAAGCTCGACATCAAGGCCTTCTCCGCTGCGTGTGATTTCTAACGACTTGTGAGTTTTATCAGCCAAGAGATAGGCACTGGTTACATTGCGGGGGAGCCTGTCGAGGTGGAAGGCGCCGCTGGGCCAGGTGAAGATTTCGATGTAGATTTTGTTGGCGGTTGTGGTTGAGCGCCAGTTCCATGCGGGGATGAATTTGGGGTTGCCTTCGTTGTTCTTCTCCGTAGTACTGAAGGAGCCGGCTTCGGAACCGAAGAGGGTGGGTTGGGTGTTGTAGATGGCCTCACCGTTGACTGATAACCATTGGCCCATCTGGTGGAGACGCTCAACTTCGGGCCGGGGCACGATGCCGTGGGAGTCAGGGCCGATGTTGAGGAGGTAGTTGCCGCCTTTGCTAGCGATGTCAATGAGGTTGCGGAGGAGTGTCTCGGTGGACTTGAAGTTGGTGTCGTAGGACTTGTAGCCCCAGGTATCGTTCATGGTCATGCAGGACTCCCAGTCGCGGCCGGGAAAACCCTGAGGGGGAATGTACTGCTCAGGTGTTTCAGTGTCACCCGGATAGCTTCCGCCGAGCCGGTTGTTCCAGATGAGATTGGGGTGCTGGTTGAGGAGGGCGACGATCTCGCCGGCGAGAGCGGGCGTCATCTCCTTGCTAGGGGTGTCGAACCAGATGACGACGGGGAAGTTGTCGTAGTTGGTGAGGAGTTCCTTGAGCTGGGGAATGGCCTTGGTGTGAAGGTAGGCGGCGAAGTCGCCGTCCTGTGCCTTGTCCCAGTGGAAGGTGGGGGGTTGGTGGTTGCCGGTCCTGTAGGCTGCACCTCCGGGAGCGGTCCAGTCCTGGTCCTGCGAGTAGTAGAAGCCTAGTTTGAGGCCCTGCCTACGGCACTCTTCGGCTAGCTCGCGCAGGGGATCGCGGTGAAAAGGAGTAGCGGCGACGATATTGAAGGGGTCGGCCTTGGAGTCGAACATGGCGAAGCCGTCGTGGTGCTTGGCGGTGATGACGATGTACTTCATGCCGGAAGATTTGGCGAGGGCGACGATATCGTGTGCGCTGAAGCCGGTGGGGTTGAACTTAGGCGCGAGGGCCTTATAGTCGGCGACCGGAATGGAGGCGGAGTTCATGATCCACTCGCCCACGTTCGGGATGCGCTGGCCATTCCAGGTGCCGGCAGGGATCGAGTAGAGACCCCAGTGGATGAACATGCCGAAGCGGGCTTCGCGCCACCACTGCATGCGAGCATCGCGCTGTGCTGGAGTTTCGGTGTCCTGGACGGAGGGAACCGCATGGTGGGCAGGCCATGAATCTGGCTTGCTACCTGCCAGCTGCGCGTAGCTTAGCAATGCGACAGCGGAAAAAAGAACCGCCGTGAAATGAACGCGCATAAGTTTCATTGGTCTCCTCGAGGACTGCGGTCAAAAAGGCTGTCGATGCAAGCACAAGTCAAACGGTGGTAATCGCGGGGGGCAACCCCTGAAATACGTCAACTCTTGCGGCTATTGCAGGCACATCAATATTGCTGTGCCTGCAGGAACCAACAGGAAAAATTTACCATCATTTACCTCGAGCCTTTCCTCCTTTTCGGGAGCTCAATTGTCGGTTGCCTGAATCGTAAAACCAGCCAACGTAACGTTGTCAGTAGCGAAGACAGACGGAGTGACCTCCCGCATCGCACCACCTAACAGAGACGCGGTTCATTTAGGCCGTGAGCCCTGAATGAGGATGTCCACGAACCGCCGCGCCTTTTCAGGCCAATCGTCTGTGCTGCCCGCACTGGAGATCCCATAGATGGCGCGCAACATGTCCATCGGATCGACGTCTGGCCGAAGGTCTCTGCTGGAGACGGCGCGGCTCGCTAGCGCGTTGGCAGCCTCTTCCATGACGCGCGTGGTCTGCTGATATACCTGCGAAGGGCCGCAAGTCATTGCGTTCAGCGCTGGGGCGATGATCTTTTTCGCAGCGATGTAGTCGATGAAGACCAGCATCCAGGCCCGCAACGCCTCGACCGGAGGCAGTTCGGAGGAGAACTTTCTCTGTGCCTCAGCCAGCTTCTCGACTTCACTGATATAGACAGCGGCGAGCAGGTCGTCGCGCGTAGGAAAGTGACGGTAGAGCGTTCCCGGCCCGATCTTGGCGCGCCTGGCAATCTCGTCCATGCTAGCCTTCGCGCCCCGACGCGTGAAGACCAGCTTCGCGACTCCGAGAATCCGCTCACGGTTGCGTTGCGCGTCGGCTCGGGGCTTGCGGGCAGTTTTCTTTGCGGCTGATGATTTCATCGATCTTTCTGAAACCGGAGGGACTCTCCGGTAATCTCATACACATAACGGAGATTGACTCCGTTTTATTCCAGGCCGAGGCCGGTGTCAAAAGATTTGTGATCGGAGAGTGCAGCATGGCAGTGAAGTTTGGAGCTAAGTCAACCACGGAAGATGTCCTCGCAGGGGTCAACCTGAAGGGTAAGCGGATTCTGGTGACAGGGGTATCAGCGGGTTTAGGCGTAGAGACGGCACGCGCGCTGGTGGCGCATGGCGCAGATGTTGTGGGCGCGGCGCGTGATCTGCAGAAGGCACAGCGGGCGACATTGGAGGTCAGTAAGGCCGCGGCGGAGACGGGCGCGCGTTTCGAGGTGATCGAGCTCGACCTTGCCAGCCTGAAAAGCGTGCGCACCGCTGCGGACGAGCTCGTTGCTGATGGTCGCTTGTTCGATGTCATCATCGCAAATGCCGGTGTTATGGCGACTCCGTTCGGCAAGACAGAGGATGGTTTCGAGATGCAATTCGGGACTAATCACCTGGGCCACTTCGTCTTTGTGAACCGCATCGCCAAGCTGATCAAGGACGGCGGACGTCTGATCAACCTCTCTTCCGCAGGGCATCGTTTCAGCAATGTGGATCTGAACGACCCGAACTTTGAGACGACGCCGTACGAGCCCTTCGTCGCTTACGGGCGCTCGAAGACCGCGAACATCCTCTTCGCAGTTGCTTTCGATCAGCGGCATCGAGAGCGCGGCGTCCGCGCGGCGGCTGTACATCCAGGAGGCATACAGACCGAGCTTGCCCGCCACATGGAACAGGCACACATGGAACAGATGATCAACCAGATCAATGAACAGGCCGCAGCAGCCGGCAAAGGGCCGTTCGAGTTCAAAACAGTCCCCCAGGGAGCTGCCACCTCAGTTTGGGCATCTGTCGTCGCGTCCGCCGATGAGGTAGGAGGGCGGTATTGCGAGAACTGCCACGTGAGCGACGTCGTCGCAGATGATGCAAGGCTGGGCCTGCTTGACGAAGGGGTGCGAGGCTACGCGCTCGATCCGCAGAACGCAAAGGCTCTTTGGAAGAAGAGCGAAGAGTTGATTGGCGAAGCCTTCGCATAAACGCCAGGGACACGACTATCTCCAGCTCCGTTGCGAGACAAGCGGCCTTGCCATCGGATGGCTCCTGCGCCACAGCGGCAACGATCAGATGCAACGCGATTACTCAACCGTAACGGGAA
>CAZZZG010000062.1:0-24121 GCA_964658525.1 uncultured Edaphobacter sp.
GCAAGATGTCTGAAGTGCTCATTGTGGACGACGATCATAACTTTCGGGAGACGCTGCGGGAACTGCTGCTGGGTGCGGGATACCAAACCAGGATCGCAACGAACGCTGAGGATGGGATCGCATTACTTCAGATTACGACTCCAGACCTTACGCTCTGCGACTGGAAGATGCCCGGTGGAGGAGGAGAGCAGTTTCTGAAGAGTCTCCAATCCGAAGGTCTGCTGATCACGATGCCTGTCATCATCCTCACCGCCCACGGCACTGGGCCGAATGCGATGCAGGCAATGCAGCTAGGCGCGTATGACTTCATTACGAAGCCTCTCGACATCGACTTGGCTCTCGCCACCGTCGCACGCGCAATTCGCCACATGGAACTACAGCGCGAGGTCGAAGTATTACGACAACAACGGTTCAGGGACAGCTCTCTTGAAGCCCTTGCTGAATCCGAAGAAGCGTCGAAGCCTCAGCTAGTTGGCCACTCGCCGGCATGGATTCAAGTCTTCAAGGACATTGGCAGAGTCGCCTCTACCGACGTGGGTGTTTTGCTGCTGGGCGAATCGGGTACGGGAAAGGAGGTCGTTGCCCGCGCGATCCATCGAAACAGCGCGAGGAGCCGTCGCTCTTTCATCATCCTCAACTGTGCAGCGCTGCCTCCGGAGCTACTAGAGTCTGAACTTTTCGGACATGAACGCGGCGCCTTCACCGGAGCAGTTGCACAGAAGCGCGGGAAGTTTGAGGCCGCAGACGGCGGAACGATTTTTTTAGACGAGATAGGAGAACTCCCACTGTCGCTTCAGCCCAAGCTCCTGCGTGTCCTACAGGAGCACACCTTCGAGCGAGTTGGCGCAACGGCTTCAATCTATGCCGATGTCCGCGTTATTGCTGCGACAAATCGACCGTTGGAAGATGATGTCGAACAGAAGACCTTTCGTGCTGATCTGTTTTATCGCCTCAACGCCTTTACGGTTCGACTGCCGCCACTGCGAGAACGCCAATCAGACATACTTCCATTGGCGGAATATTTCCTTGCACGCTATGCCCGACGAAATCAACTCGCCGCGATTGGACTTTCTGCCGATGCTATAACCGCTCTGCAAAGCTACTCCTTCCCAGGTAATGTACGGGAACTGGAACATCTGGTCGAGCATGCTGCCGTAAAGGCTGGGGGACGAGCCATAACAGCCGACCTGATCCAAGAAGAATTAGAGAGAGAGAAGAGTGTTGCGGCGGGCTCCTTCGACGCCCAGGCGGCATTAGCAATGCCGTTTCACGAGGCGGTTGCAAGGTGGGAACGCCATCTCATTGAGCAAGCGCTGAAGGCATCCCATAACAACAAGTCTGACGCCGCTCGGCGGCTCGGAATACATCGGCGACTTCTCTACGAAAAGCTGGCACAGTTGGGGATGCTTTAGATCTGCTAAAGACATCTTCCGCGGTTTCGTTTTGCCCCCATACGCCCCAACCCATACGGTTCCATCGCTCGAAACGAACACAGAGCCAGCGGAGTCATTACTCAAACCCACGTCCGCTGGATAATTTGTGGCCGGCGGCCCCGCGAAAAAAGGGTCGATGCGGTGAGTCCAAGCACGAAAGTGTTGTTGCGAATCAACCCGGAGGAGGTGGCGCAACCGATCGGAATCCAGCAGTATTGGGTCAGTTCGGAGGCTGCCCATTCCAACGGGCACTGTTCCACAACTCCTTAATAGTTCACGTAACCTGCGAGGAATGACCCAACGGTCAAGTCATCTGTCATCCTTTCCCATGAAGGCTGCCACTTCATTTCGCTCGAGCGCCTCCCATAAGACAGCGTATCTAACGCCGCTTACGATGAGGCGTCTGCGGGAGTACGGCTCGATTCAATCGAAGGAGCGCGGCGACTTGCTTTTCGAGCAAAGTGAAAGGATGGTTGATTTCTTTGTTGTCATCGACGGCAAGTTGGAACTTTTTGAACGCAAAGGAAAAGCCTCACGAGATGTCGAATCGATTCTTTCTGGACGACAGTTTTCCGAGGAACTGGACCTCCTCAATGATCGGCCGACGCGTCTCAATTGCCGGGTAATCAAATCAAGTCAAGTCCTGCGAATTCGTCGGGAATCGCTCCTTTGGTGAAAGTCCAGACGTAGTTCTGGGCTAACGCAGTGCCAGCCAGATTCTGTGCCCCGGTCGTGATCGTAGCTGTATACCGACTGTTGGGCGCGAGGTTTGCTGTCGGAATGAATGTTGCAGTCGAGCCTGCGGCGACTAAGGCGACGGTTCCCGTCACTGTAGTTGCGTGCCAACGATCCTCAATCCAGTGCGACCGTCAGCAAAGATACCAAGGATTTGAGTTCGGGGGGGGCGGATCGAAAGCCCGCTATATTTTGCGCCGGTAAGCTAATTCGAGAACGGTCATTCATGGTGGTCCTGTCATGATCCGTTGTAAGCAGCTTTGCGGCGCATCAAGCGGGCACTGTATTTAATCTGTCTCAATCTGTCGCGCTCGGTGTTGGCTCCTAATGATGATGCGATAACAGCCCGCGAAACTCGCGGGTGTGGATATATGAAAGTATTTCGAACTGGCTCTGTGATTTCAGGTGGCCCGATCCTAAGGTTGATCCCGTACGTGTCAAAGCAAAAACATCTGGGAGAACAAAACCATGAAACGCAACTTGATTGATACGATTGACCGCATAGGCCAGTGCGGACGCAGAATGTTCGAAGGGTGGAAAAGCGCGATCTCTCTTTTAGCGCTGTCGACGATCCTCTTCACCGCAACGGCCCTCGGCCAACTGAACACCGCCGACATACTCGGCACAGTGCAAGATGCCACTGGCGCGGTCGTCCCAAACGCCACCGTGACGTTGAACAACCTGGGAACCAACGAGAAGCGCACCACGCAGTCCAACGGCTCGGGGGAGTACACTTTCACTCTCCTACCTGTCGGACACTACTCCGTTACAGTCAAAGCCGGAGGCTTCAAGGTGTCATCCACCAAAGACATCGCGGTGGAGGCAGGTGACCGCGCGCGTAACGACATCCGTCTGCAGCTTGGTTCAGAATCAACCACCATCGAAGTCACTGCGAGCACGCCTCTTCTCCAGGCAGACAACGCAACGGTCAGCTCCACCGTGACGGCGAGAGCAGTGCAGGATCTTCCTTTGAACGGCCGCAATTTCGTGCAGCTCGTTGATCTCGTTCCGGGCGCCAACGAGGGTGCCGGCAACGGCCTTAGCAGCGGTATGCGTCCAGATGATCGCCGCTCCAACGCCGCCGGCCTATCCGTCAACGGTCAGGACGACACGCTCAATAACTGGGTGGTAGATGGAGTCGACGATAACGAACGTATTATCGGAACGATCGGAGTAAAGCCGAACGTCGAAGGTATCCAGGAGATCACGGTCCAGACCAACAACTACGCAGCGGAAGTGGGGCGCACTGCCGGAGGTGTCGTCAATGTGGTCACGCGCTCTGGAACGAACACTTTTCACGGGAGCGTGTACGAGTTCTTCCGCAATAATATCTTCGACGCCCGCAACGTGCTTCAAACCACCGGAAGCCAACCAGAACTGCGCCAGAACCAGTTTGGCGGCGGCATCGGCGGACCGGTATTCCGAGATAAGATGTTTTTCTATTTTGACTATGAAGGTTTCCGGCAGGTTAGCGGTGTCACCGATACAGGTACGGTACCAACTCTCGCTGAGTACAACGACATCAACAGCCTCAATGGCGGATCGCCCCAGGCGCTGTTGTCTACCAGCAACGGCACCCTGACTCCAGGCGGTGGTTATCTCACCGGTCCGAATCTAGTGAATGGCATCAATCCGCTCACCTTAGCTTATTTGAAACTCTTCCCGGCGCCGACGGATCCTGGTGCTGCGGCTGGTTCTCCAAATTTCACGATCAGTCCAAACAAGACACAAAACTACAACACATACGACGCTCGGGTCGATTACAAGTTCAACGACCGCAATCTGCTCTTTGCGCGCTTTACTTACAACACCGTCAACACGTTTACGCCGCCTAACTTTGGAATCGTGAATGGTTTCGAGATCAGCGGCGGCAGATTCAACTTCGATGGTCCCGCCAGCGATGTGGCCCAGCAATATGTGCTCGGTTACACTCACATCTTCAACTCAGCCCTCTTACTCGATCTCAGAGCAGCGTTCACGCGGATCAACAATCTCTCGCTTCCACTCAACTATGGACTAAATGCAGATCAGGCGGTTGGGTTTCCTGCGAGCATGACCTCCTTCAGCCCTTATGCCGATTCCCTGACGCCAGTGTCAGTCGGCCCCTTCGGCGACATCGGCGACGGCGCGTATGTTCCTCTGCAGGACATCGACAACACCTTCCTCTACTCCGGTGTCGTGAGCTGGACCAAGGGAAACCACAGCATCAAAGCAGGTCTCGCTCTCATTCGCAGGCAGGCTCGTAACGTTCAAAGCGCTTCCGCAGTCGGTGCCTACCAATTCAACCTGCCCAGCGATAGCGCATCCACCCAGTTACAAACCCAAAACAACCAGCTCGCATCGGCCTTGGTTGGTGCCTACGCATCAGAGACCCGCAACTTCAACCTGTTCTCTCCCGACTACCGCAGCTGGGAGCCCAGCGGCTTCGTCCAGGATAGTTGGAAGGTCAACCAGAAGCTGACGGTGCTTGCCGGTCTTCGTTACGATGTCTTCACTCCATTTACCGAAGCACACAACCGTATTTCGAACTTCGATTTTCCGGAGGCTGTCACCTTATCCGCTGCAAACATCGAAGAGGCGTTGAAGATCGCTAATGTTAACGGTGTAAACTCCCAGGTAAACATTCCCACCGATTATGCCAACGTCGCCCCGCGCATTGGTTTCTCAGCAGAGTTGACGCCGGGAACCGTTCTGCGCGGTGGCTATGGAATAAGCTACTTCCCCGGTAACTACACCTCCAACGCAGACCTGAAGAACCCTCCGTTCACCTCAATCTTCAGTCCCAACTGCCAGTCCACCCTTGCGGTTCAGATTGAAGCGAGTCAGAATGCTCTCGCAGGCCAAAACCCGGACTGCGCGACGATAGGTGCACCGGGAGTGATCAACGAAGGACTGCCAACTCCTGTTCCACCCAACATAACTGACCTCGCCGGCATTACTGGCTTGGCCTTCGTAGCCGAAGCTCCGAAGTTCAAGTCGGCGATGATTCAGCAGTTCAATCTGCAGGTTCAGCAGCAGTTCGGCGCCAACGTATTCACCGTCGGTTATGTTGGTAACGTCGGACAGCACCTTCCTGAATCGATTAACAACATCAACCAGCCCGCACCATTCAACCCGTTAGCCCCAGTGGGCAGCCCGTCGAATCCTGTGGGAGGAGCACATCAACTCCAAACCCAGCTTCCCAATGTCGGTACTGTCAGCTATATCGCGAGCGAGGGTATATCGAACTACAACGGTCTGCAGACATCTTTCCAACGCCGATTTACTAAGGGACTGGCGTTCGATGCAAATTACACATGGAGCAAGGCTTTGAGCGATATCACGGGCTTCTCTCAACAAGGTAGCAACCAGGGTTGGAGCGACGCGGATCCGACTCGCATTCGTCAGATCGAGTACGGCAATGCAGAGACCGACATCCAAAACCGTTTCGCGCTCAGTCTGAACTACGAGCTGCAGTATGGGAAAGAGTTCACCGGAATCAAGAAAGCCCTTCTCTCTGGATGGCAAGCCAACACGATCGTGGTCTGGCAGAGTGGTAAGCCTTTCACCATCATCGAAACCGGCTCCGGCGCCGACAATCCTATCGAGAGCGACGGCATAGCACACGGCTTCAACAATCGTGCGACCCCGCAAAACAGTGGAGGGCAGGATCGCCCCAACCAGATCATGGACGCCCGCCTAAGCCACAAGACCAACTCGGAGTTTTTCAACACGGCTGCATTTGCCCCTCAACCACTCGGCACAATTGGGAATACTCAGCGCAACTCGCTGTTCGGTCCAGATTTTCGTCACGTGGACCTGTCCATCTTTAAAACTTTTCCCGTCACAGAACGTCTGGGTGTCCAGTTCCGCGCGGAGTCCTACAACATCTCAAACACGCCGAACTTCTACATGCCAAACGGTAACTCAGGCGATGCTTTTGGAAACTCAGCCTTCGGACAGATCTCGGCAACTGATCCGAACTACATTCCTCGGCAGTACCAGTTCGCACTCAAGGCGCTGTTCTAGATTTCAACCGACTCAGAAGCCGGCGGTGGCGACACACTTCTCCGCCGCCGGCCCTATTTGGGAAAAATGAAACGCAAGAATATCGCATGGAGGGTATTCATCTTGGCCTGAGAACGCTTCGAATCGAATGTGAGTGCAAATTATCAACAAATAGGAGTAGCAGGTACAGCTTTGAAAACCATATATGCGTCTGTTGCATTAGCCCTCGTCTGTTGCGCGACCGTTAGTTATGAACATGTCTGCGCTGCACAGACACCAGCAGGAGTGCCGGTAGTGGTCGAACTCTTTACCTCCGAAGGGTGCTCTTCATGCCCCCCGGCAGATGCCTTTCTGCAAAGATTGCAGTCGATGCAGCCTGTTGCTGGCGCGAAGCTGATTACTCTTAGTGAGCACGTTACCTATTGGAACCACGACGGTTGGAAGGACCCCTACTCTTCGGACCCGCTGACCGACCGCCAACAAGTGTACGTACACAGATTTGACTTGCCTTCCGCGTATACACCCCAATTCGTGGTGGATGGAGTCGACGAACTTAACCTCAGTGACGCGGGCCAATTGAAATCTATCTTTGCGAAGGCCGTCAAAGATCAGAAGATTCCTATAGCGATAACCTCAACCCATATTGACCCTGTGGGATTTGGCATTCTCCGTGGCCACATCGATATCGACGGCACTAGCAACAAACAGCCGGCAGATGTCTCTGTAGCTGTCATCGTTCACCAGACGAATTCTAATGTATCCGCCGGCGAGAACAAAGGCCGAAAACTAACGGAGACGGAAGTCGTCCTCAATCTTGAGAAGATTGCCAAAGTTGCTCCTGGGGACGGTTTTTCACGTGATTTCGAAGTGAAACTGAAATCCAGAGTGGATCCCGCCAATTTGGGTGTCGTAGTAGTTGCACAAGCTAGTAGTTCCGGAAAGATTGTAGGTGCGGCGTCGGTTGCAGAAATTAGCTCGGTCCAACCCAGCACTTTCACAGACAGGTACCCGCAGAATTAACCGGCTAGGCTTATGTAGTCCCGCAAGCCTTCTTTCTACCAGTAGCCATGAATATGGAAAACGGGGCTGCAGTGTGTTTATGGGTGTCACTGCGGCCATTGAAAACGCCGAACCGCGGTCTGTGGCGCCGCGCCGGTTGTTGGCTACGAGATCGGAAAATAATTAATTAAAATTCCGTTCTCATGTCGATTCGGCCGTGCCCCCTTCGACGTATCAGTAGAGAGCCAGTAAGAAAGCGGGCAATAAGTATCTAACTGCGCTCTGAATCTCAGTTCACCGATTAGCCAACGATTAGCTAGACCCAAAACAAGCGACGCAGCTATCGCTCAACCTAAAGGAGATTTCGCAATGCGATTCATGGTCATCGTCAAATCAACCCCAGAGTCAGAAAAAGCAGGCGCCCTGCCCGATCCACAGCTCCTGCTCGAGATGGGCAAGTACAACGAAGAGCTCAGCAAGGCTGGCGTCCTGCTCGCCCTCGATGGCCTCCATCCCAGCTCCAAAGGCGCACGCGTCAAATTCTCCGGCAAGTCTCGTACAGTCGTCGACGGCCCCTTTACCGAGGCCAAAGAGCTCATCGCCGGCTTCTCGATCCTGCAGGTAAAGTCCCTCGAAGAGGCCATCGAGTGGGTCAAGCGGGCACCTAACTGCAACCCGGGCAGCGACTCCGAAGTTGAAATCCGCCAGATATTCGAGATGGAAGACTTCGCACCCGTCCTGTCCGAAGAGCAGATTCAGCACAAAGTAGCGAAACGGGCACAGCTGCCGAATCAGACGGCCAACAGATAGCCGCTCTTGCATCCAAGGATCGAAGCTGGTGTGATCGGTAGCAGTGTCCGCTACCGATCCACATCACGCCACACATCGCACCATCGAAGCCGTCTGGCGCATCGAGTCCGCCCGCGTCATCGCCGGCCTCACGCGCCTCACCCGCGACGTCGGCCTCGCCGAAGACTTCGCGCAAGAGGCACTTGTCGCCGCACTCGAACAGTGGCCGCAATCTGGCGTCCCCGACAATCCCGCGGCATGGCTCACAGCCACCGCCAAACGTCGCGCCATCGATCTCTTCCGCCGCAACGCCGTCGCCGAGCGCAAACACGAAGAGCTCGCTCGCGAACTCGAAACTCTCGAACAAACCGCGCCCGACCTGGATTCCACTCTCGACAACACCATCAGCGACGATCTCCTCCGCCTTGTCTTCATCGCCTGCCATCCTCTTCTCCCCACCGAGTCCCGCGTAGCCCTCACCCTCCGCCTCCTCGGCGGCCTCACCACCGATGAGATTGCACGCGCCTTCCTCACTCCCGAACCCACCATCGCCCAGCGCATCGTTCGCGCCAAACGCACCCTCGCCGACAAGCACATACCCTTCGAGGTTCCACGCGGCCCCGAGCTCGGCGCACGCCTCTCGTCAGTTCTCGAAGTCATCTATCTCATCTTCAACGAGGGCTACTCCGCCACCGCAGGTGACGACCTCATGCGCCCCACTCTCTGCGAAGACGCGCTCCGTCTCGGCCGCATCCTCGCCGAACTCGCTCCCACCGAACCAGAAGTCCACGGGCTGGTCGCCCTCATGGAGATCCAGGCCTCCCGCACCCGCGCCCGCGTCACCTCCACCGGGGAACCGGTCTTACTCTTCGATCAAAACCGTGCTCAATGGGATCAACTCCTCATCCATCGCGGACTAACCGCAATCGAACGCGCTCATAAAATCAAGACCACCCGCGGCCCCTATCTCCTCCAGGCCGAGATCGCCGCCTGCCACGCCCGCGCCCGGACACCGTCTGAAACCGACTGGCCCCGCATCGTCATCCTCTACACTGAGCTCGCTCACCTCATCCCTTCCCCCGTCATCGCGCTCAACCACGCCGTAGCCGTCTCCATGGCTGACGGCCCCCAGGCCGGTCTCACACTCGTAGACGCCCTCGCTTCCGAACCCTCTCTCGCACGCTACCATCTTCTCCCCAGCGTCCGCGCCGACCTACTCTACAAACTAGGCCGCCACCCCGAAGCCCGCACAGAGTTCGAACGCGCCGCCGCCCTTACCCGCAACACCCGCGAACGCGACCTCCTGCTCAGCCGCGCCGCATCCTGCGAGACTGACCCAACTAATCCTCACGAAAAATAACAACCGAACCCACAGGCATCCGAGACAAAAGACATTTGGCTTGAAAAGGCTGAACCCCCTCGCTCGTGGACCGTGGTTTATGGGTCACGGTACTCGCGGCGTTTGAGTTCGCGAATTGCCTGTTCGTGTCCTTGGAGGGCCGCCAGACGAGTCCAGTCACGCGACTGCGTATAGTCGTGCTCGACGCCTTGACCGATGGCGTAGAGATGCCCAAGCTGGAACTGGGCTTCGGCGTTTCCGTTATCGGCGGCCTTACGATACCACGCGGCAGCTTGCGTGAAGCTGAGCGGGACACCGGCGCCGGTGTAGTAGAGATCGGCTAGCTTCTGTTGGGCTTCAGGAAAGTTCTGAGCGGCGGCGAGGCGATACCAGTGCGCAGCTTCAGCGTTGCTCTGCGTAACCCCCTCCCCTTTGCGATACATAAGGCCGAGATTGTATTGTGCCCACGCGAGGTTACTGTGGGCAGCGCGCTGGCACCATGCAAAAGCTTCACTGACGTTATTGGCTGCGTAGTAGCGGAAGCTGACATTAGCCTGTGCGTAGGCATGGCCTTGCTCGGCAGCCTTGCGTTCCCAGTAAGCAGCTTGGGCATCGTCTTGCGGCAGCCCCTCACCCGCGTCGTACATCGTACTGAGGAGATATTGTGATTCGGCGTGGCCTTGCTCAGCGGCGAGTTGGAAGCCAGTCGCTGCTTCGTAAAAGTTACGGGCGTTGTAGTCAGTGACAGCCTGCCGGTAGTGCGGGTTAGATGCCGCGTTGACTGCATCCCGGCGGCCGCGGGCAATAATGCTTGAGCGCGTGGAATGGAGCGACAGCGCGCCACTACTAGGAATGTGTTGCAGCCCGGATTTGGCTTTATCGTCCATCGTTACTTTCCATGCGCGCTGATCTGGCGGTCGATAAGTTCGAAGCGCCGTTGGGCGTCAGCGATCTGTTCGCGCAGGTTGGTAGCCAGCTCGGTCATGAGGTCGCGGTGTTCACGGGCGGCGGCTTCGGCCTCAAGGTGCAGTTGCGCGATTTCACTCGCGAGCAGCGTCTGATGCTCGGCCTCGAGCGTAGCGATGTCGCGCTCCGCATGCTGAATCTGGCGCGTGATGCGCAGCAACTCAGCTGCAGCACCTTCACCCGCGATGGACGCGTTGATTTCGCGATGATCGTCAAGCAACCGTTGCAGAGTTTCGGTGTCGCCGCGACTGTAGGCTTGATTGGCGCGAGCCATCAGCAGAGTGAAGTGCTTCTGCTCGGCATCATCGCGCGCGAAGTCAGGGTGAATGCGCTTTGCGACCTCGCGGAAGAGAGTTTTCAGGCTGGGAGGTGGATCGAACTCCTCGGCTTCGCGGGCCTCACCGAACGCGGCATCGTGAGTCTCCTGCGCACGCTGGCGAGTCTCCTCGGCTCGGCGGCGGGCGGACTCGGAGTCGTAGAGGTCGACTTCGCGCTCTGCGATGCGTGCTTCGATTTCATCAAGCTCAGCGTAGAGGATGCCCACCTGACGAACGTAACGTCCTTCAAACGTCTTGAGTCGTGCGCGAATCTGGGCCAGTTCGGATTCGCGTTCGGCGAGCGTAGTGCGGACAGCCGCAAGTTGCTCGCGCTTGTCGAGGAGCGCGGCGTCGTCTGGTGTCTGCTGGAGGATGATTTCGGCTGGCATGCGGCTTCCCGTGGGGCAACTTCTAGTTTAGCGGAGCGAGTCTGGCTTTCGCAGATGAGTTCACCTCTCGCGGTCCACGCGACTCACTTCCTGTAAGAAGTCTTCTGCCTTGATTCGGGTGGGCTCCGGGTTCTGGGCCCCGTCTCTCCCAGGGGCATCATTCCGCCCAATTCTGGCCGAAGCCTGTAACTTCCTTATAGGGCTGGCGTCTCATCCAAGGAGCTAGAAGTCGTATGGTTCGAACGCTGGATACAGGACCTGCTGAAGGAACGAAATGCACAACAGACCTTGCCCGGGGGAATAGTTAATGTTCAGACGCAGGGAGCGGAGGCACCGCCCGATATGGACGATGTGCGATCGCCCGAGACCTACGTCGGCTATCAGCGGGCTCAGCACTTTGCGTCGCCCGGCGGCCTGAATCAAGACGATCTGCATCTCTATTCGATTCCGCCGCACCCTGAGCTCAATCAGTGGGCGTTGGCAGGAAAATGGATAGACCAGGGCCAGATAGCAGTCCTCGCCTCCGCAAAGGGCCAGATCGCTTTTCGTTTCCACGCTCGCGATCTACATCTGGTTTTAGGCCTCTCGGCAGATGGCAAGCCAGTTCGTTTTAGGGTGACAATAGACGGCAAGGCCCTCGGCGAAGACCACGGAGTTGATACGAACGACAACGGAGACGGCACTGTCACCGAGAATCGCCTGTATCAGCTGGTACGGCAGAAGGGCGCGATCACCGACCACACCTTCACAATCGAGTTCCTCGATCCCGGGCTGCAGGCCTTTGCGTTCACCTTCGGGTAGCAGTCCCGTCACCCCGCACGTCTAATTGTTAGCAGGAGGAAGTTATGGCAGAAGAGACTCAGTATCAGGACAAAGATAAAAACAAGATGCCTCGCCGTGTCTTTCTGGGCGCAAGTGCAGCTGCTGTGGTGGGTGTCATACTCCACTCGCGGTACAAAACAGAACCCGTAGAGGCGAAGGATCAAACACCGAAAGACATAAAAATCGTCCAGTTCTCCGATTCAGGACAGCGCCAGGGTGTCGTTACAGTTCAAACCATTATCAAGACCGATGCTGAGTGGAAGCAGCAGCTCGCCCCCGACGCCTACGCTGTCACCCGGCTGGCGGGAACCGAACGGCCGTATAGCGGCAAATACTGGGACAACCACGAGAAGGGAGTGTATCACTGCATCTGCTGCGGAACGCCGAACTTCAGTTCGGAGACGAAGTTTGAGTCTGGGACCGGCTGGCCTAGCTTCTGGCAGGCGATCGCCAGGGAGAATTTCAGAGAGAGCTCCGATTCTTCACTAGGAATGGAGCGTACCGCCGTCTCGTGTCCACGTTGCGACGCGCACCTGGGCCACGTCTTCGATGATGGACCGCGTCCGACGGGTCTCAGGTACTGCATGAACTCGGTAGCACTCCAATTCGTAAAGTCTGCTTGAGAGAAAATAGAGACATGGCTCATCAGGCATTTCAAGAGATTCTCAGCGAGATCGAAAAATTTAGCACAATCTCGGACGATGTTCTTGCTTTGCAAGAGCTCACCGTCCGCCTGATCGCGACGCGGCTGCCTTACTACAACTGGGTTGGTTTCTACATGCTGGATCCCAACGACGCAAATATTCTTGTTCTGGGCCCGTTTTATGGGGCGCCGACTGACCACGCTCGCATCCCCGTCACGGAGGGTATCTGCGGTGCAGCGGTAGCTCAGGGCGAGACCGTGATCGTGGATGATGTCTCTGCCGATCCCCGTTACCTCTCTTGCTCTATCGAGACGAAGTCAGAGATTGTTGTCCCGATTCGAGTTCGAGATAAGGTCGTTGGCGAAATCGACATCGATAGTCATGACCTCAGTGCGTTTGGGCCAGACGATCGAATCTTCGTGGAAGAGTGCGCCAGACTCATCGGTCGGTTTATCGAAGAGAAGCACTCCTAAGCCGCCGATCTCTGTAGTCGTCGATCCGGAAAATTACCCTCCGAGATACTTTTTGTAAGCTGCGATCCAGTTAGTTGAAATGTCGTGTTGAGCGGTGGCCACGTCGAGCTTCCCAGAACAGACCAATTGGTGAAGCCGTTCTTCCAGTGCGTCCTTGGCGTGGGAATTCCATGTGGGGGATGCATTCGGTTCCGGCCAGAGGTTTTGAATGTCTTCGAGGCCTCCCAGCTCCGGGGCAATCAAATAATCGATCTCATAGTCATCCGGATTAGAATTGATGATTCCGTACTCCCGAAACACCTGCTGCCGTAATGACAATGAAACGGGCTTGACAACCTCTTCATGCGCCACCGAACAGATGTCGTTGATTGCAACTTGCCGTGCGGCGCCGGGAGTGAGATTTCGATCGGGTATCGCCCTGGGCGCAAACGCCGCGATCGCTCGATCGGATACACGCGGAGTAAAACGATGATAGATAGCCTCGCCACCCAAAACGGTAAGAATGGCGGCGATAGTGCCGTACACGCCAAATCGAATAACAGGACCGAAACCAAAAAATCGTCGCCAGGAGTCACTTCGAGGCTGCGATGCAAGTCCGGCTACTTGATACTTCAACAGTGCGCGCGCTTCGGCGGGTGGCGGCAGCATGGGATCGATACTCTGGCGTTGAGTTCGTACAAAATCGGCTATGGTCTGTTCAATTTCAGCCATCCGAGCGCGGCAGTTCCAACAAGCGCTGAGATGCGCTCGAATTCCAGATGCACGGCGGCTTGATAGTTCGCCATCTCCAAGCAGTAGAAGCTCTTCCTCTGTGGGGTGAGAATCTTCTCTCCACATCGGTTATCTCCCTTCCGCACGCGCTAGGCGTGCGAGCGATCGCGTCAGCGATATCGATACAGATCCTAGAGATATACCGAGCACCGCGGCTATCTCACGATAACGAAGACCCTCCGCGCGCAAGCAAAGACAATGCCGATCATCCTCCGGGAGAGCCTGAAGTACAGCCAGCAAACGGGCGCGCTTCTGCCCAAACGATACCTGTTCTTCGGGATTCGGTGCGGGGTCGGATTGTTGAAATGCAATGTCCAGGTCGATCGAGGTCATCTTGTACCATCGCTGGCTGGCGGTGCGTTGTTTCAAGGCAAGGTTGTGTGCGACACGGAAGATCCATCCACACAGATTGTGTCGAGATTTTCCCGATTGCAGATGCCGGAAAAGTGAGAGGAATACCTCCTGGATAATCTCCTCTCCATCATGTGGAGAAAGCCCTATCGACACCACGTAGCGAAGAAGCGGAACCCGAAACCTCTCAAAAAGTCCCAGGAGCTCGGACTCGATATCAGAGGCCCTCTCCGGCGACTCCGACACAGTCGAGCGCGGAAATGGCATAACGTCGAGCGAGTCTGTAGGCGGAATCAGCATGACTGGTTACACCTTTATATTCCGATCAGCCGCATTTTGTTCACTCTTTCTCGTTCAATTTCCGCTTGTTAATGGACTTCAAAGAGATCCACGCAAAAGGTTTCAGCGAAAGTTCACTAATCCCAATAACCTCAGCAAATGCTGAGGTTATGTCCTTTTGGCTTCCAGTAAGCTACAGTCAAAGCCAGCGCCAAACGTGGAGTCGTTGTGATTGAAAGAATGGAAGAAAACATAAGTTCAAATCCCTTGCGTATTGCGATTCTCGGAACGGGAATGATTGGAGAGGTTCATCGGCGATCTGCACTCTTATGCGGAGCGACATTGGTCGGTGCAATGGCGTCCACGCCGGAGCGATCAGTCGAAATGGCTCGGCGTTGGCACACGGAACCGATTCTTACACCCTCTGACCTTAAGACGATTTCCCCGGATGTTGTCCACGTCTGCACTCCCAACGCAATGCATGCAGAACACGTCGAAGCAGCAATTGCTGCGAACGCACACATCATTTGCGAGAAGCCGCTCGCCACCTCCATCTCTGTTGCCCAGAGGCTCACAGAACTTGCACATCAGCGCCAGCGAATTGCCACTGTGCCCTATGTGTACCGATTCCACCCTCTCGTTCGTGAGATCCGTTCGCGTGTAACCGCTGGCGAGTTTGGCCGTTGGCAACTTCTCCATGGCAGCTATCTGCAGGATTGGCTTCTATCTCCGCTTGCGACTAGTTGGCGGGTAGAAGCCGCAACAGGAGGACCGTCTCGGGCCTTCGCCGATATAGGCTCGCATTGGTGCGACCTGATGGAGTTCGTGAGCGGAGAGAGGATCGCCTCTCTCACCGCTGCAACTTCGATCACAGTGCCAGAACGACCCGTCAAATCAGAAGTTAGTTTCCAGAGAAGTAACGATGCAGGGCAAATGCGAAAGGTGGATACAGAAGATGCGGCCACCGTCATCTTCAAGACGCGATCCGGCGTCTTAGGTTCCGTTCTCATCTCCCAGGTTTCGGCCGGGCGAAAAAATCGGCTTTGGTTTGAGTTTGATGGAGAGCGCCGTTCCGCCGTATTTGACCAGGAAAACCCGGAAGCAATTTGGCTTGGAGGAGAAGCCAGCGCAGAGATACTTCAAAGGGATCCATCGTATGGATCATCCGAGCAGCGCCGTTTGTCGACTTTGCCCGCCGGACATCCACAAGGGTACGCCCAGTGCTTCGAGAACTTTGTTGCTGACACCTATGCGAGCATCAAAGGCGAAGCGCGTGAAGGCCTGCCTACTTTTAATGATGGCTTGCGTTCAGCTCACATCATCGACGCTGTGATCAGATCCGCGCGCTCCACCACTTGGGTAGACGTCCCAACCAGCTTTTAGGGGGCTCGCAGCACAGCGAGTGACGAGACGAATCCGATAAATCCGAACACAACTGCAGCGACATGATTTGGATCCCGTATCTGGATTTTTCCGTGGCGCCGATTACATCCACCTGCTGGACGTCGGTGACCTTGCCTTTGACGAAGGTAATCTCCTGCCTTCTGCTCTGTGGTCTCGCTGGCTGTCCCCGAATGCGCAACAGACCAAGCTCGCTGCTTCAACGACGCAAACCACCGCAGCCACCCAGCATCCAACTTCACGGCCATCCAACGCCGCGCACTAAAACTTAATCTTCAGAGCAAATTGACCAAAGCGGCGCTCATCGTTCGCCCCGCCATTGACGCCACCTTTCTTTGCCTGAATAGGGATGGCTGCGCCGTCGTAGCCGTAGTTGGCAACGTCGTTGTTGGACTCAGTAATGTAAAGGTTATGGTGATTGAAGATATCGAAGCCCTCTGCTCTCAGCTCAACCTCAATCCCTTCTCTCACAAACACGCTCTTACTTGCCGCAAGGTCGAAGTTCCACGCCCCAGGCCCGGAGAACGCATTCCGATGCGTCATCGCAGCAGGATACGGTCCGAAGTCGGATATCCCACCCAAAGCCGGATTTCCGTAGCTCACCGCCGCTGGAAGAGAAGCAAGGTCGTAGAGGTTCGCGCCCGAGCCATTCTTATCGATCGCTTTAGTGAAACTATAGTTCGAGATCG
The DNA here is from genome assembly GCA_964658525.1 of uncultured Edaphobacter sp. Classification (GTDB taxonomy): domain Bacteria; phylum Acidobacteriota; class Terriglobia; order Terriglobales; family Acidobacteriaceae; genus Edaphobacter. The sequence continues at coordinate 16,385 of CAZZZG010000062.1, forward strand.
TTGTGCCAGGCGTGTAGCGAGGTATGCCGACTCCGGCGCTGCGATTCAGCGAATTGCTGCTATCGGAGACCGTAAATGGCGTTCCAGTGCGCACAGTGTAAATACCCGTAACCTCATATCCTCCCAGCACTCTCCCGGCAAAGGAGTGATCATTTTTAAACCACTGGGTCCTGTAAATCGGCGCAAGGACGAATCGCTGACGAATGTCGAAGTCAGATGCCCCATGGTCCAGCCCAGGATTGAACGGATCAAGATAACCAAGATTACCAATGCCGTTGACCGAGCTATTGCTCTCAGAAAACGTCGAGCTCAGATTGTCAGTCGAGTGTGCGACCGTGTAGTTCGCCGTGATAATGAGCCCCGTGCGCTCGAGGTCTGTCATCTGAAAACCGAGGTTCAAGCCGTTGTAATACGAGTCTCCCTCGCTCCCACGATTATTGATCGACCCATACTGATTATTAAGCCGCGAGTAAATGAAGTTGCCGCTGGCGTCCTGCACAGGGTCGCCGAGATAGACATTCCCGGCACCAAGCATGTTGTAGCCCTTCACGTCATAAAGGTGTGTTCCTCGCGAACCTACATAAGCGATGGAGGCAACGACATTATTCACAAGTTGCCTCTCAACGGTCAGGCTGTAAAACTGCGTTGCCGCCGTACGAATATTTTCATCTACATTTCTCAAGCTGGTCGGTGGAAGCGGAACCGTTCCACTAGAGCCGCCAATGGGGCCAGCGTTGTTCGTCGTAATGGGCGAAGGCGCCGTGATCTGGACCACAGCGTAGTTGGGTGGATTCTGGATGACATTGAACGTTACATTTCCAAAGTTCCTCTCGTAAGCTATTCCGTATCCGCCACGAAGACTTGTCTTGCCATCACCGTTGATGTCGTATGCAAAGCCGACACGAGGCCCAACAGTGCCGTACTGAGGATTCCACAATTTACCAATGGGGCTGTTAGGAACCGTGAACACCTGTCCACTGCGAATCTGCGCTTGAAGCGTCGCACCCGGGCCGTAGTAAAAGTTGGCGTCGAGGTCCTGTTTGTTATTGTGCTGGACCCCATAATATTCGTAGCGCACACCATAGTTAAGCGTGAACCGCGGAGTGATCTTCCATGCATCCTGCGCGTACAACGCCCAGTCTTTGAACCGGTCGCTACGAGCAAAGTTCGGTTGCGACGCGGGTAGAGTAATCTGGCATTGCGGCGTCTGGATAAGATTGCCAGTCACGTAGTTCAGCTCACAAGGCAGCGCTCCTTGCGGATCAACCGCGCCTTCAAAGATCGAAAGTGTCCCAGTCAAAAAATTATCCAGACCCGTCGGAGCACTTGTACCGATCCCCTCGACTGCCTGCGCATAAGCGCCATAAGTAATGTTGTTCTGGATGTAGAGCAATTGAGTACCAGACTTAAACGAGTGTTGACCCTTCGTCCAATCAATATCCTGGCTGATCTGAACAGTATTCTGTGGCCCTCCGGACGGAAGTCCTCCCTCTCCTTCAAACTGGCTATAGAAGCCAGGAAACTGGACCAGATTCCCGCCAATCGTCGCGTTGTTATAAAGAAACAAGGTAGGAGCGTTTTGCTGCGACGTATCGAACGGCTGATTTAACGTGTGGCGAGTAAAGCTCAACTTTGTGCTCGACACCAGGGCGCCGGAAAACTCATGCGTCAAACCGAAGAGAGCGGCGTTGTCGCGCTCGGAAGCACCAACGTTATATTGCGAGTACGGCGTACTGAACATGGCACCGTTCTCATCAAGCTCGTTGTAAAAGACATACCGCCCGTACATCTGAGTCCTCGGCGTCGCGTTGAAATCTACACGTCCAATCAAGTAGTACGTGTTCTGCGGATCTCCTCCTCCGGCATTGGTGGGAGAAGTGAACGGAGCTATTCCGAATACGGGCGTATTTCCAGGCAAAAGATCAAACGGTCCGCCAGGAGTTGGATTCACACCCGAAGCCACTACGTTGTCCTTGCTCAATGTCTGCGTAAAAGCAGGAGCCGGAGATCCGTACTGCGTGAAGAAGGCCTGCGTCGCCGAATTAGATGTCGCTAAGAACTGTGGTGTCGGCACCAGAGAAATTTGATTACCGGCACTCCGCACCCTCACCCACTCGGTACTCTGGAAGAAGAACAGCCGGTCTTTCAGAATCGGCCCGCCCACATCGTAGCCAAACTGGTTGCGCGTGTAGCCTCCCTTCGGCACGCCACTTTGCGCATTCTGAACCGTGTTAGCCGTATAGGCCGCCAGGCGATTGAACTCCCACGCGCCCCCATGAAATCGATTAGTCCCCGATTTCGTAACAACGCTGACGACGCCGCCTGACGCGCGTCCGTATTGTGGCTCAAAGTTGCTGGTCGTAATGCGATACTCCTGCACCGCATCGATCGGCACCGTGACCTCAGGCCCGGTTACGTACGAGTCAACATTCTCAACTCCATCCAACAGTATCTCTGTGCCGCTGGACCGTTGACCATTAAGCGAGTAGCCAACGCCGCGCGTCGTGTCGTTTTGGTCGCCGGTAGTTTTCGTCGCGCCACTCTGCGCTACCTTGTCTCCAGAGCTGATGTTGCCTGAGATTGAAACAAAATCGTAAGGATTGCGCGTGAGGCTGGGGAGCTCCGAGACCTGCACACTGCTCACGATCTGCGACACTTCCTGAGTCTGCGTATTGACAGTTGTTCCGCCCTGATCGATCACAGTCACGGTCTGTTGCGAGCCACTAAGCGCAAACTTTATCGGAACCGTTGCATGCCCACCAACAGTAACTTCGACTCGCGCCTCGAACCGCTGAAATCCGGGAGCGTCCGCCCTTACCGTATAAATACCGGCAGCCACAGGGGGGAACGTGTACTCACCGCTGTGATTCGTAATCACCGTCCGTTCAGCGTTTGTCCCCGTATTGATGAGCGTGACTGTTGCATCTGAGACGAGCGCTCCGCTTTGATCGACCGCTAATCCCGACACAATGCCGGAATCGGTCTGTGCTGTTAGCAGAGTTAGAGAAACAGGCAGAAAAAGCAGGACGAAAAGAATCGATGCGTGGACTGAAATGTTTCTGAACATACTTGGACTCCCTTCAAGTGTTGATGCGCAGGCGACCTTTTGTTCCGATTTCCAAATCTTCGACATATGGAAGGCCTGAATCCCCCGTCTCGTTGACTTCAGCTGTAACTCGAGTCAGTCGTAGCGAAGGCAGTTACTACTTGTGCCGCTTGTTGTCTGCACTCTCCGGGAGCATGGATCGTCCTGCAAATCAAACAGATTCACAACCCGCAACCCGGTGCAGTGCATTATGTGCCGACAATTCTCCGGTCAACAACACCGTTGTGACGAGTGCCGCACAGAATGTGACAAAGGGCAGAATCTGCAGGTCGATCTACAGTTGACGTACTCGCGGGCCGAAGCGCCACGTCGTGAATGATAGGCGGTTGCCAGGGAGCGAATCGGCAATTGGTGAAGTGTTTGAGCTATAGCGGTTGTCAGTTGCTTCGTATTTGTTATCACCGACGCTCATTCTTCCCGAGCTTCGCTAGCTTCGTCACTCCGCACCGCTGTCCGTCACATGTTGGTTTGTCTCCACCTAATCCAGATGTATGGTTGCGCTGTAAGCTCCTGGGTCGAGGCCAGTGACTTATTTATAAAAAACTAATTCGGCGGACCCCGATAACTAAAAAGTATGGGGTGCAACGAAAATGACAGAAAAGAAATGCGGTGCACTTACAAGTTCCAATTATGTGACGAGTTGCTTCTTCGAGTGATGAACAACAAGCAGAGCCCTTTGTAATCGTCTTCGCACGGGACGAGAGACCTTACGACCGCGGAACTTCGCGGATCAGCTGCCGTAATTCCGCGAGTCCGGGCAAAGAAACACCACTTCATGGGATGTAGTCGTAGAAAACTGGGATAGCAGATCCCAGAGGCTGGAGTAAATCATGGTTCGACTAACTCACGATCCTCTAATCTCCGTAAAGCTGATAAGAGCATTGTTACTCGCTATCGGCATAACTCTCCTTGCAGATTATCTGGCTTCAGCAGAGGGGATAGATATCACTCAACTAAAAGCAGACGCTCAAAAGGGCTACGCTTCCCAACAAATCGAGCTAGCCGCAGCTTATTTCACGGGAAACGGAGTAACACAGGATCCGAAGCAGGCCGCATACTGGTATCGAAAAGCCGCCGAAGCCGGAGACCCAGAGGCGGAAAATGAGATCGGCTTCTTCTATCAGGCTGGCATAGGTGTTACGGTCGATCATGCTCGCGCCTTGCACTGGTACCAACTCGCCGCCGCTTCCGGCCTCACCAGAGCCAAACTGAATCTCGGCGTTGTGTACCTATGGGGACTCGGTGTCACCAAAGATGAGGAGCTTGCCATGCAGCTCTTCCAGGAAGCGGTACACCGGGGAGAAGGCGCGGCTGCAAGCTATCTAGGCGACCTATATTACTTCGGAATTGGCGTGAAACAGGACAAGGCTGCCGCTGAAGACTGGTATCAAACCGGAGTGAAATTGCACGACCCTATCGCCGCTTATAACCTCGGCACACTCTTTTCGGTCGATACTGACCACGCCCACGATCTTCCCAAAGCGGGGACTCTCTTGCGTTCATCCGCCGACGCTGGATATATACCGGCGATCCACTCGCTCGGCTTGCTCCTGGTCAACCATCCCGAGCTTGCAACCTCTCTAAAGGAGGGACCGTCCCTTCTCGAGACCTCAGCCAGCGCAGGCTATTGGAGATCGTCCGTGGTGCTGGGCGCACTGTCACGGGACGGCAAAGGCATCCCCGCAGACAGCAAAGCCGCCTACCAGCACTTCCGAACTGCCGTGCTCCAGGGTGGAGAACCAGCGATGAGCCTGGTCAAATACGACATCGCCGCGCTCACAAAAAAGCTCGGCGCTCAGCAGATCGGAGCGCTCGATTCGGCGGCAGATATGTGGTATCGGCAACACCGCACACCTCTTCTCTTCGTCTATAAAGACGGCGACAGGCGGCAACGCTTTCCTGCATCGGCACTTGCGGTCTCGACGACTGGTCTGCACGCTGGCCAATTGCTTTATGTCCCAGCTTCCTGACGACGTGGGACTAGAATGTCTGGTTGCGTACCTATTTCATCCGTCAAGGGAAGAAGGCCGAGGATGATTCGCTGAAGCTTTCGCCGATAAGTCGCACACGCTCCCAACCATTCTTCATGCATCCGGCGATCTTTGTGAGCGCATCGGTCCTGCTGGGAACTCTGTTCGCCCTGCAGGAATGGATGACCATGCGCCTATGGAGTTATCGCATGGGCATAGGGCTCCTTTTTTCTGCATGGTGGGTGCAATACTTTTTGTGGGGTGTCATCTGCTGGCTATTGTGGAGATGCTGTGGACCCTGGATTCAAAGGGCGAATGCATTTGGCATTTTCACGCAAGTGCTACCGCTCAGCATACTTACGAGTGTCGTAGAAGAGATGGTTTGGGTCGCCTGCTTCCCACAACTCCCGCTCAACCGACCGCACATGACGTACTGGCACAGGTTAGCGTTTCATCTGGACGCGGAGTTCATCGACAACCTGGTTGTCTTCTGGTGTGCAGTCGCCTTGTTTCGCGGCATTGGCTACTACCAGAAGTTTCGCGAAAAAGAAGCTGCCGCTGCTCAACTGTCAGTTCAACTTGCCCAGGCTCAGATAGCGGCACTCCGCATGCAGTTGAATCCGCATTTCCTCTTCAACACTATGAATAGCATCTCCAGCCTCATGCGAACCGACATCGCTGCGGCTGACACAATGCTGGAACAACTCGGCAGTCTCTTACGTATCACGCTTGAGCGCGGCGAAGTACAGTTCATTCGTCTTAACGACGAAATGGAGTTTGTGGAGATGTATCTTGCTATGCAGGAGCGCAGATTCACAGGCCGTGTACACCAGCAACTTTGGGTACACCCGGAGTTGCACGATGCTCTCGTGCCTGCGATGATTCTCCAGCCACTCATCGAGAACGCCTACACTCATGGCCTCTCCAGGCTGGACAGCAATGGCCTTCTCCACATCGAGGCATCAAAAAAAGATTCGCACCTGACGTTGAGTGTTCTCAACAACGGCGGAGGTTTGAATTCGAGTCCGCCCAAAGTCTCAGACGGTCAAGGCGTTGGGCTCGCTAACATTAAGAGCCGTCTCCAGTTGCACTACGGAGATCAACACACATTTTGTATACGCGAGGTCGCAAGAGATCAGGTCGAAGTAACCATAACCCTCCCGCTACAGTTCTCTATTAGCCCCACAGAGACACTGACAAGGTTTGGTGCGTAATGATCCGCGCTATCTTGGCGGACGACGAAGTCCTGGCCAGACAGAAGCTGCGTCAGTTGCTTCGCGACGAACGCGAGATCGAAATTGTCGGTGAAGGCGCATCAGCTTCCGAAACGATAGACCTGGTGCGCGCTACAGGATCCGATTTACTGTTTCTCGATATTCGTATGCCAGGCATGGACGGTTTCGATATCATCGGAAAACTCTCTGCCAGTAGCGACTCCGCCGCCATGCCCCGAATCATCTTCACTACCGCATACGACTCCTATGCCTTGCGGGCGTTCGAAATACACGCAGTTGATTATCTTCTAAAGCCCTTCACCTCAGAGCGTTTGCATTCAGCTGTGCAGCGCGCCCGCGAAGAGATTTACACTGCGAAACAAAATGCCGGACGAAACAACCTCCGGCCCCAGAATCCTCCCGCCTACACGACACGTATCGTCTTCAAATCTCGCGGTCGCATCCTGTTTCTCCCCGTTTCAGATATCCGTTGGATTGGAGCAGAAGAGAACTATGCTCGCATCTGCACAGGAGCCGAAAAGCATCTGCTGCGCGAGACGATGAGCCATCTTGAGGAGAAGCTTGATCCGCAGATGTTCCTGCGTGTGCATCGTTCCGCAATCGTCAATTTGCAATATCTAAAAGAAGTCCGCACCGAACCCAGCGGGGAATTTACGGTTGTGCTGGTGGATGGCCAAAAGATTGCCATGAGTCGCAGCTTTCATGCTCGCATCACCGAATGGATGGCTGGCAGTTAAGAAGAGATCTACCGCGCCGTTGTGCGATAGGAGAAGGTCTCTTTGTTCATCACCACGAGGAAGACGATTCGGTACAACAAACCGTCAGTTACAACTGGCCTTCACACCCCATCCGACGCAAACAACTGAAGCAGAGCGTCGCTCGCCTCCTGCACATCGCGGATCTTAAACTCCGGATCGAGCTGCAGCGCCTTCGCTCTCGGCGACAATGCAGTCAAAGTCTGCACCACCGTCTCAGCCGACAGATGCGGTGTGCTCGGTCCCACCACAATGTACTCCACCCCATCCGTCTGCAGCAGGGTCTTCGCATCGCGTAAAGTGCAAGTCGATCTCACATCGTAGCCATGTTGCGTCAGCACGGTTCTTACAAACACGCAAAGATCAGCCGACTCATCCACCACCAACACCCGCGGCCCTTTTCTCTTCTTCGCCGCCTCGACTGGCCGTTCCTCCAGGTAAGACTGGATCGCCTCCTCCTCCGTCGCATAGCTTTCAAGGGAAGCCGATACCTTCGTCATCCTTAGCAGATCCACGAGAAATTGCGGCGCCGCAGCCAGCCGAAGATCCCCACCGCGTCTTCGCAGCCGTTCGGAGTAGCGCATCAGTAGCCCCAACCCAATACTGTCCAGCCGGCTTATTCCGCTCAGCTCCACCACCAACTGCGAAAACTCCCACGCGCCACCCTCCAG
>CAZZZG010000063.1:0-23164 GCA_964658525.1 uncultured Edaphobacter sp.
TCAACCGTCAGCCCGGCAAGCTCGACACCCCCACCATGCTCCTCGCCGTCGACCTCCAGCACTTCACCGTCGTCCACGACTACACCCAGAACAAAGACGACATCATCGCCGCGCTCGATCATCACTTCGCCGCTTACCCCTGGCAGGCCCAGCAAGGCCAATGGCGCGCCGACCGCATCAACCTAGCCTTTCTCACCCTTCGCCGCGTCGCCGAAGCCGTCATCGGCCACCCCGGCCACAAAAATATGATCTGGATCGGCCGCGGCTTCCCCTCTGTCCGCTGGGAAAACGTCGCCGTAGACACAGTAAACCTCGTCAACAACGCCGTGCAGGACTGCGTCAACATCCTCCGCGACGCCCGCGTCACTCTCTACACCATCGACCCAGCCGGCGTTCAAATCGACCCTCAGGCCTACGGCCGCGTCGCCGGACGCGACGACCCCTTCGGCGGCGAATATCAATTCAATATCCTCGCCAAAGCAACCGGAGGCCGCACCCTCTACGGACGAAACGACGTCGACGCCGAGATCGGCACCTCCATCCGCGACGGCGCCAGCTTCTACACTCTCACCTACCGGCCCGAAAACACCTCGCTCGACCCCTCGAAGTTCCGCAAGATCAAGATCACCCTCGATCGTCCCGGCCTCACCGTCTACACTCGCGAGGGCTGCTACCTCCAACGTGGTCCCGGCCGCGTCGACCCCGCAAACCCATCGCGCCGTCTCATGGCGGACCTCATCTCCGCCGACACCAGCACCATGGTCTACGACGGCGTCCCCCTCACCCTTGAACCCTCGCCGACCGACCCCAACCGCTTCATCGTCCATGTTGATTCAAAGGGAACCTACTGGTCGCCCGCCACCGACACCGAACCACGTCACGCCGACATGGTCCTCGCTGTTACCACCTTCGATCGCAAAGGAAAGGTGCTCAAGAGTGTTGCCAAAGTGATTCACGCCAGCGCTCCAACCACCGTGCCGCCCACCGGAAGAATTGAGCGCGGTGTCGATCTCGCCTACAACGTCGAACCCGATCCCAAGGCAGTCCGCGTTCGCTTCGTCGTGCGAGTCAGCTCTTCCGGCCGCATCGGAACGGTAGACGCAAACTTAGGTCAGCAAGCCTCCGTTCCCCCGAAATCAACTCCCGCAAACCCATAACCCACCACATAGCCATCTCACTGTCGCGATTCAGTGAGATGGCTCGCACCGCTTCACCACACTCGTCAGCGCGTGTATTTATTGATCCAATTAACCTCCCACGTCTTTCCGCCATCCTCAGAAAACGCCTGTTCCGACTGGGCCGTATCCTGCGAGGTCTTCCAGATAGAAAAACGCACCAGCACCGACCTTCCGTTGATCTCCTCGTAGTCATAGAAATCGCCGCGTCCGTCTTTGAACACGCCAACCCCCGGAATCCCCAGCGTGCCGACATTCGGCGTCGCGAAGTCGAGATTCCACTCGTGCGTCGTCGGATTGAACCATCGCAGCGACAACAGCTCCACGTGCCCCGCAGGACCATCTGCCTTGTACTCCGCCAGATTAGCCTTACCTCCCCAAACCTTCTTGACCACGGTCGAGCCATCCATCTCCACCAACGTCGTAGACCCCGTCAACGGATGCAGCAATCGAGTCGAGTGCGTCTTCCACGTGCCTAAGTCAAAATCAAAATCACGTTGTCCGCTGGACGCATCGACGCGCTCCAAGCCAACTGGCGCCAAAGTAGCGCCCGATTCTCCCGACTGTTTCTCTCGCGTCAACTCCCCAATAAAAGCAGGAACCCACGTCTTTCCGCCATCATTCGAGAAATCCTCTTCGAAGTGGTGAGAGTCGGGCTTTATGTCGGACCACGTTCCCCGAATCAGAACAGTTTTGTCACGAAAGGTCTCCTGCGAGAAGAGTTCGCCGCGGCCATCCTTGAACGACCCCACCAACGGCGTCGTCAGCACGCCCGCTTGGCTGTCGATAAACGACTGCGTCCACTGATGAGCCTGGGGGTTGTAAAGAAACATCGTCATCCCTTCCCAATGACCCTTCGGCCCGTCAGCTTCAATCTCCTCCAGCTGCCCGCGGCCATCCCAGACCTTCCGAACCGTCACCGTCCCATCGAGTTCCATCGACTTATCCGACCCCGAAAACGGATCGAGCACACGGCGTATATGCGTATGCCAGACTCCCAGATTGAAATCGAAATCATTCTTCCCGTCTCGCAAAGCAACAGCCTGTTGCGATCCCTGATCAGAAGTGGCCGCCGCTGTCTGCGCAGCAGCCACGTCAGAGCCGCCAAACGCACCCGCCGCACAAATGAAAGCAATGAACCAGCCGAAACTCTTCCGACTCTCGCCTGCAAACCGCACTTCCCGAACACCAGCAACCTTAGTAAATAAACGCATCATCAATCTCCTCAACTTTCTGGCACGCGAGCAGTGTAGGCTGGTTTTCAAACAAAGCAGCCAACGTATGCCACAGGGATTTTCAAAGAAAAATCAAAGCTCGCCCAACGCCGCCTATCGCTTCGGCGACTTTGAACTCCACCCCAACGAACGTCTCCTCAAAAAAACCGCCGTCTCGATTCCGCTCCAGCCCAAAGCCTTCGACGCTCTCCTCTGCCTCGTTCGCAAAGCCGAACATCTCGTCAGCAAACAGGAGTTGATCCAGACACTCTGGCCATCGGTTCACGTCAGCGAAGCAAACCTGACCAACACCATCGTCAGCCTCAGAAAGATCGTAGGCCGCGACGCCATCCGAACCGTCTCCAAACACGGATACCGTTTCGAACTCCCAGTCATCGGAGAGCCCGGAATCGCGCCAGCCGCCTACGAGAAATTTGCGCGCGCAAAAGAACTAACTGCACAGCGCTCGCTCGACTCGATGACCCTCGCACGCGATCTCTACTGGATCTGTCTCGCCGAAGATCCCACCTTCGCACCCGCATGGGCATGGCTCGGAAGATGCTGCTGGTTTCTCGACAAGTTCAGCGACACCCCATCAACCAATCTCGAACTAGCTCAAGCGGCCTTCCAGCGAGCATTCACACTCGATCCGGACCTCGCCTCCGCTCATCAGTTCTACACCTTCGTGCAGGTAGACACCGGCCAGGCAGCCGAAGCGATGACCCGACTCCTTGAGCGTCTCCACCAAAATCCTGCCGAACCCGAGTCATTCGCAAGTCTCGTGCAAGTCCTCCGCTTCCGCGGAATGCTCCCGCAGTCCATCGAAGCCCATCGCCGCGCCGTGCGCCTCGATCCCGCCATCATCACCAGCGTCGCTCATACTCTCTTTCTCTCCGGCGAATACGCCTCCGCAATCGAAACCTACAGCGGACGCGCCGCTTACTACCTGGACGCCGCCGCCTGGGCCGCCCTGGGCAATCGAAGACGCGCAATCTCCCTCCTGCGCGAACGCCTCGACAACATGCCGCTCTCCCCGCTCATGACTGCCCTCATGAGTTCTCTCTTAGCCCTCCTCGAAAACAGAACAGACGAAGCAATCACTCTCATGCAATCCGCAAATACAACGCGTGAGCCTGAAATCCTCCTCTACTTCGCACGCCACTACTCGCGCCTCAGAAAATCAGAGCTGGCCATCACAGCGCTCAAGCAAGCAGCACAGTCCGGCTTCATCTGCGCACCACAAACCCTCACCTCTGACCCATGGTTCAGCACCCTCCAAAAACACCCCGAGTTCAACGCCTTGCGAAACTCGATGCAAACCCTCGTCAACGAATCCCAATCAAGCCTCCACAGGTACCCCATCTAAATCCTGCCCCCCAAAACGCGAATAAACTGTTCACCAGCGAACGAAAAGGTTCGTTTTCGGACAGCTGTAAACCCAAATCACTCGCCCCTCGCGCCTATCTACAGAAAAACAAAGCCCTACCCCCACGCGAAGTTTGGCCAAAAACATGCGATAACATCCATGCCTAGCCGTGCCCCAGAGGACCTCATGCAGACCTTCCTACAAAATCTACGCTTCGCCCTTCGCCAACTCCGCAAGTCCCCCGGCTTCGCTCTCACCGTCATCCTCACGCTCGCTCTCGGCATCGGCGCCAACGCGGCCGTCTTCACCCTCTTCGACCAGGTTCTCCTCCGCATGCTCCCCGTCCAGCACCCCAAAGAGCTCGTCCGCTTCGAGTGGCATGGCGGCTTCTCCGGTTCGGCCAGCAGCTTCGGCGGCGATCTCAACAATTACTTCTCCTACCCCATGTACAAAGACCTCCGCGACCAGAACCAGGTCTTCTCCGGTGTCCTCGCAGCCGACCGCATCGGTGTCGGCATCTCCTGGCAAAACCAGGCAGAAGACAAAGACGCCGAACTCGTCAGCGGAAACTACTTCGACCTTCTCGGCCTCAAGCCCGCCCTCGGCCGCCTCATCACCGCCCAGGACGACACCGCCAAAAACGCCAACCCGGTCGTCGTCCTCAGCTACGACTACTGGAAGACCCGTTTCGCCGCCTCACCTGACGTCATCGGCCAGACCATCCTTATCGAAGGCCATCCCTTCACCATCCTCGGCGTCGCTCCCGTCAATTTCCAATCGGCCATCGGAGGCTACAAGCCCGTTGCCTTCCTCCCCATCAGCATGGTCGAAACAGTCCTCCCCAGTACTGTCCCACGCGACAACCTCAACAACCACCAGTCCCTCTGGCTCACCCTCGTCGCCCGCCTCAAGCCCGGCGTCACTCCAACGCAAGCGCAGGCATCGCTCGCACCTCTCTGGCACTCTCTCCGCGCCTACGAGCTCACCCTCTACAAAAACCGCACCGACCACTTCAAAAAGCGCTACCTCGACGACACCTATCTCAACGTCCTCGACGACTCCACCGGCTTCGCTCCCGAGCGCATGGACCTCAAGACGCCCCTCGTCATCCTCATGTGCATGGCCGGTCTGCTCGTCGCAATGTGCGCCATCAACGTAGCCACCCTCCTCCTCCTCAAAGCCTCCAGCCGCGCCCGCGAGATGTCCATGCGTTACGCCCTCGGCGCCAAGCAGAGCCGCATCCTCTCCCAGCTCCTCCTCGAAGGCAGTCTCCTCGGACTCACCGGCGCAATCGCCGGCCTACTCATGGCCCCGCTCGTCACCAACACCCTCGTCCGCCTCCTCACCAGCGCCAACCCCGGCGAAGAGCCCTACTCCACCTCCATCGACGCGCGCGTTCTCCTCTTCACCCTCGGCATCGCCGTCATCGCCAGCCTGCTCTTCAGCATGGCTCCCGTCCTGCACTTCCTCCGTCCCGACCTCGCCAGCACCCTTCGCCAAAGCACCGGCACCGCCTCCAAATCCTCGCAGCGTTTCCGCAAAGCAGCAGTCGGCGTCCAGATCGCTCTCAGCGTCCTCCTCCTCGGCGGCGCCGGCCTCTTCGTCCGCACCCTCAGCAACCTTCGCCACCAGCAAGTCGGTTACGACACCTCCCACCTCGTCGTCTTCGGCTTCGATCCCTCCGACTCCGGCTACGGCCCCGACCGCATGGTCCCCACCATCACCAACGCAATCGACGCCGTCCAGCGCATCCCCGGCGTCGTCTCCGCCGCAGCCACCAACGACGCAGAGCTCACCGGCGACTCCCACTTCAGCGGCTTCTCCGTCGAAGGCCACCAGACAACCGAGGAAGAAAAAACCGACTTCGAAGCTCCATGGGTCACCGCCGGCTACTTCGCCACACTCAAGCAGCCAATCCTCGTCGGCAGAGAGTTCACCGCAGCCGACTCCAGCACCGCTCCCAAGGTAGCCGTCGTCAACCTCACCTTCGCCAAGAAATTCTTCGGCTCCGCGCAAAACGCACTCGGCCGCATGGTCTCCGAAGGAGGCGATAACCCAACCCCACCCGACACCACCATCGTCGGAGTAGTCGGCGACATCAAGCACCAGAACCTCCGCACCGACATGGGAATGGCCGTCTATCGACCCTATCCACAAACCCCGCATCCCACCGGCATCAGGATCTACGCCCGCACCAAGCAGGATCCCGAGACGGTCGAAACCGCAATCCACTCCACCATCCACGGCATCGATCCCACCCTCGTCGTCGACGGCATGCGCACCATGGACGAACAGGTAGACCGCAGCGCCGCCGACGAAAAAGCTCTCGCTCTCCTCGCCGTCGGCTTCTCTGCACTCGCAATCCTTCTCGCAGCCGTCGGACTCTACGGCGTCCTCGCCTACTCCACCGAGCAGCGCACCCGCGAGATCGGCGTACGCCTCGCCCTCGGATCGCAACGCATCGGCGTCGTCATGCTCATCGTCCGCGAGATGCTCGTCATCGCCGCAATCGCCATCGTGCTGGCCCTCCCCGCCACCGTTCTGCTCGCCCGACTCTTCCGCAGCCAGCTCTACGGCGTCACCGCATCCGATCCCCTCACCCTCGCCGGAGCAGTCTTCCTGGCCGCAATCATGGTCACCCTGGCCGCAGTCCTCCCCGCAAAAAGAGCCGCCTCCATAGAACCCATGCAAGCCCTCCGCACCGAGTAGTCTCGTCACCAGGGGTTCCACCAATCTCCTGCTTGTGCAACTGTGTTGAAATATCTATCTCGTCGTCAGATCTCGCCCAGCGGAGAGTAACTGCCGCTAAGCGCGTCTATGGCCAGAAATCAGCGGACCTCGCCAGTAGACTTCGAATATGTCCGACGATGCACAGCCGCTGAGGATGTACATGGTCCCAGAAATCAGACGGCGAGTACGTCGGTTGCAAGGCAATACGATACTTAATTACTGGTCTAAGCTGTCTCGTTGTTCGCTCGATTCAGTTCGCACAGTCTCTCACTTGCCGCGTTTGGTGGTGAAAGCCTTGTCGAACTTTTGTCCGCAAGCTCTTGCTCTTCGTTCATTCGGTCCTCGGTAGTCCTCACGAAGGCGCAAACCGGGCATTTATAGGAGATCTATATGCGCAAACTCAAGATCATCGAGCACATCTCGCTCGATGGCGTCATCCAGATGAACAGCAGTCCGGAGGACGATTTCCCATACGGCGACTGGACCGCGCCGTATCGCTCGCCTGCCGGGTTACAAATAGTGAACGAGATGTACGGCAAAACCTGCGACGTGCTGCTTGGCCGTCGAACCTACGACATACTGGCGAGTTTCTGGCCGAAAGCGCCGAAGAGTCCGATGGCGGACCGCCTCAATGCGGCCACGAAGTACGTCGTAACTCACAGACCGGAGAGTCTGGAATGGGGTCCATTCGAAGCCATTGATTCGGACCTCGTGGATAACGTCCGACGCATTAAGGCCAGGAAAGGCCCGGACCTGATCGTCGCGGGCAGCTCGACGCTGATCTCCGTGCTGCTGGATAACGGGCTGGCGGACGACGTGGTCATGCTGGTCAACCCTATTGTGCTGGGCAAAGGCAAACGCTTTTTCGAAGGCGGATCACTGCCACGCGGATTTGCGTTGGGCAGCACCATGGCTTTGCCGTCAGGCATACTCGTCAACGTCTACAAGCTTATTCCCACGCTGGCCGAGGAGGCCCTGTCGCGCGCCAAGCTGGAACGCGAATTCGAGATTGCCCGCGAGGTGCAGGAGCGCCTGTTCCCACAGACCTTCCCCAAAGTTGCAGGCGTTGAGATGGCCGCGCACTGCAGACCCGCCCAGGCAGTCGGCGGCGACTACTACGACCTCATCGACATCCGTGAGAGCTCGCTGGCCGAAGCAGGGTATGCGCCCGGAGAAAATATCTCTTCCGCCAGCGGACCAACGGCGCATGGCTGCGACCGTCTGGGTATCGCAGTTGGCGACGTGAGTGGCAAGGGCATGTCCGCAGCCCTTTTGATGGCAAGCCTTCACGCCAGCCTGCGCGGTCAGGTGCTGAGTGGCACTGGCGATCTGGGAACCAAGATGGCTAATGTCAACCGCCTTCTCTACAACGCTTCCGACTCCAACCGCTATGCCACGTTCTTCTACGCCGAACTGGACTGCGCCTCGCGCACGTTGCACTACGTCAATGCCGGACACAATCCCCCCGCGGTGCTGCGCAAAGAAGACGGCGCCTGGCGGGTGCTGCGCCTGGGAGACGGCGGCCCCGTCATCGGGCTGCTTGCCGGCGCGGTCTACAAGGAGCAGATACTTCACCTGCTCCCCGGCGATATTCTGCTGGCCTTCACTGACGGCATCAGCGAAGCCATGAACGCCTCAGAAGACGAGTGGGGGGAAGACCGAATGATCGCCGAGGCGCAAGCGCACGCCGACCTGAACGCCGAGGAGCTGCTGCAGCACTTGTTTCGTGCAGCCGACGCCTTTGCCGCCGGGGCGACCCAGCACGACGACATGACAATCGTCGTACTGCGACTCTGACTGGAAATTCGCCCATCGTGATCTAGCCGCAGTCCTACCCGCAAGAAGAGCCGCCTCCATAGAACCCATGCAAGCCCTCCGCACCGAGTAGTCCGATCTCTTAGCCGACTTTTCGGACAAGTGACGAGGCGCGTTAATGAGGACTAATCTCCGCGCCTAGTCCAAGGTCAACAAGTGCTTCATCCTGTTCTTACCAATTGAGAAGTGAAGTTCCAAATGCCGACAAAATTCACCCAACGGCAAAGGTAATTAGCGCGTGGATTACCTTGTTGAAAACCAGTTGGTCTTAGATAGAATTCGATGGGATCAAAGCCGACAGTGCACCCGGGTGAAAATGAGAACGCTACGTCTTTTGTTGAGTTGTTTATTGGTTTGTCTGCCTGGTTTTTTTGGCCTCTCCTCAACCGCTTTGGCACAGACGCCTGTTGCAGGCGAATGGGCATGGATGAGCGGTAGCAACGCTGGTCAATATAGTGAGCAGTCCGCAGTGTATGGGACTTTGGGAGTACCTGCGCCTGGCAATACTCCCGGCGTTCGCGATTACCCTCTAAGCTGGACCGACACCAAAGGCAACCTCTGGCTCTTTGGTGGATACGCAGATTCCTCCGCCGGCTGGATCAATCTCAACGACCTGTGGAAGTTTGATCCTGCGACCAACGAATGGTCCTGGGTGAGCGGAAGCAGCACGGTCGGCAGCAACTGCCCGATTCTTGGAAACTCGCCTGTACCTAACTGCGGCCGTAGCGGCATGTACGGAACGCTGGGAACACCTGCCGACGGAAACACACCCGGAGGACGCTACCAGGCGCAGAGCTGGATGGATTCGAGCGGCAACTTCTGGCTGTATGGCGGCCTGGGATTTGACGGTGCTGGAAACTGGGGTGCGCTCAACGATCTTTGGCGGTTCAATCCTTCTACCAGCCAGTGGACTTGGATGGCAGGAAGCAGCACAATACCAGCGACGACAGGATGTTACGGTTGCATTGTAGGGCAACCATCTGTGCCCGGTACGTTGGGTGTCCCCGCCCAAGAAAATACACCCGGAGGACTGTCGGGTGCCGCGGCCTGGTCCGATAAGAATGGCAATCTCTGGCTCTTTGGAGGATCGGGTTACACCCCGAGCGGGGGCGCCGGATTGCCAAACGACCTCTGGGAATTCAATACTTCAAGCAACCAATGGGCATGGATAAGCGGAGACAGTGCTTTTGGGGGCGACGGCCCAGTGGCCGGGACGTATGGCGTTCTGGGAAAGCCTGCTGCTGGAAACTTCCCGGGTTGGCGATCGTCGGAAGCGACATGGACGGACGCTAACGGCAACTTTTGGCTCTTTGGAGGACAAGGATACGCTGCTAGTGGTATCGAGGGCTTTCTCAATGATCTTTGGGAGTTCAACCCTTCCACGAACATGTGGGCATGGATGGGCGGCAGCAGCACTTTGAACTGTACGCTCCCCCCGCAGTCGGCTTGCAACGAGCCCGGCGTATACGGCACGCTGGGGGTTCCTGCCACTGGAAACATCCCGGGGAGCCGCATCGATTCTTTCCATTGGACGGATGGTAATGGAAATCTCTGGATGTTCGGTGGTGCAGGCTACGATGCCAATAACTGGAACTACCTCAACGATCTTTGGGAGTTCATTCCAGCAAAGAACGAATGGGTATGGATGGGCGGTAGTCCGCTTGGGAGCGCACCTCCCGCCGGGCTATACGGTAGGTTAGGAGCACCTGCACCCAATAACCAACCCGGAGGCAGAGGGAACGGCGCCAACTGGACGGACAATTCAGGCAATTTGTGGCTTTTGGGTGGTTTCGGATTCGATGCGAACGGTAACCCTGGCTATCTCAACGACCTGTGGCTCTACCAACTATCTCCAAGCTTCACGGTCACCGGCACACCGCTCAGCATCGCCGCAGGAGCGACCACGGGTAATACTTCGACAATCACCGTCACTCCGACCGGCGGCTTCACAGGCAGTGTGACTCTCACAGCCGCTCTTACCACCAGTCCCAACGGTGTCACCGAGCCCCCGACTCTCAGCTTCAACTCAACCAGCCCTCTCGCTATCTCCGGCAGCGCAGCCGCTACTGGCACCTTGACCATTGCCACGACCGCAAGCTCTTCAAAAGCCTGCACCTCGTTCAACGAAGTCCCAAGCCGAGGTTCATGGTATGCCGGCAGTGGAGCGGTGCTGGCCAGCCTATTCCTCTTTGTTATTCCCAGACGGAGCCGTGCGTGGCGGGCAATATTCAGCCTGATATTGTCCTTCGTGGCTTTGTCTGGTGGCCTGGTCGCATGTAGCAGTGGGGGCGGCGGTGGAGCAGGTTGTCCCGCTATCCTCATACCCGGCACAACTGCTGGAAACTACATCATCACCGTAACCGCTACCTCGGGCGCCATCACGAAAACAGAAACTCTCACCGTGACGGTGCATTAGATTCCGGAAAACGGGATCTTCGAAAATTAGCAAAACTTTCCCCTGTTGCTACATCAGTTATGACAAACCGCCGATTCACTCATCGAGGAAGATAAATGCCGATAAGTCGACGCGCGTCGAGTAAGCGCCAAATGGACGAATACACGAGTATCGGCATCTCGCACAATTGGGCATCGCCAAAATAGTTTCAGACCGTATTCATGCTCTAATCGCAGTAACATCCCCAAACCTGTCAAGACCAAAAACGCCAATCCCCTCGTCAATCCGGCACATTCGCGTGGCGTATTAGTTACCCTCCAACCGCTATACTGGAAGCAGAGAGATAAAAGGCCCCGGTCAAGCGATGGGCCTTTCCTAATGATCCGTAACTCATTCATTCAAAGTATTTTGCACGCAACCAACTTAGAATCAATAGTTTACAGACACCACCCTTCGCCAAACAGCTGAAACAAAACAACTTCCGTACAAAATACCCCCGAAGGGGAGGGGGAGGGGTCAGCGGGTGTAAACGCTATGCGACCATGGAACGATGCCTAAAAAAGTAGAAGATCGGGCCCCGCGAGTCGTAGCGGCCCAGCCGCACGGACCAGCCGCAGCCGTCACCCGCCGCGCCGCAGACCGCCTCCGAGCAGGACACCTCTGGGTCTACCGCTCCGACATAGAGTCTCTGGTCCCCCCCATCGGAGCCACAGAACTCCAGCCCGGAGCCCTCATCACGGTCATGGACAGCCGAGGCATCCCCCTGGGCACCGGCCTCTACAGCGCAGCCTCGCAGATCGCAGTAAGAATCGTCTCAAACGAAGCTGCACTCACCCGCACCGCCTACCTCGACCAGACACGCGAGCGAGTCCTCGCCGCCCTCGCACTCCGAGACGAAGTAGCCCCCGAGTCCATGGAAGACGACGCCTGCCGACTCATCTTCTCCGAAGCCGACGGCCTCCCCGGCATCGTCGCCGACCGCTACAACGACCTCGTCATCCTCCAACTCCTCACCCAGGGCACCGCCCAGGACGACGTCCGGCAAGTACTAACCGAAGTCTTCCGCGAACACCTCCGCCCCGACACCGGGGGCATCACCCTCTGGGAGCGCCCCGACCCAAAGATCCGCGAACTCGAACAACTCGCCCATCCCGCACCAGGCCCACTCCACCAAAACACCACCGAATCACCACAACTCACCACCATCTTCACCATCAACGGACTCCGTTTTCACTTCGACGCAGGCTCCGGCCAGAAGACGGGAGCCTTCCTCGACCAGCGCCTTAACTACGCCGCCGCCGCCCGCTACGCAACTGGCAAAGCGCTCGACATCTGCACCTATCAAGGCGGATTCGCGCTCCACATGGCCCAGAACTGCCGCCACGTAACCGGCGTCGACGCCAGCCGCAGCGCCCTCGAAGTAGCCGACCGCAACCGTGCTCTCAACCCCGAACTCCCCGCAAACGTGGACTGGATCGAAGCAGACGCCTTCGAGCTCCTCCACGAGTACGAATCCACCGGCCAGCAATACGACACCATCGTCCTCGATCCACCTGCCTTCGCCAAGTCCAGGCGCGCTGCCGAAGGCGCCATGCGCGGCTACAAGGAGCTCAACCTCCGAGCCATGAAGCTACTTCGCTCCGGCGGAACCCTCGTCACCTGCTCCTGCTCCCACCACGTCCCCCTGCCCGAGTTCACCGAGGTAGTCTCCGCCGCCGCCTCCGACACCGGCCGCCGAGTCCAGCTCCTCGAGACCCGGGGCGCCGCCCCCGACCACCCCCACATCCTAACCCTCCCCGAGACCAGCTACCTCAAGTGCCTCATATGCCGGGTGGGGTAGAAAAACAAGCACCGCCGCCGCCAAAAAAACGCAATGCCAAACAAACCGCACGTGCAGAAGGTTGATGTCGTAATACTAGGCGCGGGCGCAGCCGGAATGATGTGCGCGATCGAAGCCGGAAAGCGCGGACGCCGGGTGGTCCTGCTCGATCACGCCGAGCGCGTCGGAAAAAAGATCCTGATCTCAGGTGGCGGCCGCTGTAACTTCACAAACATTCACTGCCGCGCAGAAAATTTTCTCTCAGAAAATCCCCACTTCGCAAAATCTGCGCTAGCCCGGTTCACTCCATCCGACATAATCGCGATGGTAGAAAAACACGGCATCCGCTACCACGAGAAGACCCTCGGGCAACTCTTCTGCGATCGCTCCGCCCACGACATAATCGCGATGTTGGAACGAGAGTGCGCCGAAGCCGCCGTCCGAACAGTTGTGGGCGCCAACATCATCTCCGTCAACCGCAGCGATCAGTTCCAGGTCCACACACCCGACATAGTCTTCCAGTCCGAGTCCCTGGTTGTCGCCACCGGTGGCCTCTCCATCCCAAAAATGGGCGCAACCGCCCTCGGCTGCAGTTTGGCCGAACAGTTCGGCCTGCGCATCGTCGAATGCCGGCCGGGCCTGGTACCCCTGGTCTTCAGCGCCGAAGACCGCGAACAATGGTGCGACCTTGCCGGCGTTTCGGCCGAGGTCGTAGCTGCAGCGGGAAGACGACGACAGCGCAGTAGCTTCCGCGAGAAGATGCTAGTCACTCACCGCGGACTGAGCGGTCCCGCGATCCTGCAGGCATCTTCCTACTGGCATCCCGGCGAAACGATATCTCTTGATCTCGCGCCAGACGCACATGTGATGGCCACCCTCCTCTTGCGAAACGCACCAAGAGATACCGCAGCCGCAATCAACGCCATCCGCACTGTACTGCCAGCTCGTATGGCCGAACGATGGATTTCTAACCATCCCCCTGATGACTGGACAAATGCGTCTCTGACCATGATGGAGCAACAGCTCCATGCATGGCACCTTACGCCAGCAGGAACCGAAGGCTACGCCAAAGCTGAGGTCACCGTGGGTGGCGTGGACACTGCGGAACTCGATGCAAAGACGATGCAAAGCCGTAAGGTGGCAGGTCTTTATTTTATTGGCGAGGTCGTCGACGTAACGGGATGGTTGGGTGGATACAACTTCCAATGGGCGTGGGCTTCCGGAGTAAGTGCCGGACTATCAGCATGAAGGATATCCGCCCCGCCGATGCCTTGGTCATTGAACGATCAGCGTGAGATTGACACTTCGAGTCAAGCCCGCACTCGTAGCCGCTGCAACCACTGTATAGGTCCCAGCCGTTGTCACAGGGCCTGACGGCGTACCCGGATTCGATCCACTCGACAGAGGAATCTCGCGTCCCGCGCCACAACCGCTAACTGCGAGCAGCAAACATAACAGAGCAAGACCCGCCACGGTGTAGCGGCGTGCTCGACGCAACATCAGCAAACCCAACGGAGACAAGGCCGCGAACCAGAAGACGCCCTGCCGATTTGTCAAAGGACGATTGGACGACGAAGTCGGCGCGACACCGGTCAACACGGTCACGGAGACAGTAGTAATGCTTCCGAGCGGGACGCTCGACGGCGTGATATTGCAGGTTGAGCTAACCGGCATTCCGGTGCACGCAAAAGTGACCGTACCGGAGACGTTTGAGTTCGAACTAAGCAGGAGTGGAAATACCGCGTTCTGACCGCTCGTAATCGTAACGCTCGTAATTCCATTCGTAGTTAGTGTGAAGTCGACACCAGGACCAGTAAGTGAAAGTTCTTGTGGCGAATTACCGGCGCTGTCTGTCACCGTCAACGATCCGGAACGAGGCCCGCCAACACTCGGCGCAAACGCTACCTGCAACACGCACGCGGTGTAGGCCGCGACAGTTGCTCCGCAGGTACTACTATTCGGAAGAATCACGAAGTCGCCCTTAATCGAAATGCCTTGTATCGAGAGCGCGACACCAACGTTATTGGTAAGTGTAACGGTCTGCGATGGGGACTGAAGGCCGACCCCAGTTGGGGGAAACACCACCGTCGAGAACGGGGCAAGTGACACACCGGGCGGAGCAATACCGATACCGTTCAGCGCGACGGTCTGAGTTCGATATTGGTCCGACACCGAAAGCACGCCACTCAGCGGCCCAACATCCTTAGGCGCAAACGCCACGTTCATCGAGCACGTAGAGTGCGGGTTCAGCGAATTTCCACAGGAGTTGACTACGGTAAAGTCTCCGCTTGTGATCTGCGCCGCGATCAGTGTCAGCGGCAGATCGCCGGTATTGGACAGAGTGATCTGCTGCGCTTGGCTTGCAGTGTCAACCTGCTGCGTTCCAAACGTCAACGTCAATGGAGAAAGCGCGTCTGTTGCCGGAGATGTCCCCACACCACTCAGAGATGCAGTCTGCGTGCCCGCGTCATCGACCATGCTGAAGGTCCCGCTGCGGGTTCCAGAAGCGGTGGGCGTGAAAGCAATACCAACCGTGCATCCGACTCCAGGTACGAGATTCGGGCCACAGGTGTTGACCGTAATTCTGAAGTCTCCGCCGGATATGGTCGGCGACTGCAACCCCACAGCGGCATTGCTTGTATTAGAGACTGTGATGTTTTGAACCGCGCTAGTCGAGTTGAGAGGTGTCGAAGGAAACGTGAGCACAACAGGATCAAGAACGATAGCCGCCGCAGCCGACCCGGTACCCGAAAGCGTCGCTGTCGCCTGTCCGCCGGCAACATTGCCGTAGACCGTGAGAATGCCGCTGCGATTACCGGTCGCAGCAGGCAGAAATCTCACCTGAATCGTGCAGGTCTGGTTGATGGCAATCGTTGAAGCCGCACAATTATCAGTTTCATTGAAATCGCCTGTGACAGCCACCAAACTGATTGTTAGCGGGGCAAGACCCGTATTTGTGACCGTTAAAGTTTGTATACGGCTCGCAGTCCCGATCGACTGCACACTGTAAGTAAGCGACGCAGGATTGAGGCTAATCGAAGGTTGTGCTGCGATGGCTGCCGTGACCAAGGGGATTTGCCATATTCCACGGCCATAAGTTGCAGCGCGCAACTCACCAGTGCGGCCATCCCCGGTAGCCATGGCTGGCGCAGCCGCAAGTTCGACGACAGGAGCATTCGGCAAGTTAACACCGTAGACGCTCCAGCAATTCGCAGTGGCACAGGTCGTGACTTCTGTCGTAACGTACACTCCCGTATCCATCGCTACATAGAGCGTATTGGCATCATTCGGATCAACGATGATGCTGTTGGCCGGCGCATCCGGCAGGTTGCTGCTGATGTTGCTCCAATGCGCTCCACCGTCGGTAGAGCGATACAGATGCGGCAGATCAATCCCATTTGCGCCGAAACCCATCACTGTCGCGTAAATGGTCTTCCCGGTAGCATCGTGAGGATCTGCCGCAAGCGAGGAGAGATCAAAGCCCGCGGAGTTAAACCCGATCCCTTGACCATTTGTAACGGGAGAAGTGGCAAGATCCGTCCAGGCCGTTGTATTGTTCGCAGTCCCCGCTTTGGTGATGGAGTAAACATGACCGCCAACGACTCCGCCGCCGTCCAGCACCCCTGCCATTCCTGCGTAAAGCACCGGCGAGCCCGCATCCTGCACCGCCGAGGCATTGGTGAGAACTCCCCCTGCCGCCAGGGATCGTAGCACCGGGTTAGTCGCGGCGCACGATGCCCCTTGAGGGCCCGACAGAAGACTGCTGATCGCATTCGAAGAAGACCAGGTTGACCCATCGCCCGCAGGGCCACGCCACACCCGGCAGGTTCCGATAAGAATATTCGAAGGAAGCGCCGGGTCGAGCAACCAGGGAGCATCGATCACGGAGTCATCATTATCCACCTGTGCAGGACCGATCGTCGGCGTTCCCGTGAAGTCCGCCGCAGTACAACCAGCACCACTGGAGCACTGTCGAATATTCACACCAGCACCAGCAGAGACATACCAGAGCGATGGATTTGTCTGGTCGATCCCGACCGTACCGCCTTCACCGGTGGAAAGCTGCGGCCACGAGCCGGCGTTGACAGTTGCAGAAGACGTAGCTGCAGTGCCATTCGCGCCCAGGCCAACAAGCAAGGTGCCGGCGTCGGTAGGATGCTGCGCAAAGCTGATAACCTCTGCCAGCGAGCCCAGCCCGCCATTGAGATTTTGAAAATGCGTTGCGTCATCGGTAGAACATGGAGTTCCTTGTTCGTCGACGCCGTCACTTGATCGCCAAACGCCACCATCATTGCCTAGGTACACGAGTGGTTGCGACGTGGTCGCTAATGCGGCAATCGCATGCTGAGCTGGCGCCACCTGCGCATGAGCCGCACATCCATTGATCGAGTTCGTGGTGTTCCGGAGCACACACCCCGCAGCAAGAGAACAGCGGTAAAGATCAGTTGTCCCGATATACAAAATCGTGTCTTGGGTCGAGCCGTTTGGTCCCGACGGCTCTGCGGCTAGCGCAAGATTGTAGTCTGCCTGCGGTACGACGGTACTTCCATTGCCGATCTCCAGCGCGGACGATGGTAGCTGTTGGCCGAAGACGATCGTACCGCTGCTGCAATTAGCGCCAGCCAGGCCACATACATCCCGCCACAATCCTTGATCGCGATTGTTTTGATCAACCGTTAGCGCAAACGTGTCGCCGGTCTGTGGTTGTACAGCCAGTGCGCCCCGAAAGATGGGACAGGTTGTACTGCCGATCGAGGCTGGATCCGGCGGGCAGGCCGTCGTAGTGAGCCCTGCTCCAGGCTGATTCGCCAGACGAGTCCAGGTCACGCCGTCCGGCGATTCGTAGTAGCCGTGATAACGGATCGCGGCGTAAAAACGCTGACGAACAGGATTCCAAACCACGGCCGTCGCCGCCCTTCCACCAACATCTCCACCGGTGGGTTTAGGAGTCTGCACGGTTTGGCTGCCGTCCATCAGAGTAGACATTTGCCAGGTCACACCCGCATCGGTGGAGTAGTAAAGACCCATTACGCTGTTCTCGGTGTCCGGCGCGTTGACGAGAACCCCCTCCGCCGCCTGCGAGACGGCTGCAACGACAGTGCCCGGCGTCACCGTACTCCATGCAAATCCTGCAAAGCCGAGCCCATTGAAGAGGTGCCTTCCTGCCAAACCGTCCTGCGAATTCTGGATAAGCGTCCACGTCACTCCGTTGTCAGCTGATCGCAACAGCCCACTGCCATAAAAAGAATCGGAAGCGTCGTTGGGATCTCCTGTCCCGGCCAGGATCACTCCGGATTGAACGCTGATCGCACCGATGCTGAGCGATGGTATGACCGCGGTCCCCGCATTCGCGCTGAAGACGGGCAGGGTGTCAGTCAGCGGGACGAAGGTGACACTGGCCGATGAACCTGTCGCATTGGTCGACTTCCAAACGCCCCCGCCGGTCGTTCCGATATACACCGTATCGCCGCTCGTATCCGCCGGATCGATCGCAATCGCCGTGACTCGGCCCGTCACATTACCATACGCGATGCTCGCAACTTGATTTGGCCCCACTGCCTGCCACGGTGCGCTCAGGCTCGACAGTTGAGGTGAAGCCGCCTGCTGCGCCAGCATCGCCGCATGCTCTTGACGAGCGGTATCCATGGCTAGTGCAGCCGGGACTGCTCCCGCCAAAGTTCGACCACTCAGGAAACGGCGCGAACGAATCGTGTGCGGCGAGACGGAATTGGCTGAAGCCACGGTGCGCTCTTGCTGTAAAGTTGACGGGGCCGAGGGCAATTGACCAGAGGCAAGGATCGGTGCGGCAATCTCGAGGAAAAGCAACAGAGCAAAAAACCCGCCCCGCACGCCGTGGCGGAGCATATCTGCGAGACGCTCGTGTTGTGAAGATACGACCGGGCCCATAGCTTGCAATCAGCAAAGAAAAGACAGCTAACACTGATGCTGCAAGCTGACGTCGAAGGAGTCAACGCTGGAGCGGGAGAAGATACGACAGACCGTACCGGAACGGGATGAGAAATCTCTCATCATGTTCGCCGGCCTGAATTGTGTGAGGCTCTGCGGCCACTCTTTTCAAAGCTTACTTCATCGACTGATGTCGCCAGCAATCAGCCGATCGTCGAATGTTTCTCGAATCTAACACCTCCCGCAACCATGCCACAATCTCACCAAGGTTGTAGGTATTCAGTCCGCCATAAAGAGAGACTCTCGTGAAGCGGGCGCAAGTTAAGGTATAGGGTGCCGCCCGCTGCTAAAACGCCTAAAGTGCCAACGAGCCTTGCTGGGGCAGAACGCCCATCTGCCGGATATATTCTTTCGAATCGAACTTTCTACCGGTGGACGCTCCCGACATGTAGCGAATCTTGCCGAAGATGGGCCGTTCCCCCCAGGCGCGATCAAACTTTCCCAGGATCGCCCACGCAATACCAGCGTAACCATTTGGGTCGCGACCGTCCAAAAAATATTTATCGTTGAGATAGATCGAATACTTCATCGCCGTTGCGACGTCAGGGGTCCACTCCAGAATCTTCTTCGCCCAGTACATCCTTAGATAGTTGTGCATCCATCCGAATCGCACCATCTGAATCTGTGCGGCGTTCCATAGATCGTCATGAGTGTCCGCGCTTTCCAGCTGACGAAGCGTATACAGATGTTCCCGCTCATCACGCGCGTGGTCGGCGATGGTCTTCTTCGCCCAGTCCTCGGCACAATCAGGCGAATCATAGGTTGGAGTGTATCGGACGAAATTGACAGCGAGTTCCCTCCACGCAATCAGCTCATTGAAGTAGCTGTCACGCGCGGACTTCAGCGTCGGATGCCTCTTCGCCGCCGCGTCAACCGCAAGCGCAATCGTGATCGGGCCGATGTGTCCGTAGTGTAGGTAAGGCGACATGCAGGAGGTACCGTCAATCTCCGGATGATTTCGCTGTGCATCATAGTCTTCCAGAAGTTTCCCCGAAAAGTACTTTAGCCGTTGAATTGCTGCATTGGTCCCTCCCTTCCAGGCCTCAACTGGTAGCACGCTGCGGTCGAGGTCCTTCCAGTCGCGAGTCATATCCTGATCAACAGAGTCGGAATAGAATCCTTTCGGCCGCTTCCATGAATGTTCGGCGTGCAGATTCTCGTAAGGAACTAGGTATTCCGGCAGCAGGCGATACAGACGAGGCCTAATCGTGTAAGCACCGTACTGAGCCTTTTCCATCAGCTTCGAAGGAACCACCACATCCGCATCTACGGTCCAGAACGGAATTCTTATCTGCGAGGCTAATCGCTTGCGCCATTGCTCTGGCACACGTGTAGGATTTTCATCACCAACTAGGAAAGCGGCACGAACATCGGCCAGGAGTTGTTCATGCGATTCACGCGGGGCCCGTCTCATGATGAACGTGATGTTCCGAGATGCAAGGTCGACCTCAATGTCCGGTAGACCCTCATTCAGAAAAACGTAGTGCCGCAGATTGGCGTGGGGAAAGTTAGAGATGCCCGCAAAATAAACTACGAGCGGAAGGCCAAGCAGATTCGCGATCCTAACCGCGAGATCGACCGCATGATTGTCAATACCGCGCTGCGCCCGCTGCATCCAGTACACAACGCACTTGCCATCTGGATCCGGGGCTCCGTCCCGCCGGACTGTTACACGAGAATCTTTCGACCAGCCAATCAGCTCGTCCGGGGGTGCAGATTGCGAGGTCGCCATATGAAAAGTGTACGAGCCGCTCCCGACGCAGGTTTGACAGCAACAAAAATGCGACCCGCAGGTCGCATCCCTGTGAAAGTGGACCGGGCTACTACCAGAGACCCCACGCACGGCTAATATAGTCGCTCATGGTCATAGTGATCAGAACGATAAAAGTAAAAAACCCCGCTGCAACCGTCAACTTGATCAGATTGGACTGATACTTGACGTGCATAAAGAACAGGATCACGACCACGGCCTTGAAGCATGCAATTGCCAGCGCGACGACAGGATTGAAGATCCCAAGGTCAATATAAGCTGCTCCGACGGTGACTCCCGTAAAGATCAGCAGCGTCGCAAAGACCATCCCATAGGTAAGCGGCGTGATGACCTGATGATCGGCATGCTCTGGGTTGAGGACATTCGATGGATCGTGAAACTCGGACATGGTCTTCTCCTTCCGGCCAAACAGCAACTACAGTCGCGGCTAGTAGCCGGGGTGTCGATTGATGAGGTAAAGCAAGGGGAACAGGAAGAGCCAGACTATATCCACAAAGTGCCAATACAATCCGAAGTTTTCAATCGGCGCAACATATCCGGCAGAGAACTCCCCTCGATTAGCCCGCCATGTAAGCCAGAACAAAAGCCCAATGCCAAGGATCATGTGGAATGCGTGCATTCCGGTCATCGCAAAATAAAGGAAGAAAAACACCTGAGTCTTCTGAGCCATGTCAGGCGCCAGTGGCGTCTCTGTGGGCTTACCGGTCTTCGGGTTTATAGGGGGATTGATAAACTCCGAGACGTCGAAATGAGACCCAGGGATGTGGTGCTTCTCCCACTTCTCGTGATACTCGACAGCTTTAATCCCGAGAAAGGCCACACCAAAAACAGTAGTGAGAACAAGAAAAAGAACCAGAAGGCTTTTCTTCTGAACCTCTGCCGCCCAAACCCCCAGCGCCATGAAAAAGCCGGACGTAATCAGGATTGCCGTGTTGGCTGCACCCAAAGGGATACTCAGCTGATTGGAAGAGACGACGAATGCATCGTGGTACCAGTTGCGATACAACAGGTACGCAAAGAAGAGCCCGCCAAAGAACATAATTTCGGTGAGGAGGAACAACCACATGCCAAACGTGGCAGCCTCGCGCTGCTGTTCTTTTGTCTCAAAATGATGACGGTGCTGCGGAAGAACCACGTGTTCATGTTCTGCCGCAACCGCGGTCTCATGCGTATGGGGACGCGTAGCTACGATCGCATTATCCAACGGTCGTCACCTCTTGTGCAGTCTTGTGTTCGAGCCACTCGTAGTCATAAGCTTCATGATCAACGACCGGCGTCTCGATAAAGTTTTCGGTCAGCGGCGGCGACTGAATCTGCCACTCGAGACCGGTAGCCTGCCACGGATTATTGCCCGCGATTGCACCGTACTTTAGCGACCAGCCGAGATAAAGCAGCGGCAGCATATAACCAACACCCAGCACCGTCGCTCCCGCTGTTGAAAGAACATTCAGCACCTGGAACTCAGGCGGATAGGCGTGGTAGCGTCGCGGCATCCCCAAGTAACCAAGAATGAACTGCGGAAGGAAGGTCAAGTTGAATCCGATGAAGGTCGTGACCGCCGCAAGCTTCGAAAGCGACTCGGGATACATGCGACCCGTCATCTTCGGCCACCAGAAGTGAACACCCGCAAGGAATGCCATCAGCATTCCTCCGACCATCACAAAGTGAAAGTGAGCAACGATGAAGTAAGTCTCAGTCAGGTGGATGTCCATGCCCAGTGCGCCCAGGAACACTCCCGTCATACCGCCGATCGTGAACAGTCCCAGGAACCCAAACGCATACAGCATCGGTGTTTCAAACGTGATCGACCCCTTCTGCAACGTGAACGCCCAATTGAAGATCTTGATCGCAGAAGGCACCGCGACGAGCATCGTCAACAGCGAGAACACCAGAGCCGAATAGTTAGACACGCCCATGATGAACATATGGTGGGCCCAGACGAAGAAACCAAACAGCGCGATCGCCACGGACGAGAACGCGACCGCCGTATAACCGAAGACGCGCTTACGGCTAAACGTACTGATGACTTCTGAGATCACTCCCATGCCTGGAAGAATCATGATGTACACAGCAGGATGTGAGTAGAACCAGAATAGGTGCTGGAACAGAAGAGGATCGCCACCCTTGGTCGGATCGAAGACACCGATTCCAACTAGTCTCTCGAGCGCCACCAGTACCAGCGTAATTGCGAGCACCGGCGTACCGAGCACCATCAGAATAGACGCAGCGTAGTTCGACCAGCAGAAGAGCGGCAGCCGGAACCACGTCATCCCGGGCGCCCGCATCCGGTGGAGCGTAACAATAAAGTTCAAACCCGTGAAGATTGACGAGAATCCGATAATGAATACTCCCGTCGCTGCAGTCACCACATGAGTGTTGAGGTAGTGGGTCGAAAGAGGAGTCGTAAACGTCCACCCGGTATCGACGCCGCCGAGAACCAGCGCCGCCAGCGTGAACAATCCACCGATCCAGTACAGGTACCAGCTCAGCAGATTGACCTTCGGGAACGCCAGATCCTTCGCGCCAATCATGATCGGTATCAGAAAATTTCCCAACGTCGCTGGCACCGAAGGCACCAGAAAGAGGAAGATCATCACAATGCCGTGCATCGAGAAGAACTTGTTATAAGTGTCTGACGCCACCAGATCAGGCTGAGGCGTCAGAAGCTCGAGTCGAATCAAACCCGCAAATGCACCGCCGATAAAAAAGAAGAACGTGATCGAGATGAGATACAGGATTGCAATGCGCTTGTGGTCGCCGGTGAACAGCCAGCTGAGCAGCCCGTCCTCATTGTTCAGATAATTGCGCTTCGGAATCGTGGCCGTTCTCTGATCAGGCAAATTGACAATTGTGTGACTTGTTGCACTCATGGCTTCACCACCCCTGGCGTTGTCGGCGCCGCTTGGTTCGAC
>CAZZZG010000064.1:0-23152 GCA_964658525.1 uncultured Edaphobacter sp.
GCTTTTCGCCGTGGGCGAGTGCGCCGTCCCAGGCGTGGCGGGAGGCTTCGATGAGGGTATCGAGCTGGGGGACGAAAAAGGGCTCGGCGGAGTTCTTCGACTTGCCGATGTTGTTGACTTCGGCGCGGTGCATGCGGATGACGTCCAGGAAGGGCTCGCGGTTGACGTAGAAGCCGGGGCAGGCTCCGCCAGCGATTTCGACCTGCTGGGTGAGCGGGGTGGCGGCACCGAGGGGCGGGCAGGTTTCGGCGATGCGGGAGGACTGCCAGTAGGCGTCGCCGCAGAGGATGGAGGTGAGGGTGGCGGCGAAGTCGCGGCCAGCGTCGGAATCGTAGGGGAGACCGAAGGCCATGAGGAGCGCGCCGAGGTTCGCGTAACCGAGGCCGAGAGGGCGGTAGTCATGCGAGTTCTTCGAGATCATCTCGGTGGGGTAGCCGGCGGAGTCGACGATGATCTCCATGGCGGTGGTGACGATCTCGATGGCGTGGCGGTAGCTGGGGATGTCGAACTGGCCGCCGGGGGTGAGGAACTTCAGGAGATTGAAGGACGCGAGGTTGCAGGCGGAGTCGTCGAGGAACATGTACTCCGAGCAGGGATTGGAGGCGTTGATGCGGCCGGTGTTCTTACTGGTGTGCCACCGATTGATGGTGGAGTCGAACTGCATGCCGGGGTCGCCGCACTGCCAGGTGGCTTCGGCGATGTTGTGCATGAGGTCGCGGGCTTTGTACTCCTTGACCGGGGTGCGCTCCTTGACGGTGCGGGTGACGAAGGTGCCGTCGGACTCGACTGCGCGCATGAACTCGTCGGTGACGCGGACGGAGTTGTTGGCGTTCTGGAAGAAGATGGAGCTGTAGGCTTCGGAGTCGGGACCGCTGCCGTCGTAGCCAGCCTGCATGAGGTGCCAGGCCTTCTGCTCTTCTTTCACTTTGCACTGGATGAAGTCTTCGATGTCGGGATGGTCGACGTTGAGGATGACCATTTTGGCGGCGCGACGGGTCTTGCCGCCGGACTTGATTACGCCGGCGAAGGCGTCGAAGCCGCGCATGAAGGAGAGTGGGCCGGAGGCGGTGCCACCGCCGGAGAGGGTTTCCATGGAGCCGCGGATGCCGGAGAGGTTTGAGCCGGCGCCGGAACCCCACTTGAAGAGCATGCCCTCGGTCTTGGCGAGGGTGAGGATAGAGTCGAGCGAATCCTGCACGGAGTTGATGAAGCAGGCGGAGCACTGGGGCTTGGTGTAGCCGGTGACGGAGAACTCGACCTTGCCGGTGGTGGCGTTCCAGTGCCAGTTCTGGGCGTCGGAGTTGGGCTCGAGGCGGTCGCAGCCTACGTTGAACCAGACGGGCGAGTTGAAGGCCACCTTCTGGTTGAGGAGGAGGTGGGCGAGCTCGGCGTAAAAGGTGTCGGCATCAGCCTGGGAGGCGAAGTAGCCGCCCGCGATGCCCCAGTCGCGGATGGATTCGGCAACGCGGGTGATGAGGGCGCGGACGCCGGATTCGCGTTCATCGGTGCCGTTGAGACCATGGAGGTACTTGCTGGCGACGATGTTGGTTGCGGTCATGGACCAGTCGGCGGGGACCTCGACGTTCTTCTGCTCGAAGATGATCTTGCCCTTGAAGTCCTGGATGATGGCGTCGCGGAGCTCCCAGACGATCTCGTCATAGGGGGAGATTCCCGGCTTGGTGAAGTGGCGATCAAACGTCAGACCAGGGGTGCGCTGATTCTTGAAGTTGGCTGCTCCGGATGTGGTCTGGGCGCCTTGTGTGTGGGTCTGGTTGGGGATGGTGGCCATGGGGAGTACTCCTTCTAATTTGATGAAAAGTCTGGGGTGCCGATGCTCCCGAAGGCGTTCGAACGGGAGGTAAAACTGACGAGTAGAACGCTGGATATTTATCCGGCTTGGCTGAGCCGGCGGCGTTCTGGTCGTGAAATGTTAGGAACTTTGGCCGTCTTTTCGCGTGGCTGCAGTCGTGAAAGTAACGCCCCTTATGGGGTGTGTCAAGTATAAAGCACAACATGTTGTGTTGGCTGTGCGAATACCCCTATTTATGCTGCGTTAATGTGTCTAAACGGTGAAAACCTTGATTTTTCCTGTGGATTTTGCGAAATCTGCGCGGCAGGTGCGCATTTACCGATCCGTAATGTGACAGTTTTGAGGGTAGGCGCGGAAGGCTCCGGTGGCAAGGCGGAGATAGTGTGGATTTGGGTGGAAATGTGGGAAAGAGGACGCTTTTTGGGAGGGAGTTCTTAGAGCACAAATTGACCAAAACGGCAGGAGCGCGAACTCCCGTGTAATGTGTTGCGTAGCATTCGCCTGACGGAGGATTTCTGGTGCAGACAGAGATTGGCTCGGGGAGGGAGACACGAACAGAGATACTGGCGTTGATTGGGATTGCGCTGGCCGTGATGCTGGTTCATCTGCTGACGAACGGGCGGTATGGGTTTCATCGGGACGAGTTCCAGTTTTTGAGCGATGCGCGGCACCTGGAGTGGGGGTTTGTTGCCTATCCCCCGTTTACTCCTTTTGTGGAGCGGGTGGGGTTGCAGCTGTTTGGGGTGTCGATGGTGGGGCTGCGGTTGTTTTCCGTGATTGCCCAAGGGCTGGCGATTGTGGTGACCGGGCTGATGGCGCGGGAGCTGGGTGGGGGACGGCTCGCGCAGGTGGCCGCGGCACTGGCGGTGGCGACTTCGGGGTTGCCGGTGTTCGAGGGCACTGAGTTTCAATACTCCTCGTTCGATTTTTTGTGGTGGGTGTTGATCACTTATTGCGTGATTCGGTTGTTGCAGACTGGCGATCCACGATGGTGGATCGGAGTTGGCGTTTTTGTCGGCCTGGGGCTGATGACGAAGTACACGATTGTGTTTTTCATCTCGGGAGTTCTTGGCGGCATGGTGCTAAGTTCGGCTCGGCGTTATTTCGCGAGTAGGTGGTTTTGGGGTGGGGTGGCGGTTGCGCTGGTGATCTTTGCGCCTAATTTTTTATGGCAGGCGCGGCATGGTTTTATATCGGCCGATTTTCTGCGGCATATTCATGCGCGAGATGTGAGGCTAGGACGGGCGAATGGCTTTTTGAAAGACCAGTTCGTGATCTGCGCGAATCTGGCTACAGCTCCTATATGGATCGCCGGGGTCGTTTCTTTTCTGCGGAGCGAACGGTACAGAATGCTGGGGTGGATGTACGTTATTCCGTTTGCGCTGTTTTTCGTAGGTAAGGGGCGGGGGTACTATCTGGCGGCTGCTTACCCGATGCTGCTGGCGATGGGGGCGGTGGTTTGGGAGAGAAGGATCGCTGGGCTTACGCGAGGGTGGCGGCGGATCGTGCTGGGGGTTGGATTTACGGCGATGGCGGCTTATGGGGTTTTTATTTATGCGGTTATCGTACCGCTGGCTTCGGATGGGCCGCTAAAGCGGTTTGCGCTGAAGAACAATGGTGATCTGCGCGAGGAGCTTGGTTGGAAGGAGATGGTCGGTTTGGTTGCGGGGATTCGCGATTCCCTTCCCGCTGAACAACGCTCGAATGTTGGCGTTTTTACTGCGAACTATGGAGAACAGGGCGCGGTGGAGATTCTGGGGCCTGCGTACGGTTTGCCGATGCCTATCAGCAGAACTAACTCGGCTTGGCTGCGGGGGTATCCGGCGGTGCAGCCTACGACGCTGATTGTGTTGGGACTATCGAAGGCTTCCGCCGAGAAGATGTTTACGGATTGCAGGTTGGTGGGGCAGGTCGATAATCCTGAGGGAGTGGAGAATGAGGAGCGGGGTGGGAGTGTGTTTGTGTGTGGGCCTCCGCGGCTGCCCTGGCCTGAGTTCTGGAAAGAGTATCAGGCTTACGGGTGATGTGCGGTGGCTTCGAATTTAGACGGCGCGGGTGAGGCGGAGGCGCTGGTGGAGTTGGGCCGTGGCTTCGCGGTGACAGAGGAGGCAGAGCGTGCGGAGGTTGTCGAGGTCGCATTGGCCGCCGCCTTCGGCAACGGGACGGATGTGGTCGGCGTCCCAGAGGCTGCGACGGGCAGTGATGGACTTCATGCCGTAGAGACGGAGACCGGCGGCGCGGGCGGGGCCTCGGGATCGCTTGAGAGCGTTGTAGGCCGCGATGGTGTCGATGGCGCAGACGGAGCAGATGCCGCGGTCGCGGGCAAGGACCTGGTCTCGGAGGTAGCCGGGGTCGGTGCGGAGACGCCATTGATGGACGCAGTAGTCGCTGCAGAAGGTGCGGCGGCGTTTGGCGAGGATTTCGAGTTCGCACCAGCGGCAGAGGGGCAGGTTGTTGGGGCCTACCGGAAGAGCCTGACGCGTGGTGCGGCCGCCGGGGAGGGTGCGAGGGACGATCATGCTGATTCGAGAATAGGATGCAGCGTGGGACGGCGAAATTGTTGAGGCTGGTTCCGCCCTGCTGGCGGGGATGAGGCCGAGGACCTAGACGGTTCAGACTTCGAAGTCTACTTCGAGGGGTTCGATGAGAGGGACGAGCCAGGAAAGAAGTTGAAGGTGGACGGGATGGTTGTTGTAGGCGTCTAACGAGTCGCGATCGGCAAACTTCATGACGCCGCCGAACTCGTAGCCCTGGGATCGGGGCGAGAAGTTGGCACCGACGTTGGTTTCAAGGATGGTAGGGATCTGTAGGTGGAGTTCGCTGATCTCGTCGTAGGCTCGCTCTTTTTGAGCTTCGGTGGTTTCGGGTTTCCAGCGGAAGCAGAAGGTGTGGATGATCATGGAGGTATAGTAATTTGGCCCGCGGTTCGTGATGTAACAAGAGTTGGCTATGATCGTTGAAGAAGTGGAGGGTGCGATGTCTAAAACGCAGTCGACGATGGTGGCATTGGGGAATACGGCTCCGGCGTTTGAGCTGGTGGATGTGGTGAGCGGGAAGGCTGTGGGGCGAGATGATGTGTTTGCGACGGCCTCTGAGGATGCGCGGGCGGATGCGGCGAACTGCTCGGCGACGGGATGCCACGGAATGCTGGTGATGTTTCTGTGCGTGCACTGCCCGTATGTGAAGCATGTGGAGGAAGAGCTGGCGCGGATTGGAAAGGACTACGAGGGCAGGATCGCGATGGTGGCGATCTCTTCAAACGATGTGGTGGCCTATCCACAGGACGCGCCGGAGGAGATGAAGAAGCAGGCCGAGCGGCTGGGATTCCGATTCCCTTATCTATATGACGAGACGCAGGAGGTGGCACGGGCTTATGACGCAGCCTGTACGCCGGACTTCTTTTTGTTCGACGCTGGAATGTCGCTGGTATATCGAGGGCAGTTGGATGATAGCCGGCCACGAAGGGGAGATTCGGGCAACGATATTCCTGTGACCGGCAAGGATCTACGGGCTGCGATGGATGCGGTGATCGCAGGCAAGCGACCGGATACGAATCAACGATTCGCTGTTGGGTGCAATATCAAGTGGAAGGACTAGACTGACGATTTGTGAGGGAGAGAGCTAATGGATGCTGTACTGGAAGAGCTGAAGGCAGGAGTTCGGCGGTTTCGGACTAAGGTCTATCCGAACCATGAGCAGGAATACATCAAGGCGGCCAGTGAGCCTCAGACGCCGCATGCGCTGATTGTGACGTGCGCCGACTCGCGAATTGATCCTGAACTGATTACACAATCGCGGCCGGGAGATGTATTTGTAACACGAAATGTCGGGAACCTGGTGCCAGCGTATGGCGAGATGCTGGGCGGCGTAAGCGCGGTGATTGAATATGCCGTTTCGGCGCTGAAGGTACAGCATGTAGTGATATGTGGACACTCGGATTGCGGGGCAATGAAAGGTCTGCTGAACCCGGAGTCTCTCGAGAAGTTGCCGACGGTGAGGAGCTGGCTGACGAACGCACACGCCGCGTTGAGTGTGGCGAGCTCGCTGTCGGAGAGCGACGAGAAGAAAGAAGAGCGGCTTCGGCGGCTGACGGAGGAGAATGTGCTGCTGCAGATGCAGCATCTGCGAACGCATCCTTCGGTTGCGGGAGCGATGGCACGTGAGGAGCTGACCATCTCCGGGTGGGTGTATGACATTGGCAAGGGTGAAGTGAGGATTTCGGAGGATGGCGGCCGTGTGTTCGCGCCTGTGACGATTGAGGGCAAGAACGCATGATCGTACCGAACGGGCGACAACTGGTGCCAATGCTGAAGTACGTGGGCAAGCCGCTGCTGCTGTTGGTTCTGTATGACCTCGCGGTGGTGGTGGCCTACAAGCTGATGCACTGGGATTGGGTCGCGATGCCCCATATTCCGCTGGCGCTGTTCGGTTCTGCGATTGGAATCGTTGTTGCTTTTCGAAATCAATCCGCGTACGCCCGGTGGTGGGAGGGTCGGATTCTTTGGGGATCGGTCGTGAACAACTCGCGGAGTTGGGGACGACAGGTAACGACAGGAATGCTTTCTCTGAAGGGCGACGATGCTGCAGAGTTGAAAGAGACGCAGCGGCGGATGGTTTACCTGCAGATCGCATTCGTTCATGCTCTGCGGCAACATCTTAGGAAGTTGGAGCCGTGGACCGAGTTGGCTCGAGTGTTGGAGGAACGAGAGATTGAGGCGCTACGGCCCGAGAAGAATGTTCCTCTTGCGATACAGGAGATGATGGGACAGCTGCTGCTCGAGTGCCAGGCACGGGAGTGG
Source organism: uncultured Edaphobacter sp. (assembly GCA_964658525.1). Taxonomy (GTDB): domain Bacteria; phylum Acidobacteriota; class Terriglobia; order Terriglobales; family Acidobacteriaceae; genus Edaphobacter. Next base: position 6,610 of record CAZZZG010000064.1, read on the forward strand.
ATTGATGCTTTGCAGTGGCGGGCGATGGACGAGAGCTTAAATGATCTGGCGGATGCGCAGGGTGGCGCTGAGCGGATCAAGAACACACCGATGCCTAAGCAGTATGACTACTTTCCGCAGCTATTTGTGCAGATTTACTGCATGCTGCTGCCTTTGGCTCTTGTAACGAGTATGGGGTGGCTGACGCCGCTTGGTTCGACACTCGTTGGGTTTATTTTTCTGGCTCTCAATCAGATCGGACGTGATTTGGAAGACCCATTTGAAAACACAGTCTTCGATGTGCCATTGACTTCGATTACAACGACGATTGAGATCAATCTGCGGCAGTTACTGAGAGAGAAAGATTTGCCTCAGGCTGTTGTGCCTGTGGATGGGGTGATGTGGTAGTTGCATTTGATGTTTTTGAGAGCCCCGGCTTTGCGCCGGGGCTTTTAGCGTAGGGGATCAGGCGTGAGTGGTGCCATCGGAGCCGTGGAGTTTTACCAGCTTGTTGTAAATACCGAGGATGAGGAAAGGTGCGGCCCACTGGCCGACGAATAAGGATGTGTGCGGTTTCTTTGCGGCCTGGAAGCCCACAGAGACAGCCATTGATCCCAGAGCCAGAGCGAGGTAAATACTGGAGGGAACCTGTGCGGTGACTTTTTCGATAGCTGCTGTGATCTGATCTTCCTGAACATCCCCTTGACTTACGCGGTAGTCGGTCATATACGAATCTCCTTGGCGGCTTTGCCGTCATGTGTCATAGAGATGCGCAAATAGGTGCGCGATGGGGCCGTTAGTTTTGTGAAGTTTGGCTGTGTCAACAGGCGTTGGTATTGCGTTGATGTGGTGGAGACGATTGTCTAAAGCCAATTCATCCTGCGGAGGAAGTAAAGAAGGAGCGCGGTGAGAAGGATGGTGATGCCGATGATCCATTCGGCTCCGTGAGGGGATTCTTCGAAGGGGAGGCCTTTGAGGTTCATTCCGTAGACGCCGGAGATGGCTATTGCAGGTAGAGCGACGGTCCCGAGGATGGTAAGGACTTTGACCACCTCGTTGGTTCGATTGGAGACCGACGAGAGGTAGATATCGAGGGTGTTGTTGAGAAGATCGCGCTGGGTTTCGACCGAGTCCAACAGCCGCGCGACGTGATCATAGGTGTCGCGTACGTAGGGCTGATTGTCAGCGTCGATGATGGTATTGGGGTCGCGCTGGAGGTGAAGGGCAGCGTCGCGGGTATTGACGAGGACGCGGCGAAGGTCGATAAGTTCACGCTTGATGGCAAAGACGGACTGAAGGATTTCGGGAGAGGGGTCGTCGAAGACTTTATCTTCGAGCTGGTCGATGCGATCGTCAAAGTGGTCGATGGCGGGAAAGTAAAGATCGACGATGGTGTCGAGGATGAGGGAGACGAGTTTGGCGGGGTGCTCGTCGTCGCCGTCGCGGCGCGCGCGGGCCAGAGCCTGCTCAGTGGATGGGCAGGTGGGATCTGAGATGGTGATGAGGAAGCCTTTGCCGGCAAAGATGTCGATGGGGGAGAACGAGGGCATCTGTTCGCCAGGATTGTCCGGGTCTGGGATGAGGCGGACGGGTTTGAAGACGGCGAAGGTATAGGCGACGCCAGAGTCAACTTTGACGATTTCGTCATGAGTGCGGGCGTCTTCGAGATGGAGGGGATGAAGGTTATATTGTTTGGCGAGTTCGTCGAGCTTGGGGTCGTTGGCGTCCTCGAGTTGATACCAGGGCATGGGGTTCCTTGTCTCGCTTTCTGCTTCGACAGTGGACTGGTTGCTTGTCTCCATCGTACTGCGGTTGCATCCGGGCTAGAGGACACTCCGCTCGGGAGGACGAGGGTCGCCAAAAGGTGTCGCATCGCATCTGCTGCGTCTGGATGACGCCAACCGAGGCTACGCCTCGCGTCTGTGCAAGCAATCTGGCGGGTTGCGGGAGAATCAAGAGTGTTGCTATGAACGAAGAAGATTCGGAGCCTGCGCCATGCCCCGCGATTCGCATACGGGATTTATATCACCGCGATATTGAGACTGTTCAAGCCGGTGGCAGAGAGCAATTTTATTTGGGTTGTAGATTCTTCAGCGTTTTGGTGATGCTTCTGGCTCCGGAGAAGACTGCCATCTTGGTGTTGTCGATGACTTTGCTTTTGCCGGGCGGCGTGGGGTTGATGCCGAGTTTGCGTAGCTGGTGATTTACGCGGAACAGATCCCGGTCGAATGCAATCGATTCGTAGCCGATGCTGAGCGACATGGAAGATGTGGGGCCGCTTTCGACCATGTGCGGGAAGTGCATGGGAATGTGAACGCCGATTCCCGGCTCCATGTCGAAACGCATGGCGCGCGACCTGATCTCTTCGCGGAACGCGATCTCGTTTTTCGCCCAATACTTTTCGATATCGAGGTCTTTGAGAATTTCTTTGTCGCTTCCGTCGAATATGTAGATGGTTTTAGTGCCTTGAATCTGCAAGAGGAAGCTGTCTTCGCTGTCGATATGGTAAGGAGTGAATTCGTTTGGAGACGTGAGGAAGAGCGTCTCCATGGGTGCGCGGTACTCTTTGCTGAGGTCGACATGCGTGAGCTCCGAAAGCTCTTGCGTCATCGTCTCGAGAACCTTGTCGTACCTGGGCTGAGTGTGAATGAAGCTAAGCTTCATCCTCATGCGGCTTAGGTCGGAGTGACGAAAGGCCTCGACGAGGCTCGCCTTGTGATCCTCGCTTCCCCACTCCCTGAATTTCCTATCGAGATAAAAGAAACCGGATTTGGTGTTGTCGCGACTCCAGATTTCGGCGAGTTTTTCTACCGATTGAGTGGAAAAGAGATCGTTGGAGTCGAGGTTGTGGGAGAAGAGAAAAGGCTTTCGCCTGAAATAATCTGAAAATTCTTTTTCTGGTTTGAAGTACGTGTAAGTCACAGGGCCCCCCGGCAGATCGCAAACTCGCTAATCTGTTTCAACAAGCGAATGGTACAGGGGTGCAGTATCTAGTTCAATTTTAAAGTGATTTGTCTTATGCGATTTGTACAGTACTTTCGAGGGTTTTCGTGTAGGTAACCGGGTCGGCAGTTACTATTTCAACTTAGGAACAGTAACTACTTTTGGGGAGGATGACTGGGGCCCGAGCGAATATTAGCGTGTAACCGTTTCAATATGAGTGATTTCGCCGTCGCGCATGTGGAGGATGCGATCGGCAATCTGGGCGGCCTCGGGGTTGTGGGTAATCATCAGGACGGTCTGGTTGAGCTCTCGGCTGGATTGGCGGAGCATCTTGAGGACGGCGTCGGAGTTTTTGGTGTCGAGGTTGCCCGTGGGCTCATCGGCAAGGACGATGGCGGGGCGGTTTATGAGAGCACGAGCGATGGCTACGCGTTGTTGCTCGCCGCCGGATAGCTCGTTGGGACGATGGTCGAGGCGGCCCTGGATGCCAAGCATCTCGGTGAGGTGTGTGAGGAGGGGACGGTCAAGCTCTCGTTTGGTAGCGGCGCCGAGGTTGGCGATGTCGTGGGCAATCTCGATGTTGCCCATCGCGGAGAGGGTGGGTAGGAGGTTGAAACGCTGGAAGATGAAGCCAATTTTGGCGCGGCGGGTGCGGGTGCGCTCGGCGTCGGTGAGTGTGGCAAAGTCGACGCCGTCGATGAGGACCGAGCCGGTCGTGGCTCCGGTGAGTCCACCGAGGATGTAGAAGAGAGTGGATTTGCCGGAGCCTGAAGGGCCGACGATGGCAACGAACTCGCCGGGGGTGATGGCGAAGTTGACCTTTCGGAGAGCAGGCACCTCGAGCTTGCCGGAGCGATAGGTTTTGCCGAGATCACGGGCGAGGATGACGGGGGTTGGAGCGTTGCCATCGAGCGTCGAGTGCAGAAGCGTTTTTGAGGAGGAGTCGGGCTGGGGGGACAACGTGGAAGAATGAGAAGACATGTATGTCTATGAAGTTTATCTCGAATGGAGTTGGGCGTGAGGCCAGCGGAGCTTTTGCTATGGGGATTGGCAGGTTGGACGACCCTGGGATTGGCTGGGGTTGGGTTGTCGCGGTTGCGGGGCGAACAGCTTCGGGTGCGTCGTGGAATAGCCTGGCTGGCCGGAGTGTGGGCGATGTATCTCGCGGTGCTGATAGGAGTTTCGTTGGTACAGAAGCAGAAAGCCGTGGCAGTCGGACAGTCGCAGTGTTTTGATGATATTTGTTTTACGGTGACCGGGGTAGAGGAGGTGAAAGATTTTTTGGTTCACGATGAGAGGCGGCTTGTGCGAGTGACAATTCGGGTTACAAATCTTGGACATTCAGCAAAGAGTGATGGATTGATACGGGCTTATCTCGTGGATGCGCAAGGGCGGCAATGGGAAGAGTCGTCGGGAGTCAATGGAGTGAGACTGACAACAAAGGTAGCCGGAGGAGATTCGGTGATCAGTCAACCGATCTTCAAGATGGCCGGCGATGCCACGGGTTTGAGGCTGGCGTTAACACATGGATGGAAGCAGCCCGGTGTGTTGGTGATTGGTGACTCTGATAGTCTGCTGCACCGAAAGACAGTCGTGAAACTTGGGCGCTAAGTGAAGACTTGGTTGCTCCGAAAGAAAAGCGTTACCACAGCGGGCTACGTGTAAGTTACCGCAGGTCTATTCAAAAGAATTACTGCAGTGGTATGTGTCCCGAGAGAACTTTTCCCTTGAAAATTGCAAGTTGCTGCATGGTGAGAAAAACCGATGCGAAATCTCCTATGGAATGCGGGGAAAACTGTTGGCAGATGGATTGCATGTATCACGCTGTCGGAAGTCGAACGGATACTTCTGAAACGGGCTCCATCTGTCGTTCACTATAGCGACGCAAGACAGAGATGACATCCATAAGTAATGACGGGCTTCACGCACGAACTACATTGACGACGCGATTGGCTTGAACGACAGCCTCATCGCATGCAGTACTTTCGCTTTTACGTTTCGCGCTGGTTTCATTTCAGCTTGAGTTGAAGCCTTAATTCTCAACATCCCGTGATGTCCCAGCTGCGTCGATTCGCATTCGGCGCGTCAGCAGTGTGGTGCGTCAAATTGTCCCCTATGCAGCCGGCCTTGCTGCGTAAACGGACGCGTTCGTTCAACAATGCCCAGGAGGCAGAAGTGAATAAATTAGCTTGCACTCTCGTTACCGCATCGGTTCTCGTCGGCGGCTCCGCCTTTGGCCAGAACACACCCAAATCAGCGAATGACAAACCAACCAAGCAGGCGCTCCGTGACAATCAGCTGGACAAGATCACGGCAGGCGCAAGTGATTCTTCGGTCGCAGCGAATAACTCAACTGTCACCTCCAGCAACACAGGATCTGTAGATGTAAGCGGCAGCGTGTTGAGCGGCGCGAGTGGCATCAACATTGTGAACTCGAGCGACAGCATGGTCGCCAACGGCGTCAACGTCTATGACAGCAGCGATACCTCGAGCAAAGGATCCGATGTTACGCAAGGTAACGTCATCTCTCAGGGTTCCGACTCGACGGCAACGCTTTCCGGCTATCATCGCGGGAAGAACAGCCAGTTGACGGTGAATAAGAACTCGAATGTGACCAAGACGAGCAGCGACTCCGCGAGCCTGGATGCAGCTGAAAACAGCAGCACCACGAACAGCAAAGCTTACACCAACAATCTGTCCAAGACGAACAGCACGACGGACACTTATGACAGCAGCAAGAGCTTTGCTCAGAATGCCAGTGCAAGCAAGAGCTCCTCGTCGACTGAGTCGGCTTCCGCCGCGGCGAATGCCAGCAAGTCGAGTGGCACGACCAACGCGTTCGCCACGAACGCTTCTTTGACCTCGGGTTCGACCCAGTCACTGGGCGCCACTCTGACCACGGCGGCAAATGCAGCAAAGAGCGCCAATAGCACCTCGAGCGGCGGATTCACTGCGAACGGCGCATCGGCTGATCCCGGAGGGAGCGCCTCTACAGTAGGCAACTCGACTTCGAACAACACGTCTTCGAGTGGCGGAAGCTCCTCGGGAACGGTTGGAACCGCGGCTAACAACACCCGTGCAGCAAATGGCGGATCGTCGTTCAACGCGACCGGTAACGGCTCGGCGACTGACACCACCGCCTCAAACAGCGGTTCCTCACTCAACGGCAGCCTGAACGCTTCGTCCAACAAGACCCTCGCTGCAAACGGCGCAACGACTGACAACTTTGCAACCAACAAGTCGTCTTCGGAAGCCGCTCAAGAGAGTGAGTCTGCTTCTGGCACGAAGGCTGAGCAGGCTTCAGAAGCATCCAACGCAGCGAGCACGAAGAGCATCAGCCTCGCCCACAATTCTTCTCTGACCCACAATGTGTCTTCTTCCGATGACTTCGCTACCAGCCAGGCCGCAAGCCTGACAACGAGTGCTTCGGATTCGAAGTCGCTTACGGCGGTGAAGAGCACAGCCATCACTGACAACATCCAGGGCGCGGTCTCACTCGACGATGCAGCTGCGACCAACATCGCAGTCGATGGATCGACGATCAGCACGACCAATAACTACAGCGTGACCCTGGCCGGTTCGGCAGAGGCCAACGCGAAAGCGTTGAACATCGTAAATGCGGCCGGCGGCATGGTTGCGAATGGCGTGAACGTTGCCCACTCGTCAGGCATGAATCCGATCCCGACTCTCAATCAGGTCAACAGCATTTCGCAGATCCACTAAAACAAAGACAGGACGGGGCTCCGCGCTTGATGTGGAGTCCCGGGCTGTCCTTGGACACGGCTTTGAGGAGGATGTATGAGTCGTCTTTTAGTGATTGCGAGTCTTGCGCTGCTAACTACTGCAGGACTGGCCCAAAGCTCAACCAAGCATGCGGGCCAACCGCTGAACGACGCTGCCATGGATCGAGTCACGGCAGCGGGCGTTTCAGCGACTTTGTCGAACGGAGTTGTGCAGTTTCAGGGATCGGCAGCAACTGCGAACGGCCTGGTGACAGGCGCGGGTACATTGCAGGTGTTGACCGGGCCGCTGACCTCAACGACGAACATGGGCACGCTGACGTTGAATGGCAGCGCGCAACAAAATCTGAGTTCGTTGGTGAATATCAACGCGGTGAACTCGAACATCAATGTGCTGCTGAACCTGAACGTCAATATGAACTCGACGGTCGGGTCTATCGTGCAGTCCAACCTGAACGGGAAACACTAATGAAGTGTCTTCGATCAATACTTGCTGCCGGATTGGTGAGTGTTGTTCTCTTCTCTGCCCCCGCACGCGGCCAGAATATTGGCATGGCGACGGGGATGCAGGGAAGCAAGAACATCCGAAGCCTGAAAGAGATTCGTGACGAGGGTGTTGTGAAGCAGCGTTGGGATGTGAGTTGCGGCGCCGCGGCATTGAGCACGCTACTCACCTACGACTTCAAGGACAACACGCCCGAGACGTCTATCGTCGTTTGGCTACTGCATCGCGTGGATGCCGGTCGAGTGCGTGCACGCGGCGGATTTTCTCTCCTGGACTTGAAGCACTTTGCGGAGGCTCGTGGATATCACGCTGAGGCTTTCAGCGGGATGTCTATCGAGGATCTGGCAATGGAAAAAACTTCCGTGATAACGCCGATCAGAGTGAAAGGCTTCGACCATTTTGTGGTGGTGAAGGGGATTTACGCCGGGCATGTAATTTTGGGCGATCCTGGCTTCGGCAATATGACGATGCGGGTGGACCGGTTTCAGAAGTTGTGGAAGAACGGCATCGTGTTTGTTGTGCATCCACCAGACGACAGGATGATTGGGGAAAGAAACTTACCGGCGGCAGCTGGCCTGGTGCCGGATGAATCGTTGATCTCGCGCAAGATCGGAGTCGTGGCTCCGAGCAACTATTTGTACTGAGGGAAAGGTGCGTCAATGTTGCAGCGAAGATTTTTACCAGGCATTGTGTTGGTAGCGGTTGGCGCGGGACCGCTGCTGGCGCAGACAACACCCACCAAAGGACAATCGCAGCCACAGGAGGTCGCTAAGGCTACGGCCCCGGGGAAAGATCCAACTGAATTGAAGCTCCAGGAGGCGTTGCGAGAGCGCGATGCCATCATCCGCAATCTGTTGGAGCGGATGAATGAGTTGGAGTGGCGCGTCAACGGTGGATATACCACTCCCGCCAGAGCGGATGACCGTCCTACATTGCCGGCTGCTTCAAGCAGTCGGGTGATCAATTCGGTCGTGTCGACATCGACCTACGACGCCACAGAACGGCAGGCGACGGAGGCACTTGACCAGGCTCTGATTGTGCGTGGTGGATTGCTGCTACCTTCCGGGACGCTGGAGATCGATAATACGACCTCTTATTTCAGCGCCTCGTCGGACCATGTGACGGTCAACGGGTTTGCGTTGCTGCCGGTGCTGGTGGTGGGCGACATCGCTTCAGAACGTGTCCGGGAAGACTACCTGTTGCCGAATATGACGGCGAGACTGGGGATGCCACATAAATTCCAACTTGATTTCACTGTTCCGTACGGATATGAGTTGATTCGAACAGTCGATGCCAACAATGTCCAAACGTCATCCAGCAGTTTTGGGTTGGGCGATATATCTGCGGGCCTCTCCAGGCAGTTAACGAGTGAACATGGAAAGATTCCTGACATGCTCGCGAATGTGCGCTTCAAATCGACGACGGGAAAAGATCCCTACAACCTGGAGAGCAGCCAGGTAGCACTTGGGACTGGTTTCAATTCGATAACCGGCAATCTGACCGTGGCGAAATCCAGCGACCCTGTGGTGTTCTTTGGCAATCTTTCGTATACGGCTAACCTGAAAGGCGATCATACGGTTTCCGCAAACGATCCGACGAACCCAGCGGCGACGATGGTGGGACATTTCAATCCGGGCGATGCGATTGGGTTCCAGCTTGGGTCTATTCTGGCGTTGAATCCAGAGGTTTCGATGACGCTTGGATGGGATCAGCGGTTTACGCGCAGTACCTCGCTGAACGGAGTGGATATTCCAGCTTCCTACCTGGTGGAAGGGACTCTGCGGCTGGGAACGAGCTATGTGTATGCTCCGGGACGCACGATCGATCTCAGCTTTGGCGTGGGACTGACACCGGATACGCCGAACCTGCAGTTCTCTGTGGGTCTCCCATTTCGATTGGGACTCTGGGGGCAGAAACCGAAGAAGCTAGACGTGCATTAGGCCCGATGCTGGGAAGGTCATGCGCGGTCTCCGGCAGAGAGGAAGAGAGACTGAAGAGTGGCGTCTTCGAGGAAGCTGATCTCCAGACGTATGGTCACGATCTGGCCAAGGTCAGCCGGTGTGGCGAGGTTCTTTCTGCAGGTGCAGAGGTGGGTAAAGCCGAGGTGTCCGGCACGGGTGAGCTCGAGGCCCGAGGCGATGATGGATGCGTAGAGGTCGATGACGGCGCGGAGCTGAATCTCGACGCGGAACTCCATGGTTGTGGGTGAAAGTGTTTTGCGGTTGAGGATCCAGCCTCCGCAGTCAGCAAAGGCTGAGGTGAGCGAGGGCAGGATACCTTGGCGCTCTTCGTAGCTGAAGCCCTGAATATCAAGCGATTGCATGGAATGTTTGAGCCTCTGCCGATCGAAGTGTGTTTGCCGATAGCGTGTTCATCGGAAGGGGAGGGAGGAAGCGTGAGTCTGGGACGGGGTACTGTGGTCATGTCGATGTTCGGATTTGATGATGTTGAAAAGAGATGACTTGGGTCAGCGATTCGTGAATCTTCAATGTTCCCCAGCGCTTGTGTGCCGTTGGTTTTGCGGGTGTAGGAGGATAGTGGGAGCGAGGTCTTTATGGTGCTCGGAGTGGGAACGGATCTGATGGAGACGAAGCGGATCGAAGTGAGTATCGACCGATACGGAGAGCGTTTTTTAGAGCGGGTCTTCACCCCAGGAGAGATCGCCTATTGCCTGCGTAAGAAGAAGAACGCGGCTGAGAGCTTTGCGGCTCGGTTTGCAGCGAAAGAGGCCGGGGCGAAGGCACTGGGGACAGGGATCAGCCGGGGAATCACCTGGAAAGAACTTGAAGTCCGGCGCGAGGAGAATGGCCGGCCGACGCTGCATTTGAGTGGGCGTGCCGCAGAGCTGGCCGGTGCGATGGGAGTGCGCAGGATGCAGCTAAGCCTGACGCACAGCCGAGAGTTGGCGATGGCGGTCGTTGTAGTGGAGGATTGAAAGGCAATAGGTTGTGGAAGTTGAAACCAATCTCGCGATTCGTGCATCCATTCGAAATCGAGCACTTTAACGCGATGCGGTCCCCACGAGTTTTCTTGGGTCAATGGTGTGCGAGGGTAATGTATTCTCCTAGTTACTGACACCCTGATCGCGCTAGAGGTGGGAGCGGCAGTGTAACGCCGTGTCGGTGGATTTTTGTAAAAACGATCTTTCAAGGAGAGCTATGCCCAGCCAGCAGGAGGTACGGTGGTCGCAGTTGAAGGTGGGCGTGATTGTACTGATTTCGACGATAGTGCTGGTGACACTGTTGTTCCTGATGACGAGTTCGTCAGGGCTGGGAATTTTCTCGCATAAGCTGACGGTAACGACGTTCTTCGCAAACTCGGCCGGGCTCAAAACTGGGGCAGCGGTAAACCTGGAGGGCGTGACGATCGGGACAGTGAAAGCTGTAACGATCGATAATGCGCCTGAGCACAAACTGACTCCGGTAAAGGTGGTCATGAAGATGAACGAAAAGTTCGCCACCAACCTGAAGAAAGACTCGAAGGCTTCGCTGTCGACGGTGGGAGTACTGGGCGATACGGTGGTGGATATCAACAGCCAGTTCGCTGTCGGGCCGCCGTTGCAGGACGGAGATGTGTTGAAGACGCTGGAGACACCCAGCTTGACCGACGTAGTGAAAGCGAGCCAGGGGACGATCGAAAGTCTGAATGTGATTCTGGCGAAAGCGAATGTCATCGTCGACAACATTCAGTCTGGTAAAGGCACCATTGGGCAGCTGATCAATAATCCTGATCTGATTAACAAGGTGAATAATACTGTCGATCAATTGCAGAGGCTTACGAAGAACTTGAATGCTGGAAAAGGGTCGGTTGGCAAGTTGTTGACTGATGACTCGCTGTACAACCGGCTGAACGACACTGTTGCGAAGCTGGAGACTGTTGCGGATGGAATCAACAGTGGCAAAGGGACTGCGGGCAAACTCATCAAGGATGAGACCCTTTACAACAATTTGAACTCGGCTCTGGCGCACGCGAATTCGTTGCTGGCTGACGCGGATGCAGGCAAGGGCGGGTTGGGTTTGATGCTGAAGGATCCTAAGTTTCGGCAAGACCTAAGCAACACGCTGACACAGGTGAATACGCTCGTGACTGGCGTAAATGATGGTCGTGGAACTCTAGGTAAGCTGGTGACTGATGACGCTGCCTACACGAACCTGAACAAGCTGCTCGAGGCGAGTACCGATCTGGTGAAGACGATTCGAAGCGATCCGAAGAAGTATTTGACGATTCATCTCAAGATCTTCTAGGAAATATGCAGCGAGTATTGAAGGGTTCGGGCTTTGGCCCGGGCCCTTCTTGTTTGCGGGACACCACCTCTTGCGGTGAGATGTATTGTTCGCAGCTTCGACTTTTTGGGAAAACGTTGATCGTAAGTTGCGGACAAGTTTTTCTCCATCTTCGGAGGAATATGGTTTCTACGGGCTGGGAGTGAGGCGGTAACCAAGGCGTGGTGACTGGCCGCGAGAAGGATAGATCAGTCAGAATGAGCGGCATAAGTGGCACAAAGTCGCGACAGCTTCTACAATAAGCGAAGGAATCGTACCCTACAGAGTTGCTCGCGGCAAAAGGTGGACGGAAGACGTTCATTGGCGAGGATTAAGGAAGCGCATGAAGTTGAGCAGGATTGGCCGTGTATCAATGGCCTTGGTAGTGTCCGTAGCGATGGGTCTGGGCATGACGGCGTGCGGTGGTGGCACGATTGGGTTCATGTGGGTTCTTGGAACGCAGTACAACCAGATCGCCGGCTTCAAGATCGATGACTTCACGGGAAATCTGACGGCGATTCCACACTCGCCGTTCACCTCTGGCGGGGCAAACCCGGTGTCGATCGTGGTGAAGCCGGGCGGCCGCTTCATTTATGTGGTCAACAAGGGCGGTGGGAACGGACCAGCCGCAGGTTTGCCGTGCGGCACTGCTGGCAGCATCAGCGAGTTCAGCGTTGGCGGACAGGGTGTGCTGACTTTCCAGCAATGCTTCCAGAGCCAGGGGACTAACCCTGTCTGGGCGGCGCACGATTCGACGGGGAACTTCCTGTATGTATTGGACCAGCAGGCTCCGCCACCGACCGCGACTCCAACCGACCCCAATCCACCAGCTCCGCCAAATGGGGACATCACTGTGTTCTCGATCGATCCAAATACGGGGCGGCTGACTCTGGTGCTGAACCAGCAGATCAAAGATCCGGTGACGGGTCTGCAGATTACTTACTTCCCTGTTGGGGAGACTCCGACGATGTTGGCTGTAGCTGGCGGGTGCGTGCTTACGCTGAATACTGCCGACCAGACGGTCTCACCCTACGCTGTAGGCACCGCGGGACAGCTGACGCTGACGACAACGCAGAAGTTCAACTCGGGGGCGGTGCGGCCGACGTCGATTATTACAGGCGGAAGCAACATCTACATAACTGACGCAGGAGCGCCCAATGCGAACAGCCCCGGACAAGTTCTTCCCTTTACTGTCGGAACCACCTCGTGTTCGCTGAACACCATCACGGGCGGAGCGGTTGCCAATATCTCTCCGGCAGCAAATCCGGTTTACTCGTTGGTTGATAGCAAAAATAAATTTGTCTATGTTGCGAACCAGTCGACGACCAATACAACAAATCCCAACAGCTCGATTTCAGCGTTCACGATTCAGACGACCGGACAGCTGCAGGAGTTGAACGATCCCGGGAACAACCCGTATACCGTAGGGGCGGGACCGGTTTGTATGGTGGAGGACCCCTCGTTTCAATACGTCTATACATCAAATGGAGATGGGACGGTGACTGGCAAGTCGATCTCTACGACAGGCACGCTCTCGGATCTACGTCGAGGATCTACCTTCACGGCGACCGGACAAGCGACATGCCTCGCAGTAAGCGGAAACGTAGACTAGCTGGCAGACGGCAGCTGGAGAACCATGGGCAGGGTGTCCACATGAATCCTGAGTATCGGGATAGCAGGAACGGGCGGAAACGATTTGCCCCGGAGTTAGGTAAGCATGAAGTGGAATAAGATGGGCCGCGGGACAGTGGCCTCGATTTTGTCTTTTGCGTTGGTGAGCGTTACGGCATGCAGCCGTGATTACACGCTGGCGTATGTATACGTGACGACTGCAAAACCGCTAACGAGCTCTTCTCCGAATGGTGGGATCAATGCGTACGCGGTGGACTTCCAGATTGGTTCGTTGACGCCACTGGCGGATTCACCGATACCGGCCGGCAGAAATCCTGTGACCCTTGTGGCTTCGCCGAACGGATTGAATCTCTATGTCGTCAATCATGACGATTCGACCATCGGTGAGTATGCGATCGGGACCGATGGAAAGATTTACCTGCAGAACACTTACAACGTGACGGGCAGCAACGCTACCTCGATTGCAATGGATGCCGCGGGAGCATTTCTTTATGTCACATTCCAATATCAGTTAGGTCCACAGGGACAGCAGCTGTACTCGACCGCGTCACCTGGGCCTGGCGGTGTGACGATCTTCCCGATCAATAAGGACGGTTCGCTGGGAACTGCCGTCGCAAATACGACGATTGGAACGACGACCTCTCTCAACTACGTCCCGGTTGGCAATACGCCAGTTGGGATTGTGGTCAGCCGTCCTCGTTGTGAGCCAGCGGCTTCTTACAATGCAGGAAATCCGACTTGCACGTTGACTGACGGTTCAGGCTCTGGCGTCCAGACCGCATTTGTGTACGTTATCGATCAAGAGACTCCGACGACACCGAAGGCTGCGTTGCTCGGATTCTCCCAGAACATGTCGACGGGTGTGCTGACCCCTACGAACGGCACAACGATCACTACGGATGCTACGGGCAAGACAGTGGCGACTGGTTTTGGTGCGGGAACGACGCCAAGTGCCATCGCCGAAGACCCGTCTTCTCGATTTGTGTACGTCACGGATCAGGCTCAAAACGTGCTGTTTGGAAACACAACCAACGTGGATGGCTCGCTAACGCCGATGATCAATAACCAATTCCCGACCGGCATATTCCCAGTCGGAGTAACGGTTGATCCGCGGGGTAAGTTCCTGTATGTTGCTAACTTCTCGTCGGGCACAGTTGGCGCGTATACGATCGACCAGAACTCAGGAAATCCGACGGGATCAGTTGGCTCTGCTTCGACGGCTACCGGGACAGGTCCGACGTGTGTGACGATCGAGCCGGCTTTGGGCATTTATCTTTATACATCGAATAATCTGGAGGGCGACGTCTCGGCGATGCAGCTGGCTCCCCAAAATGGAACGTTGAAGCAGGTGCAGAATACGCCGTTCCCATCTGGCGCATTACCTACCTGTGCGGTGGCTGTAGCGAACGGTTCTCATCCGACACAGATCATCGTTGAGTAGATCCCAGCCTGTCCTAACCTGAAAAGCCCCGCAAACGCGGGGCTTTTTGCTGGGCGGTTCTCGATGTGGCCTGGTTCATGGGCGGAACGCTCACAAAGGCGGATAGGAGCCTATATCGATCCTTCCCGCGGCGATCTCTTTGCGGAGATCTCGTTTAGGAAGAAGGCAAAAGGGTGCGGCTTTTGCGTGAGAATTTGCTGAGTATCGCCCGACGAGCGGGGGTTTCGACAAAGTGGAAGGTAGCCAGAGCAAGCAAAATCAGAATTCCGTAGGAGAGCCAGGGATCGAAAGCGAGCAGATGCAGACGCTCTGGCACGTGGTAGGTGTGAATTAGTTGGAAGACATTGAAGTGGAGGAGGTAGAGACAGTAGCTGCTTTCGCCGATCAGCAAAAGTGGACGCCATGAGAAAATTGCCGAGATCGCATGAGGGCCACTGAGGCCGAGCATGAGGGCTGCGAAGACCGGGGTCATGAGACCGCCGTGCATCAGAAGGTATGGTGTTCGAAGGACGAGAGTGTAGAAGAAGATTCCGACGAGCGTCAGGCTGACGAAAGAGAGCACCAGCCGTTGACGTGAGGTGAGAGTCATAGCGTGTTGGAGTTTTCCTAGAGTGACACCAATGAGGAAGGTGCAGACGTAGGGGAGTGGGGTGTACTTGAGGAATCGGATGAGTTTGGTGGAGCTGTAACGGTCAACTGGGCCGACAATGTGATCGGGATTGACTAAGAGGTAGAGCGAGTGGGGGATCAGGCCAACGATCCAAAGCACTATGAGGAGAAGGATCAACCGGGACGGCGTCTTGGGCCACGGGAGGCGAATGAGCCAGGGGAAGGCGGCGTAGAGGACGACTTCACTCGACAGAGTCCAGGCAACGGTGTTCCAAAAGGTGGCGACCGAAGGACTCCAGCCCTGGAGGACGAGAGGGGTAAGGATCATTCCCTGCCAGAACTCGGAGTGGGAGCGAGCGTGCCACTCGTCGAAGACCATTGGGAAGGAGATGAGGAGGACAAGCAGATAGACTGGATAGAGGCGCGAGAAGCGGGCCAGCCAGAACTCGCGCTTGACCAGCGTCTTAGCGCGGTCGGCGTAGTTATAGGTGAGCACATAGCCTGAGATGAGGAAGAAGACGCCGACGAAGACATAGCCATTGTTGATGATCGGGTAGAGGAGCCCAAGATGGGACGGCGTGAAGTGAAAGAGAATGATGAAGATGGCGAGAAGGGTGCGAATGCCAGTGAGAGCTGGCAATGGCGGCTTTCGAGTAGTGGTGGCCACAGGCGGTGGGGAAGAGCTCTGCGGCTGCTCGATGTCAGGTTCCAAAAGGATAGGGTTCACACGTCGGTCCTGCGTGGGTTGGATGCTGGTGCTCTAATCTCTAACGCCGTTTCCTCAGATTTGACGCGGAAGATGGCAATTTAGATGACAAATTCAACGTCAGGCGAACAGGAGGCGGCAACGGCAAAGCACATCCTGCTCGCGAATAAGGAGTTGGAGGAACTTTGCCTGGTGGGCATTCGACTCAGGCGGTGACCAGAGAGCCGATTTTTTCGCCACTGACGACTCGTACGATGTTCCCAGGCTCGCGCATGCTGAAGACCATCATGGGCATGTTGTTGTCACGGCAGAGGGATACCGCAGTGGTGTCCATGACGCGGAGGTTCAGGCGAAGCATTTCGCTGTAGGTGATCTGATCGAATTTAGTGGCTTTGTCGTCGACCTTGGGGTCGGCGGTGTAGATGCCGTCGACGGAGGTGGCCTTGAGGAGGATGTCGGCTTTGATCTCCATGGCTCGGAGGCTGGCAGCGGTATCGGTAGAGAAAAACGGGTTGCCGGTGCCGGCGGCGAAGATGACGACTCGGTTCTTCTCGAGGTGGCGCATCGCGCGACGCCGGATGTAAGGTTCGGCGACCTCGTGCATCTCGATGGCGGACATCACGCGGCAGAAGAGGCCTAGCTTCTCGATGGCGTCCTGGAGGGCGATGGCATTGATGACGGTGGAGAGCATGCCCATGTGGTCGGCGGCGACGCGGTCCATATCGA
>CAZZZG010000065.1:0-22777 GCA_964658525.1 uncultured Edaphobacter sp.
TGATGAGGCCTTCGGAGGTGATGAAAGCTGCGGAGCCGATGAAACCCGCAGAGCCGGCGATGAAGGCTGCGGAAGAGATGAAACCTGCGGAGAAGGTGATTGTTTCGGAGGATCCTCCCGACGCGAAATACACCATCACCGGAAGGCGCGTCTACTAACCCTGGAGAGCTTGTCAAACTGCCCTGCAATCGCGGAGGCTCTGCACGAACGAGACATTGCCGAAATTCGGAAGTGGATCGTGTGCGGAGTTTGGCGACCTGCTAAAACCTAAGAGCCCGTGTGCCTGAGGCAGAGATCAGGGTAGCAATGCAATAGGCTAATTCGAGTGTGACGATCACTCCAAGGACTGGCCCCACGAGAAGAAGCTCGTGCAAGGACATAACGTGCGCTGTGAAAGCAGCGATTCGCTGTTGTGGGGGCAGTGAATCGCTGCGTTGCTTCAGGCTTTGATGGAGGGTGCGAGGTAGCCTTCGGTGGCTAGATGCTGGCCCATTTTCGCGTACATTGCCGGGTCTTCGGGTTGCCAGGTGGCGAGGCCGTCGACGTAGCGGTTGAACATGCAGAAGGCTGCGGCGATGAGGACTGTGTCGTGAATCTCCAGGTCGGTAGCGCCTTGTTCGCGGGCTTTTGCTACGTCCTCCGAGGTGACTTGCTTGCCGCCTTGCTGGACCTTGCCTGCGATATTGAGGAGTGCTTTTAGTTTGTTTGAGACGGGGGCTTGTTCGTAGTTTTGTCTTACCTGTTCGGTTAGACCCCAATCGTTGCCGAGGTGCGCGGCGGCAGCGGAGGCGTGACTGGTCTGGCAGAAGTAGCAGTCGTTCTGGCTGGAGACGTAGGTGGCGATGAGTTCGCGCTCGGCGGGGGTGAGGGAGTTGGGCTCGTGGAGGAGGACGTGGGCTAGTTCGCGCATGGGCTTGGCGGTTTCTGGACGATATACGAATCCGCTGCTGATTCCGGGGAGGCCTTCGGGCAGTGTGATGTGTGGCATGAGTTTCTCCTTCGTCTGTTAGCGTGCGGCTTCGGCTGGTAGATATTCTTTGCTGACGTTGACGTAGCCTTCGCGTGCGATCCACTTGCCGCGCTCGCGATACATGTCTTCGTCGCGTGGCTGGATGGTGGCGAGGCCGTCGACGTAGCGGTTGAACATGCAGAAGGCTGCGGCGATGAGGACTGTGTCGTGAATCTCCAGGTCGGTAGCGCCTTGTTCGCGGGCTTTTGCTACGTCCTCCGAGGTGACTTGCTTGCCGCCTTGCTGGACCTTGCCTGCGATATTGAGGAGTGCTTTTAGTTTGTTTGAGACGGGGGCTTGTTCGTAGTTTTGTCTTACCTGTTCGGTTAGACCCCAATCGTTGCCGAGGTGCGCGGCGGCAGCGGAGGCGTGACTGGTCTGGCAGAAGTAGCAGTCGTTCTGGCTGGAGACGTAGGTGGCGATGAGTTCGCGCTCGGCGGGGGTGAGGGAGTTGGGCTCGTGGAGGAGGACGTGGGCTAGTTCGCGCATGGGCTTGGCGGTTTCTGGACGATATACGAATCCGCTGCTGATTCCGGGGAGGCCTTCGGGCAGTGTGATGTGTGGCATGAGTTTCTCCTTCGTCTGTTAGCGTGCGGCTTCGGCTGGTAGATATTCTTTGCTGACGTTGACGTAGCCTTCGCGTGCGATCCACTTGCCGCGCTCGCGATACATGTCTTCGTCGCGTGGCTGGATGGTGGCGAGGCCGTCGACGTAGCGGTTGAACATGCAGAAGGCGGCGGCGATGAGGACGGTGTCGTGGATCTCGATGTCGGTTGCGCCTTGCGCGCGGGCGGCGGCTACGTCTTCGGTGGTGACGTGCTTGCCTCCGCGCTGGACTTTGCCTGCGATGACCAGGAGGGCTTTCAGCTTGTCGGAGATGGCGGCGTTGTGGAAGTCGTGTTTCACCTGCTTGACGAGTGCTTCGTCGCCGTTGAGGCCGGCGGCGGCAATGGCTCCGTGGATGGTTTGACAGTAGTAGCAGTCGTTTTCGGAGGAGACGTAGGTTGCGATGAGTTCGCGCTCGCCGGGGGTGAGGGAGTTGGGGGCGTGGAGAAGGACTTCTACGAGATCGTTGAGCGGCCTTGCGGTTTCGGGGCGGAAGGCCATTGCGCCGCGGATGCCGGGGAGACCTTCGGGAAGTTTGATGTGTGCCATGAGCGCTGTTCCTTTCAGGATGTGATTTGTTCGGGGAGTGGGTTGGTGGTGATGGTTGACTTTGCGAAGAAGAGGCGGCGGACGGGGTCGCCGCAGAGGACGATGATGAGGCCTACGAGTGCGGGGATGGGATCGTGCATGAGGATCATGAGGTTGATGATGGTGCAGCCGAGGAGGAAGACGATAGGTGCTACTGGGAACCACCATCGGCGAACCGGTTGCGGCATGCGGAAGAGAGTGGTGACGGAGAGTGCGAGAAAGCAGACAGCAGAAAAGATGATGAAGGAGAGGATGCGGTTGAAGGCTCCGAAGCACAGGACCAGCAGGGCGAGGGTGGTTTGCAGCAGGACGGCGTTGGCGGGGGTTCCGAAGCGTGGGTGGAGTTTGCCGAAGGGGGCGAAGAACGCACCGTCTTTCGCCATCGCGTAGTAAACGCGTGGAGCGGCCATGGTGATGGCCATGAGTCCGCCGAGGACGCAGAGCAGCACGCAGGCGGAGAGGACTTTGCCTCCGGTTGTGCCGAAGAGCGCTTCGCCGAACTGGGCTACGAAGGCTGTGTTGGAGACGATCTTTTCGAGCGGGACGACCATGAGGAACGAAGCGCTGACGAGGAGATAGACGGCTGTGACGAGAAGTACGCCGCCGGTGAAGGCGAGCGGCATGTTGCGGCGCGGGTTACGGACTTCGCCCGCGATCTTGGCTGCCTCCCACCATCCGCCGAAGCTGAAGAAGGCGCCGATGGTGGCTCCGGCGATGGCGGCGAAGAGAGGCTCGGAGCCGGGGCGACGAGTGGTCAGGGGCAGGAGGTTTGAGGTGGTGGCGTGTCCGGAGAACCATGCCCAGAGTACGACGCAGACGAGTACGGCGATCTTGAGCATGTTGGCAGTTGTCATGACGCGACGGCTGAGGCGGGTGCCTACGTAGTTGAGCAGAGCGAGGCCGATGAGGATTAGCGCGGGGATGACGAGTTGTGTGCGGGGTGGGAGGCCGAATAGTGAGATGACATATGGGGCTGCACCTACGGCAAGCGCCGCGGCGATTCCTGGGTCCATGACTGCGGCGGACATCCATCCGTAGAGGAAGGCGAGGCGGTGGCCGTAGCCCTGGCGGAGGTAGACATACTCGCCGCCGGTGAGCGGGTAGGTGATGGCTAGCTCGGAGTAGCAGATGGCTCCGCAAAGCGTCATGAAGCCCATGCCGCACCAGACGGCGGCTAGCAGGAGGGGCGAGCCGAGCGATCTTGCCATTGCGGCGGGAGTGAGGAAGATGCCGAGCGCGATGGATTCGCCCGTGACGACGGAGAGGGTGGCGGCTAAACCCATTTGTCGGCGGTGTTCCATTAGGGAGCCATAGTATCCGCTAGCGAGGGAATCGCCATCCATCAAAGGGTGGAGATGAGCTGTCGCATTTAGTCGCTAGATGATTGGAACGGTTGCGAGGAGGAAGATGCGCGACTTTGCCCACGATCGAAAGTGGACTGTTCGGCATTTGATTGTGGACCTGTTCGATGATCCATCGCTCTTCTAATCTGAGTGTGGAGGAAATAACGATGAAAGCAAGAATGGAACCTCACAAGGCATCTCCGGCGGCGTATCAGGCGATGATGGGGCTGGAGATGTTTGTTAGTAAGTCGTCGAAGCTGGAGCCGTCGTTGCTGGAACTGGTGAAGATGAGGGCGTCGCAGATCAATGGGTGTGCATATTGTCTGGATATGCACTCGAAAGATGCGCGTGCGAAGGGCGAGAGCGAACAGCGGCTCTATGCGTTGAACGCCTGGCGGGAGACGCCGTTCTTTACGGATCGGGAACAGGCGGCTCTGGCGTGGGCTGAGGCGGTGACTCTGGTGAGTGTGGATCATGTTCCGGATGCGGTGTATGAGCATGCGAAGCAGCACTTTTCGGAGGAGGAGCTGGTGAACCTGACGCTGGCTGTGATCGCAATCAATGGATGGAACAGGATTGCGATCTCGTTTCGGATGGTGCCGGGTGAGTACCAGCCGGTGGTGCGCAAGGCAGAGAATAAGTGAAGCCTTGAGATGCGAGGGCGCAACAGGAGACGGTTGTCGTCCTCGCTGGCTCGGGTGATTGCTCACTGAGTTTTAATTACGCGTGGGAACTTCGATTGGCCAGTGGACGTATCTGGCGGCATGAGTTTCCTTGTGCGCGCAGTATTGCTTTGTATAGCGATGGGAGCCTGCTGTGGCATGTATGGGCAGGATGCGGTGCCGGCTCAGACGGACGCTCAATCCACGATTCATGTGTCGACGAAGTTCGTGGTTCTGGATGCCGAGGTTGAAAACAAGAAGACGGGGAATCTGATCGGCGCGCTGAAGTCTGACGATTTCGTGCTGTCAGAAGATGGGGTTCCGCAACAGATCACTTACTTCAGCCACGATCAGCTTCCGCTGTCGGTGGTCTTTCTGTTTGATCTGACGGAGACGGTGCGTCCGGCCCTTGCGTCGCTGGCTGGAGGCGCGCGTGAGGTGCTGGGTCATCTGAAGCCGCAGGATGAGGTGGCGGTGATGGTCTTCTCTTCGCATACTGAGCTGCTGCAGGGTTTCACTACGGACCGTTCGCTGGCTGCTGATGCTATAGGGAAAGCCGCGAGCATGAAGACGGGCGAAGGAACGTTTATTCACGAGAGTATGTATGAAGCGGTGGAGGAGGCGATGAAGTCAACTGCTCCGGGAAGCAGGAAGGTGCTGGTGTGGCTCACGGACGGAACGGCGAACCAGGAAAATTCGCGTACGCGCAAGATCATGGGGAGGGAGGCACCGGCGTATTTGCATACGAAGGAAGAGGCGACGACGAGCCTGCTGCGGTCGGGGGTGGTGGTCTCGGCGCTGATCGACCGCACTGCGGAGACGGATGCTGTGATGGTCGCTTTTTTCTTTGTTGCGCATATGGGGGACATCCGCAAGTATGCGGATCTGACGGGCGGGCCGGTTTTGAACACGAGCAAGAAGGAGGTTGCGGATCGGCTCGCTGAGCTGATCGATCAGCTTCGGGGGCGGTACACGCTGGGATACAAGCCTACGAATGTGAAGCCGGATGGAACCTTTTGCAAGCTGGAGATTCGGCTTAAGCCGGATGTTGATGCGCGGCTTCCTGATAGGCAGGACGTTGTTGTGCGTACGAAGACTGGCTATTTTCGATAATGTTTCTGAGGGATTAAACACTTCGGCCCATCCATTTCAGTCTGGATGGGCCGAGGTGTTTATGAAGCGGCTAAACGGTTTGGGGAACGGGGGAGTCGTCTTCGCCACTGACGCTCTGCTTGAGTTTGTTCTGGATGTTGCTCCAGACTGCGTCGCTGGGTTCTTCCGTGGGCTCGAAGAGGCTGCGGGCCTGGTCGGCGATAGCTTCGAGATCGCGCACGAGAGCTGCGCAGTCGGGATTGTTTTTGAGGAAGGTCTGGAGGCGTGGGTCGGTGCTGACGTGACCGTCGCCGTTGGCGAAGAACTCAGGTAAATATTGCTCGAAATCGGCAGGGGTCATGGTGTCGAAGTCGAGCGATTGGAATTCCGTCATACCGCTACCTCCTTGAGGCCGCTTGGCTGGGCAGCTGGTTCAGGCTGCCGCAGGAGTTCACGGAGTTTGAGACGGGCTTTGTGGAGCTGTGACTTGCTGTTTCCGGTGGAGCATTCGAGCATGGTGGCGATCTCGTTGTGTTCGAAGCCCTCGACATCGTGCAGGACGAAGACCATGCGGTAGCCGGGGGGCAAGGAAGCAACGGCGCGTTCGAGAGCTACGCGGTCGACTGAGCCGGTGAGAGCGAGGTCGCGGCTGCCGAAGTCGCGCTTGGGTGCGTCTTCTTCCGATGGGTTGATGGTCTCCTCGAGCGAGACCAGATTGAGGCCTTTTTTGCGGAGATGCATGAGGACCAAGTTTACTGTAAGCCGGTGAAGCCAGGTGGAGAAGGCTGACTCTCCGCGGAAGCTGCCGATTTTGCGGAAGAGATGCAGAAAGGCCTCCTGGGTCATGTCTTCGGCTTCGGAGACGTTGCCGAGCATGCGGAGGCAGAGGGTGTAGACGCGACGTTTATGGAGGGCGTAAAGACGGGAGAATGCTTCTGCATCACCATTTTTCGCCGCTTCGATGGCTTCGGCTTCGCCCGCGATGGGCGGATTGCGTTTGAAGACGCCGGGAGTAATCGGTGTTTGTTGGGTCATTTGTAGGCCTTGGACGTCCATAGCTAGACTCCGGACAAATAAGTCATTCACGGTTGAGTTTTTCGCCTGCTTCGAGCCTACCGCAAACGGAGATTTGAAGATTGTGCGCAGGTAATTTGGATGGAGGATGGATGAGAAGGGTTGTCCAGGCAACACCTGATAAGTGAGGTGGTTAGGAGCCGATGAAACGCGCGTAGAGGGAGCGTGCGAGGGTGATGTCGGTGGTGCCCTGGATGAGGGCGCGTCCGTCGGGGAAGAGAGTAAATGTGTGTGGGCCGCGTTTGAAGCGGAGGAGGAGTTGGTTGAAGCGGAGATCGTGGATGTCGGCGTGGGGCGCGAGGCGATCGTGCATGGCAGTGAAGTCGACGGGGCGGTGGTGCTCGTGGATCTGGACGGAGCTGCGTCCGCAGAGAGTGATGTGAGGGCGGCCGACGCCGGCGAGGTGAGTGAAGATGCGCCGGCCGCAGACGGTACATGCGGGGTTGGGTTTGGCGGTGGTGATTTCGCTTTGCTCGTTCGACCAGAGATCGTAGGAGAGCAGCGTGCGGCGCATGAGGTGAGACTGGTTGGTGAGGAGCTTGAGGGCTTCGGTGGTTTGGATGGAGGCTGCGAGGTTGACGGCGGTGGAGAGAATGCCAGCGGTGTCGCAGGTCTCTACCGGGCCGGTTGGCGGCTTGGGGAAGATGCAGGCGAGACAGGCGGTGGGGGTGTAGGTTCGTGTGTCGCTTCGCTCCGCTGGGCAAGGGAGGATGTTCATGGTGGCGGCATAGGCGCCGATGGCTGCGGCGTAGATCCAGGGTTTGGATTGCTGGACGCAGTAGTCGTTGAGGAGGTAACGGGTCTCGAAGTTGTCGGTGGCGTCGAGGACGAGATGGGCGGAGGCGAGGAGCTCGTGGATGTTGGCGGGGACGAGGTCCGCGATATGAGAGTGGACTGAGACGGCTGAGTTGAAGAGAGCGATCTTGCGGCGGGCGGCTTCGGCCTTGGGGAGGGATTCGCGAGCGTCTGCCTCGTCAAAGAGGATCTGGCGCTGGAGGTTGGAGGGTTCGACGAAGTCGCGGTCGATGAGGGTGAGGGTGCCTATGCCGGCGCGGGAGAGGAGGGAGGCTGTGGCGGCTCCGGTGGCTCCGACGCCGATGATGGCGACGTGGGCGGAGGCGAGGAGATGCTGGCCGGCGGCTCCAATGCCGGGGAAGAGGATCTGTCGGGAGTAGCGGTCTGATTCGGGGATGGCGCGGTCAGTAGGGCTAGGCGGAGGCATTTCGGAGGGTTGCGCGTCGGCGGGGGTGCCGATGTGGATGCTCAGGGGTCGTTCTTCAAAGGTGGTTGCGGGATGCTTTGACATGATGAAGATCGCACCGTCTAAAAAAAGACGGCTGTTTCGTAGTATAGAAGACGGATGTGCAGGGGAACGCGGCTGCTGCCCGAAGGCTTTCGGCATCCTAAGGAGAAGGAAGAGTTGCCGCGATTGCGCAGCTTCGGATGCGCACTCGATGTGCATCATGAAAGACTTGCTGAGCTCCTCAAATTAGACAAGGAATGATGGGTGGTTTTTTGGGTCAGGTGCTTCGAGGTCGCGCGCGAATACCACGGTGGATGAGGTGCGGTTGTGGCGCGGCGGCGTTGTGGCTTGGATTGTGGGTGATGGTGGGTGTGGCTGCGGGACAAGAGGTGCCGCAGACTCCGACTCCTTCTGGTTCGCAGAGTGCTACTCCGGGCTTGGCCGGAACAGGAGCGACGCCGGGGCAAGGGCAACAGACTAAGACGGCTGAGGAGAAGAAGACAAATACGTCTCAGGATGCGGAGCCGACGACTTCGGTATGGCAGTGGAAGGGGCTCATGGTCGAGAAGATCCTGTTCGAAGGCGTGATGTTCGACGCGACCGATACGCTGCCGAAGGAGCTCTCACAGAAAGTTGGTCAGCCGCTGGCTCCGCAGGAGGTGCGTGCGGATTTGAGGCGATTGTTTGCGAGCGGACGGTATCGGGACATCGCGGTTCGCGGGGTGCGGCAGGGGGATCAGGTGACGCTGATCTTTGCTGGCGTGGCGCGGTATTACGTGGGGCGAGTGACGATTACCGGGGTGAAGAGCGAACGGCTGGCTCCGCTGCTGGAGTTTGCGACGAAACTTTCGCCCGGGACGGCGTTCACCGACGCGCAGATACCGGCGGGGACGGAAGGGATCAAGGAGATTCTGCAGCAGCAGGGGTACTACGAACCGACGGTCTCAGTGAAGTCGGAGACAGATGAAGTAGGACACCAGATAAATGTAACTTATACGGTTTCAATTGGGCCGCAGGCCAGAGTGGGACAGGTCAAGCTGGTGGGCGACGATACTGGGTTGACGCCGGAGGAATTTCGGAAACAGTCGAAGCTGAAGGAGAACAGCAAGGTGCGGCGCGATTCGACCAGCAATGCGCTGGACCGGCTGCGGAAGCTGTACCAGAAGAAAGATCGACTGGAGGCGACGGTTTCGCTGCAGAAGCAGACGTATGACAACGTGCGGGACAAGGTCGATTATGAGTTCCATGCGAACCAGGGGCCGCAAGTGAAGGTGTCGGTGGAGGGTGCGAAGATTTCGACGGGGCGCCTGCATCTGTTGGTCCCGATCTTCGAGGAAGGCACGATTGATAACGATCTGTTGAACGAGGGCGTCTTCAACATTCGCGACTACGAACAGCAGCAGGGCTTCTTCGATGCGAAGGTAGCGGTGAGGGTGGTAGGGAATGCCACGACAACGGAGCAGGTGGTATTCACTGTGGAGCGCGGGGTCAAGCACAAAGTCGTTGCGGTGGATCTGAAGGGCAACAAATACTTCACGGATGATCTGCTGCATGAACGGATGCGGGTGCAGAAGTCGAATGCGTATCAGCGGAGTGGGCGGTATAGCCCGGCACTGGTGTCCGGCGATGTAAGCGCGATTCAGGCGTTGTATCGAGCGAATGGTTTTGATGAGGCGAAGATCACGACGGATGTAAAGGATGTAACCGTCGGTAAGGACGGGAAGCCACTGAAGGCGGGTGAGATTGCTGTTACCTTCACGATCGTTGAAGGGCCGCAACAGAAGTTCGGGACAGTGAACCTGGTAGGAGTGGATGCGAGCCGGCTGCAGGATGTGCGGGCATTGATGAATGCTCAGCAGGGCCAGCCTTTTTCACTGGTGACGCTGTCGGGCGACCGCGATACGGTGCTGCAGTATTACCTGGCGCATGGGTTCGACCAGGTGAAGGTCGAGATCAAGCAGACAAAGGAGACAGCGAATACTGACAAGACGGACGTGTCGCTGGATGTGACCGAGGGGCAGCAGGTGTTTGTGAATCGAGTGCTGCTGTCGGGAGTGGAGAAGACCAAGCCGAGTGTTGTGGCGCAACAGATTCTGGTGCATCCGGGAGACCCGCTGGACCAGACGGCGCTACTGCAGACGCAGAGGAATCTGTACAACATTGCGTTGTTCAATGAAGTGGTGGCTGCGGTACAGAATCCTGCGGGAGACGCTCCACAAAAGAACGTGGTGCTGCAGGTGACTGAGGCAAAGCGGTGGAACGTGACCTACGGGTTCGGTTTCGAGGCGGCGCTGGGAACACCCCAGGCCGGGACGATCTCGGAAGCATCGTGCATACAACTTGGATTGACCTTTCCCTGTAACCAACTGTCTCCGGAGGGCAAGCCCGGCGTAAGCCCACGGGTTTCGCTGGATGTGTCGCGGATTAATCTGCGCGGAACGGAAGACTCGCTGACGCTGCACACGACGTATGGTTTGCTGGAACAAGTGGCGATTTTGACACTGCAGAATCCGCATCTTTACGGCAGCAAGAACTTCAGTGCGGCGCTTTCGGGCGGATACTCGAATGTGCAGGATATTACGACGTTCCAGGCGTCGACACTGCAGGGAGATTTTCGCATTACGGAGAGATGGCGCCGGACGCATACCTTTATTTACGACTTTTTGTATCGCCGCGTGAAGGTGAACCCGAATAGTCTGCAGGTGTCGGCGGATCTGATTCCGCTGCTGTCGCAGCCGGTTCGCGTGGGTGGGCCGGGACTCACATGGTTTCACGATACGCGGTCGCCGGGGCCGCTGGATGCAGTGAAGGGAGAGTACTCAACGATACAGGGGTTTGTCGCGTCGTCGAAGTTTGGATCGCAGACTGATTTTTGGAAGCTTGATGGAACGAACGCGACGTATTACCAGTTTGGCAAGCTGAAGTATGTGTTTGCACGTTCGACAAGGATTGGGTATGAGCGGGCGTCGGGGACAAATCCGAACGCGGGAAGCGATGCGTGCGAGGGCGTTCTACTGACGACGAATCCGAGCTGCAACGCGATTCCACTGCCGGAGCGGTTGTATGCCGGCGGCGCGAACTCACATCGAGGATTTCCGATCAATGGGGCAGGGCCCAGGGACTTGCAGACCGGTTTTCCCGTAGGTGGCTCGGCGGCGTTTGTGAATTCGTTTGAGCTGCGTTTACCGGCGCAGACGTTGCCGCTGGTGGGCAATAGCGTGAACTTCGTGATCTTTCACGATATGGGTAACGTGTTTCAGAATGCGAAGGATATGTTTCCGAGTTTCACGCGGTTCACTCAACCGAACAAGCAGACGTGTGCGAATGTGTCGGGGATCATCGGGACTTGTGACTTCAATTATTTTTCACATGCGTTGGGGTTGGGTGCGCGCTACAGGACGCCGGTTGGGCCGGTGCGTGTGGACTTCAGCTATAACCTTAATCCACCGGTGTATCCAATTATTTACGACTTCAACAATAGCCCTCCGCATGAGAGCCAGGCGTCGCATTTCAATTTTTTCTTCAGTATTGGAGAGAGCTTCTAGATGCGTTGGATGACGCACAATACGATGGAGCGATTGTTGCTGGTGGCGTTCGCGACGGCGCCTGTGTTGATGGGGATACCGGTATGGGCTTCGTTGCAAGCGGCCTCCGGGCAGACCACGACATCGCAGACTGGGGCCGCGAGTTCCGCCATCAATGCTGCGGGCAGTTTGCCTGCGCAACAGGGAGTAGTGCTGGACCGCGTGGTTGCGGTGGTAAACGACGATGTGATTCTCGAGAGCGATGTGGATGAGGAGCGTCGGTTTGAGGAGATTCAGCCTTACCGCCGGGTTACGGGAGATAACACCAGGGAGAGAGTTCTTGAGCGGCTGGTAGATCGAGCCTTGATTTTGCAGCAGGCAGCACTGGAGCCGGAGGATGTTGTTTCAGATAAAGACCTCGACGAGCAGCTGATGACGCTTCGAAAGGATATTCCCGATTGCAAGGTGCAGTATCACTGCGAAACCGACGACGGTTGGAAAATGTTCCTGAACGCTCACGGATTTACGGAGGCGGAGTTTCGGGAGCGGTGGCGGCTGCGGATGGAGCTGCTGAAGTTCATCGAAGTGCGCTTTCGGAATGGGATCAAGATTTCGGACGCGGAGATCAAGGAGTTTTACGAAAATAGGATGCTGCCGGAGTATGCGAAACGGAATGTGACCCCGCCGCAGCTGGATACGATTCGTAAGAGGATCGAAGAGGTGCAGTTGCAGCAGCAGGTAGGCGCTCTGCTGGTTGATTGGCTGAAGTCGCTGCGGGCGCAGGGCAGCGTGAAGATTATGACTCCAGGTGAGGTGGCGCCATGAGCGACCTGGAGAAGAAATTCGAAGAAAAGAAGGAGGAGGTTGAGGCAAGTATTGCTGGCGAGGTCGCTAAGGTGAAGCGATCGCTGGCGAAGCGGATGTTGCTGTGGATTGGCTGGACGGTGGCGGTGCTGCTGGTGCTGGTGTTGGTGTTGTTTGGGTTGTTTGCGTGGTACTCGAAGACGGATGACTTCAATCGGCGAGTCGGGAAGGAGGTCGTTAAAGTTCTGGAAGACGCCACGGGCGGCCGAGTCGAGCTGGGCAAGATCAGCTTTGATCTATGGCATCTTGCGGTTGAGGCCGATGGTCTTGTTATTCATGGACTAGAGGGGCCGGGTGAGGCTCCTTATCTCGCAGTGGACAAGGTTTCGCTTCGGGTGCAGATCTTTGATTTCTTCACGCATGTCGCTGGGAGTGGTGTGTCGTCGCACGTGCGGTTGAACTATCTCGGAGTGGAGCATCCACAGTTTCATTTGATCGTGGATAAGGATGGGAAGACGAACCAGCCGGTGCCAAAGCACCCGAATACGAGTAAGAAGCCTGTCATCGACACTCTTCTGGATCTGAAGGCGGATGAGGTGACGATTTCGAATGGATTGGCTCTGCTGAATAACCGTGCCATCCCGTTCAGTCTTGCGGCTCGGGATTTGAGTGCGGAGGTGCACTATATCGCTTCGACGGATCGCTACGGCGCGACGGTGGATTTGAAGGATCTGCGGACGAAGATGGGTAAGCAGGTGGAGGCGCAGTCAGCGTTGAGTCTGGCGGTGGAGTTGGGAAGAGACGCGATTGAGCTGCAGCGACTGGACTTCACGACGGGTAAGAGTTCGAAGCTCGATGCTACTGGAAGTTTCAAACACTTTGCCAACCCGGAGTGGCAGGCGAAGGTGAGTGGCACGATCGAAGTGAAGCAGATTTCTGTGCTCGCGGATGTGGATGGTTTGAATGCGGGCACGATCGATCTGGATTTGAACGGGCATAACTGCGCGACGTCGCCTTCGGTGGCGCAGAAACATCCTCCTTTTTGGGAGCGAAGCCATCCGAAGGAGACGCGAGTGCCGCCGCGGCCACTGCCTCCTGATCCGGATTGTGTGGCCGGGTATCTGCTGGCGGGAACGGCAAAGGTGCATAAGGCTGCGTACAGGGATCAAAATGTGCGATTGCACGATATAGATGGCGGCGGGACGCTACACGTTACGCCGACCGAGTTGTTGTTCACGGCACTTACGGGATATCTGCCCGGCGGTGGAAGTGCGGCGGGTGGGTTGCGAATCGTGAACTGGTTGGGCGAGGTTCCGCCGCAGGATGTTTCGGTCAGTTCGTCAACGACCAAGGCGGCGGTGACGACTGCGAATACGACAGCCAAGGCAATAGGAGCAAAGGAGCCCATCACGGAGCCAGTGAAAGTGCCGCCGGTGCAGGTTGCGCATGCTTACCTGAAGGCGATGGTCACGAGGATTCCGCTGCGAACGATTATGGATGTGACCGCGCCTGAACACTATGGCGATCTGGGATTCGATACAGCGGTGAGCGGACCGGTGACGGTGGAGTGGGGCGGCCCGGCGAAGAGTATCGATGAGACGGTTGAGGTGGATGGGAATTTGACGTTTAATCCGACTGGAGTGAAGCGCAAAGGCGCGTTGAATGATGTGCCCGTGACCGGAGAGGCACTTGCGCATTACTCAGGGAAGAATGAAACCGTACGGATTCAGAGGGTCACGCTGCAGATGCCAGAGACGAACTTCGAGGCGTCTGGAATATTGGGGGTGAATAAAGGAGACCCTCTGACAGATCTGCGAGTGGATATGACGGTGCGGGATCTGTCGGAGTACAACCAGCTGCTGACTACGCTGGATCTGGAGGGAAATGGGAAGCGCGGTACGGCGGCAATTCCGGTAGTGCTGCATGGCGCGATGCAGTTCAACGGAACGGCGCAGGGGAAGATTGCGAATCTGGATGTGAAGGGACACCTGCAGGTGACGAACGCGGAGTTCGCCCTGGGAACCACGGATGTGCTGATTGATTCGGTGGTGACGGATGCAGAGTATTCGCCGAACACTGGAGTGATCGTAGCGAGCTCGACGATCAAGCGTGGGACTGCCGTGCTGAATTTGGAAGGTAAGATTGCGCCCCGTAAGGTGGTGTCGCGGCGCGGGGCTACGACCTATCTGTGGGATGACGGGATGTCCTTGGATGCGAAGGCGCAGCTGGCGAATGCGCAGGTAGTCGACGTTTTGCAGATTGCAGGGCAGCAGGAGAAGGTTCCGCTGACGGGATTGGTTGCGTTGAATGGCCATGCAGTAGGAACGCTGAGGAGTTTGAGTGGGGAGGGCCACCTTTCGCTGATGAATGGTGTCGCTTATGGAGAGCCCTATGAGTCGGCTGTGGCGGATGTGACGGTACAGGGGAAGGATCTGGAAGCGAAGAATGTGGTCTTGCGGTTGCATGGTATGCAGATTGCAGGTAACGGCGGATACGACATGGGCACGGATCGTCTGCATGGGCATGTGGAGGGACACGACATTTTGCTGTCGAAGTTCGAGACGGTGAAGAAGGCCGAACGCGACGTGGATGGCGTTGTGAACCTGGTTGCGGATGCGAATGGAACGCTGACGCAGCCCGGATTGAAGGCGAATGTAACACTGCGTGGCGTGACGTATCGAGGACAGGGGATTGGCGAGGCCGCGGTGGAGGCGCATAGCCAGGGAGACGTCGTGTACTTCACGGCGAATTCGACGCTGGTGGGGGCGAAGCTGGAGGCTTCGGGGCAGACGCGGCTGGATGCGGATTACCAGATGCAGGCGAAAATGACGCTGTCGGGCCTGGATATTGGCAAGCCGCTGGCGATGTTTGGGCCGGGGACGATGAAGGCGCAGTCGTTGATAAATGGAACAGCTACTGTGAGCGGACCGTTAAAGACACCGAAGGCGCTGAGTGGCGAGGCAGAGTTCAGCCAGGTGGATGTGAAGCTGCAGGGAATCGAACTGAAGGCAGCTGAGCCTTTGCGTGTGGGTCTGCGCGATGGTTTGGCGACGCTCGATCAGGTTCATATCACCGGCCAGGACACGGATATGCGGGCGAGCGGGACGGGGCAGCTGTTTGGATCGACGGACCCGAAGGGCGGCAAGCTGGATGTGAGCGCAACGGGAAACGTGAGTATGACGCTGCTTCACACCTTCGATTCGGACATTCTTTCGACTGGCAAGGTGGAGTTCACAGTGAGTGCCGGCGGGTATGTGATGAATCCACTACTGACGGGAAAGGTACAGTTCGACAATGTGAATGTTGCGGTGGATGGAGTGCCGAACGGGCTGAGCAATATGAACGGCACGCTAGTGTTCAACGACGACCGTTTGCAGGTGCAGAGCCTGACCGCGACGACGGGCGGAGGCACGCTGAAGATCGGCGGGTTCATTCGCTATAAGAAGGGTTTGTATGCTGATCTGACGGCGACTGGCGATGTCGTTCGGGTGCGGTTGTATGGGTTGAGCGCGACGGCGAACGCGAGTCTGAAGCTGCAGGGAGCGCCGGATAGCGCGTTGTTGAGTGGAACGATTCTGATTACACGATTTGGCGTGGGAGCGGATGTGGATTTTGCGGCGTTCGGCTCGGCGGGTGGAGTGGCTCCGCCGCCTGATCCGAACACGCCTGCAAACAAGATTCGGCTTGACGTGCATGTGACAAGTGCGCCGCAGCTGGACTTTCAGAACTCGTACGCCAAGCTGGCCGGGATCGTAGACCTGCAGATTCGCGGAACGGCGGCGGTGCCTTCTGTGCTGGGACGCATCGAGATTAACGAGGGGAGTGCAACGTTTGCGGGCACGAAGTATCAGCTACAGCGCGGAGAGATCTATTTCACGAACCCGGTGCGGATCGATCCGATTATTGATCTGGATGCGACGGCGCAGGTGGAGAACTACGATATTACGATCGGACTGCATGGGACTGCGACGAACCTGAAGCCAACGTATCGGTCTGAACCGCCACTGAGCGAGTCGGATGTGTTTGCTCTGTTGGCGTTGGGCAGGACGCAGGAGGAGGCTCAGCTTTATCAGGAGCGGCAGGCTCAGCAGGGGACCGATCCGACGACGAGTGCGCTGCTGGGCGGTGCGTTGAATGCGACGGTGAGCAATCGCGTAGAGAAGCTGTTCGGTGTGGGAAGCGTGAAGATCGATCCGGCGTTTGTGGGAACGCTGGGCGGTTCGTCAGCGAGGATTACCGTGCAGCAGCAGCTGTCGCGGCAGATTACCGCGACGTTTGCGACCAATGTAAATACTTCGGCGCAGCAGTTGATTCAGGTGCAGTATGACCTGAATCATGACAACTCTATTGTGGTATCGCGTGATGAATCGGGCGTATTCAGTATTGTTTATAAGCTGCGGAAAAGATATCGTTAGCGCGCTAAACGGAAGCTGCATCGTATGTGTGTGAAGGATGAGGCTTCAAGTGGTTTATCGCGGCGCTAAGAGTTTCCGGAGGAAGATATGAAGAGGGTGAGGAATTTCGCATGGGGCTGTGCGGTGGGATTTGCGAGTCTGGCTATGCTGGGTGGGGCATCGATTGGCGTGGCGCAGAGCACGGCCAGTAGTGTCAGCCCGGGGCCCAACGATGCACAGATTCAGGCCGATGTGACGAAGGCGCTGGATAGCAAGCGCTTTAAAGATGTGAAGAGTTCGGTGCAGAACGGCGTTGTGACGCTGACGGGAACGGTGGAGCTTTACAGCGCAAAGATGGATGCGGATGATCGCGCACACCATCGCAAGAATGTGAAGGGCGTCGAAAACCTGATCGAGGTTGCGGGGCCTGAAGTTGACGACGTGACTCTACGTAATAAGTTGGCCGAGAAGCTGGCGTACGACCGGGTGGGATATGGCACAACGGCGTTCAACGCGTTTACGATCGGCGTCGAGAAGGGGGTTGTGACTTTGGGTGGCACCGCATATGGGCCTACGGATAAGGATTCGGCGCTTAGCCTGGTCGAAAATTATCCGGGTGTGAAGGACGTGATCGACAACGTCGAGGTGGCACCGGTGTCGCCGATGGATGATCGGATTCGATTGGCGGAGGCGCGGTCTATCTACGGGTTTCCGCAGTTGAACAAATATGCTATCGATCCTGCGAAGCCTATTCGTATTACGGTGGTCAATGGAAATGTGACCCTGTCGGGTGTGGTGGATAGCCAATCGGACAAAGATGTGGCGAATATACGGGCTAATGCAGTTTCGGGTGTGTTCAAGGTGGTGAACAACCTGGAGGTGGTTGGTGGTGAGGCGGAAAAGCCGGACAAATAGGTCAATTTCGATGTTTTTGTGCCGCGTCGATTAGGTCTGCACGGTCTGTCTCTTTTACGATAGAGAGATGGCGTCGTTGTGGAAGAGTACGGTGGTAACGCTTGAGATGATCAAGTGGGAGCATTCGGTGTTTGCGCTGCCGTTTGCTCTGACAGGAGCAATTTTGGCGGCTGGGGGCTGGCCGACACTGCGGGTGCTGGGCTGGATTATTGTGTGCATGGTGGCTGCCCGGTCTGCGGCAATGGCATTCAATCGGCTGGCGGATGCGCAGCTAGATGCGGCAAATCCGCGTACGGCGATGAGGGCTTTGCCCGCGGGTACTTTGGGCGGTGGGTTTGTTGCGGGATTTGTGGTGGTGTCGATTGCGCTTTTTGTATTGGGCGCTGCGATGCTGAATCGGTTGACGCTGGAGCTGGCTCCTGTCGCACTGCTGGTGGTGCTGGCGTACAGCTATATGAAGCGCGTTACGCGATGGTCGCACCTTGTGTTGGGGTTAGCGTTGGGGATCGCGCCGTCAGCGGCCTGGATCGCAGTAAGGGGTTCGCTGGATCTACGAATCATCGTATTGACGGCTGCGGTGTTGCTCTGGGTTGGGGGATTTGATGTGCTCTACGCATGTCAGGATTTCGAGCATGACCGCAGCGTTGGATTGAACAGTGTGCCGCAGGCGTTTGGTATTACGGCCGCGTTTTGGATTGCGCGACTGATGCACGTGGGGATGCTGCTGATGCTCTGCTGGCTCATGGAATTGTTCGGGTTGGGACGGATCGCGATGTTGGGCGTCGCGCTCGTTGCGGGGCTGCTGCTGTATGAGCACTCGATTATTTCGCCTAGAGACCTGCGGCGAATGAATGCGGCGTTCTTTACGCTGAATGGCGTGATCTCCGTGGTGTTCTTTGTATTCGTCGCAGCGGATGTTCTCATGCGCAAATAGAAAGGCCCGCTCGACGCGGACCTTCCAGGGGGAGAGCATTCCGACTTCTCTTAGCTTCGATGCTCACGTTTGAAGTTGTCTAGTTTTTCATTGACGCTATCTTTGACGTGCTGCGCCGTTGCAGCTATTTTTTCACGTGTATTGTGAGCGGCATCTTCAGCGCGTTCTTTGTAGTCTTCGGTTTTCACGTCTGTGCGAGCGCGGGCTTCGTCATTTGCTGCCGCAGCAGCATCTTTGGCATTGCCCCAGGTTTCCTTGGCGGCACCTTTCACCTGATCCGCGACGCCGGAGTTGGCGAGTTTTTGATTACCGACTGCCTCACCAACGCTCTGCTTGACCTTGCCTGCTACCTGATCGAATTTACCTTCTATCTTTTCTGTGTTCATGGGATTACTCCTAACGTCCGTGTTGATAGGGAGGGCTACCGGTTGGATTTCAAGTTGATTAAATGGCCCGTCTACCTGACATCAAATTAAAGATGAGAACAATGATGGCAAGAACGAGAAGGATGTGAATCCATCCGCCCAGCGTGTAGCTGCTTACGAGCCCAACGACCCAGAGAATGAAAAGAATAATCGTGATAGTCCAAAGCATGTCGTTCTCCTAGAGGATTGCCGGATATGTTTTCCGGTTCGCTGTGATGGCATTCAAATCCTTCTTGTGGTAAGTTGCCGGGTTGGTCGAGGGGGTTGCCAGAGGGAATAAAATATGGATCGAGTAATTAGAGATTCGCGAGGTGGTCGAATTGAAGGTGGCGATTCAGGGAGAGTTGGGCTCGAATAGCCACATGGCGACCGTCGAGATGCTAGGCAACCGATGGGATTTAGAGATCATCGCGTGCACCCTATCGGTACAGGTGCTGGCCAAGTTGGTCGGAGGGGAGGTCGATGCGGCTGTGCTGCCGATCGAAAACAGTTTGCATGGGTCGGTTGCCGAACACTACGATCTGCTGTTGGATTCGCCGGTGCAGATTGAAAGAGAGAGCTTACTGCGGATTCGGCACAATGTGATTGCAATGCCTGGCGTGAAGCTGCAGGAGGTGAGGAGGGTGATGTCCCATCCAGTGGCGTTGTCACAGTGCCGAAGATTTCTGGCCTCGCATCCCAAGTTGGAGGTGATCCCCTTTTATGACACTGCGGGAAGTGTGAAACATGTTATGGAGATGGGTCTGCGTGATGTGGCGGGAATCGCTCCGATGCTTGCGGCAACGGAGTACGGCGCCGAAGTGGTCGTAGCGGGCGTCGAGGATCACGCAGAGAACTACACGAGGTTTTACCTGGTGCGGGCCGACGGCCCGATTCTGGACGAGGCGGATGTTGGGTGTGAGAACAAGATGAGTTTGGCGTTTGCCATTGAGAATCGTCCGGGAACACTCGTGGCCGCCTTGCAGCGACTTGCGGAGGCCGGGGTCGACCTGACGAAGATTGAGTCCAGACCGGTGCCGGGGAGCCCGTGGGAGTATGTTTTCTATGTCGATGTGCGGTTTGATTCGACGGCGGAGGCCGAAGCCGCTTTTGGTGCGTTGCGCGAGCAATCCCGAATGGTGAAGGTGCTGGGACGGTATCGGGCGGCCTAGAACGGTGAACCCAACTGATCAGCGTGGGGAATCTTCTGGTCCTCGTCCTCCGGTAGCGCGCCGGAAGGCGAAGGCGTAGCATGCCCATTACCGTGGGTTGCCGATGTGCGGCGACGGTCTCCTAGTTCAGCCCGCAGCGCCCGGGCGCGGCGATATTTGGCAGGAACTTGGATAGAGCTTTTGTTTTATTTAGGGGATGAGGGCGGAGAAGTCTTTCTAAATCCAGTTAACCACAGATGGGAATGGGGTTATGGCCGATGACGGAATGTGACGAGACATGATCTCCGGAGTGAGGACCATAGTTTGCGACCAGACGAAGACCTGCTGCATCGAATAGTGGATAATCTGATAGAGGGACACTCAATGCCAAGCGACTTTGTAAGTGTGATTCAACCTACGGCAACGAAAAGCGGTGATGGAGCGGGCGCCGAAGCGGTCGGAAAGCGTCCGGTTCCCGTGTTGCCAGTACGGGATACCGTTTTGTTTCCCCATGCGGTTCTGCCTCTGACGGTAGGGCGCGATAGCTCAATCCAGCTGATTCAGTCGCTGGGCGAGGAAAAAACCATTCTGGTGGTGGCGCAGCGAGATGCGCGGCAGGATGCTCCGGTGGCCGCGGATCTGTTCGCAACTGGTACACGGGCGACGGTTCATAAGGTCGTCAAGATGCCTAACCAGAGCCTGTTTGTGTTTACGGAAGGCAACGAGCGGGTGCATCTTGGCGAATTTGTGCAGCTTGCGCCGTTTATGACCGCGGAGTACGAATCGATTCCTGATGTAGAGCCGCAGCAAACCCCCGAGGCGGAAGCTCTGCAACGGAATGTGGTGAGCCAGTTTCAGCAGATTGTGACATCGTCTCCAACGTTGAGCGATGATCTACAGACGATTGCGATCAACATCGACGAGCCCGGAAGGCTGGCCGACTTTATTGCTTCGTCGCTGCCGTTTTTGACGACGACTGACAAGCAGGAGCTGCTGGAGACGCCGGATGTGTCGGCACGTCTGGAGCGTATTAATAAGCATCTTGCGAAGGAGCTGGAGGTGCAGCAGCTGCGCAACAAGATCCAGACCGAGGTTCAGGATTCGGTGCAGTCTTCGCAGAGGGACTATTATCTGCGCGAGCAATTGAAGGCGATTCAGAAGGAACTGGGCGATGTCGATGACACGCAGAAGGACATCGCTGATCTGAAAGAGAAGATCGAGACAGCGGGGATGCCGGAGGA
Source organism: uncultured Edaphobacter sp. (assembly GCA_964658525.1). GTDB lineage: Bacteria > Acidobacteriota > Terriglobia > Terriglobales > Acidobacteriaceae > Edaphobacter. The sequence continues at coordinate 20,985 of CAZZZG010000065.1, forward strand.
TGTGAAGAAGGACGCTCTGAAAGAGCTTGGGCGTCTGAGTCGGATGAATCCTGCTGCGGCGGATTACTCGCTGACGCGGAACTATGTGGAGTGGCTGGCGGTGCTGCCGTGGTCGAAGACATCTTCGGGCGAAGTGGACATTCTGAAGGCGAAGGCGATTCTCGATGAGGATCACTACGGCTTGAAGAAGGTGAAGGATCGTATTCTCGATTACCTCTCTGTGCGGCGTTTGAAACCGGATATGAAGGGTCCGATTCTTTGCTTCGTTGGGCCTCCAGGCGTGGGTAAGACCTCGCTGGGGCGGTCGATTGCGAAGGCGTTGGATCGCAAGTTCTCGCGTATTTCACTGGGCGGTATGCACGACGAGGCGGAGATCCGCGGACACAGGAGGACGTACATCGGCGCGCTGCCAGGGCAGATTATTCAGCACCTGAAGCGGGTTGAGGTGAAGGATCCCGTGTTCATGCTGGACGAGATCGATAAACTTGGGCGCGACTTCAGAGGAGATCCTGCGAGTGCGCTGCTGGAGACGCTGGATCCGGAGCAGAACAATACGTTCCGCGATAACTATCTCGATCAGCCGTTCGATTTGAGCAAGGTGTTATTTATTTGCACGGCGAACCAGCTGGATACGATCCCGGGGCCGCTGCTGGACCGTATGGAGATTATCGAACTGACCGGCTATACGGAAGAGGAGAAGGTGAATATCGCCATCAGATACCTTATTCCGCGGCAGATTAAAGAGAACGGCATTACGGAAGAGCAGATTGAGTTTCCTAAGGACAGCGTGCATTTGATAGCGCGGCACTACACGCGTGAGGCTGGTGTTCGTAAGCTTGAACAGCAGATTGGGACTGTTTGCCGCAAGGTTGCGCGGAAGATCGCAGAGGGCACGACCCAGAAGGTTGTGATTACTCCTGAGGTTGTTCACGAGTTTCTTGGCGGCATTAAAGTCCGCGTGGATACGGAGATTGCTGAGCGTACGAAGAGGGCCGGTGTTGCGGTCGGACTGGCGTGGACACCGGCGGGCGGCGATGTTTTGTTCATCGAAGCGAACCGGATGAAGGGCAAGGGCGGCTTCACGATCACTGGCCAGATTGGTGATGTGATGAAGGAGAGCATGCAGGCCGCGTTGACCTGGGTGCGCTCGAATGCCGCGTCGTTAGGGCTCGATGAAGACTTTACGAAGGATACCGACCTGCACATTCACGTGCCTGCGGGTGCGATTCCGAAGGATGGTCCTTCAGCTGGCGTGACGATGGCTACTGCGCTGGTGAGCCTGTTGACGGACACTCCGGTACATCCGCTGACAGCGATGACAGGCGAGATTACGCTGAGCGGCAATGTGTTGCCGGTTGGCGGAATCAAGGAGAAGTTCCTTGCTGCGAAGCGCGCCGGCGTGCGGGATGTGATTCTGCCGACGGACTGCAAACAGCAGGTGGATGAGGACTTAACGCCGGATCAGACTGAGGGCGTGACGATTCATTACGCTACTCGGATTGAGGATGTTCTGGCGGTCGCGCTACCGAAGACGCCGAGCGAGAAGGTCTTGGATGAGGTGGTTCGCGAAGAGGTTATTCACGCTTCCGTGTAAGTTGGTTTGAGAAAAGCGGGCGGTTCGGCTGTTGCCGGACCGCTCTTTTTTTTATTTTGGTGCAGGTTTTTTTTATTTTGTGGTGGAGTGGCGTTTTTGCAGGGGTTTTAGCGCAGAGTGTGTGTTTTGGTGTGGTGTTTTTGTGGTGAGAACGTGGTGATTTGCGTGGCTGATGTGGAGTTTTAGCCGTCATGTTTTG
>CAZZZG010000066.1:0-22411 GCA_964658525.1 uncultured Edaphobacter sp.
CCAGTTGTTGGTGGGGCCGGCGGCGTCTTTGGCGAGGGAGCAGATGAAGGTGCGGTCTTCGACGCGGGCGACGTCGTTGGGGGCGGAGCGGGCGAGGAAGCAGCCAGGCCAGAGTTTTTCGTTGAGTTTGGTGAAGGTTCCGGCGTGGACGAGTTGGTTGCAGAGGAAGTCGTATTCGGACTGGGAGCCGTCGATCCAGTGGATGCGGTCGGGCTGGCAGAGGTCGGCCATTTTTTCGACCCAGCGGATGAGGTGTTTGTTGGTGGTGGGTGGGGTTGCGATTGCTGTCTCGACGGCTACGGTCTTCATAGGTTGGGGCAAATTCCTTCGGGTACAAGTCTTCGCCTTGGCGATGGGGCTGTCAACCCTGAGGGTTCGGGCGCGCCGCGTATATGTGATTTTGCGGCGGCTTACGCTTTGGCATTCTTTGCCATTTTGTTCATTTTTATGAGGCTTGCTGGTTGCTGGCTAAGTTGGGATGAGTTTGGCCACATTCAGATTGCAGGGCTGATAGACTTAAAGTTCTGCGCCGTGACTTCGCGCAACGAGTTCTCTTGAAGCGGCAAACCGCGACGAGCAAAAAAGGAAGAACAAGACAAAGTGGACCAGCAGACCAAGCAAGCTCTTAAGCATGACCAGTTCGTCGATACCACACAGCACGGGCTCGAGTGGGCCAGTGAAAACCGTCGTTCTCTGATCGTAACCAGCGCCGTTGTGATTGCGGCGCTTCTGGTGGTGGTAGTCGGGGCTTTGATTTATAACAGCCGCGCGGAGAAGGCCTCCGTTGCGTTCGGCGCAGCGATGCAGGCGTATCAAACGCCGCTGGCGTCGCCGGGGCAGCAGGTGCCTCCGGGGGTGAAGACATATCCTTCGGCGACGGAGCGCGCAAAGGCCGCGAATGATTTATTTAACGGTGTCGCGGACAAGTACGGGATGACTCCGGACGGGCGTGTGGCTCGCTACTTCTCTGGGCTGACTTACATGGAAGCGGGACAGAATGGGCAAGCAGAGAGTACGTTCAAGCAGGTTGCGAGCGGATGGAATGGTGATCTCGCGGCGCTTGGGAAGCTTTCGCTAGCGCAGCTCTATCGGCAGACTGGACGTGATTCTCAGGCTGTGGATCTTTACAACGAACTGACTGCGAAGCCGACGTCGACGGTGCCTGCTGGACTGGCGCAAATACAGCTTGCTGAGCTGTATGAAGCTCAGGGCAAGCCTGAGTTGGCGAAGAAGATTTACGCTCAGTTGAAGGATAAAGATGCCAAAGGGCCGGCAGGGACGCTGGCTGCTCAGAAGCTTAACCCTGCGCCTGCCGGGCCGGGCGGCGGGCAGTAGTCGTTCTCTTTTGGAAGTCGGTTTAGTGAGTTCGGGATGCGGGGGGTCAGCCCTTGCATCCCGAATCTGCGTTTGGGGGAAGCTTAGTCGTGGTCTTCGTCGAGAAAGAAGGGGGACTGGTCGGTGACTTTGACTGCGGTCGCTGCGTCGGTTCGCATTCTCGTGAGAATGCTCCACTGGTCGTTTAGTTTTGGGGGCGCGACCCAGACGGGGAGTGATACACGAAGGTACTCGGAGAGAGCGAACGCCTGAGGTTCATAGAGAGCACGGAGGGTGTTGAGACGCTTGGCTGCGGCGGGGTCGCCACAGAGCCGGACCTGATTTTCTCCCAGAGCCTCGCACAGGTGGTAAAAGTCGTTGGGCGGAAGGCGGTCGATGGCGGCCTGATGCTGTGCGGGTTTCAGTTTCATGAGGCCAAAGACCTCACTGATGTCGGTAAGCGCGTGACGGGACATGACGAAGGTGAGCTGGGCCTGGCGCGAGTGGGAGCCTTCGATGACGGAGATCAACAGAGCGCAGGTATCAAGGATCGAGACGAGGGCAGTGAGCCAACCCTGGGTGTCGTGCTGCGAACGGTAGAAGCAGAGAATGGGGTAGGAGATGTGCGATTCGAGAATCTCTGCCGACCAGCGCTCCCACTCTTCCAGCAACGCGATGACGGCCTCCTCGCTGCCCGAGAAGGAGTGGCGTCGGATGAGTTCCGCGGCGTTGGGCGGGGACCCGGCTCTTGCATCGAGTAAGGCTACGCTGACCTCGCGGCGGGAGAATGCCTGATACAGAACGGGAAGATAGCCGATAACGAGGGCCACGAATCCAAGACCTACGCCCGACTCAACGATGATGAAGGCTCGAGCGAAGGGACTGTGTGGAACGACGTCGCCGAGGCCCAACGTGAAGAGTGTCGTTCCGCTGACGTAGAGATCGGTGCCTAGCTGCGCCAAGGCACTGTTGCTATGACTCGTCATAACGTCCCCAAAAGGGGAACGCATTGAAAAGTAGAACATTCCAAAGCCGGCGATGAGGAGAACCGCCCAGCAGAGGAGAAGCAAAAGAAGAGAGAGCGGGCCGTAGATGCTATAGAGCTGGTCGCGCATTTTTTTGTTGGAGGCGTGGTCGGCCATGAATACCCAGGGCGCCCAGGTGACTATGAAAAAGATGCGGGTGATTCGAAATCGACCTGTCGGACGCCTTGGGAGGATGATGGTCTGGAAGGCGTCGAGTGCGACTCCCCAACAGAAGAACAAACCGGCAATAAATGCGACGATGCGCAATGGGAGATCCTTAATGGAAGTCAGTGGTCTGAGGTAAACCTTACCAGAGGTGAAGTTGCGAATTGCCCGTGCTGGATTGCAGTGGTTATTGTGCAAAAGTTCTCGGTACAACGTCATTTGTGACTTTGCATTACATGTCGAGTCTAAGATGTCAGACAACGAATCATTGAATTTTGATTAGACAAAAATGTGTTTTGAGGCCTAGTCTGAACTCACCAGATCAGTGTTGACGCGCGCAACCCGAACGACCGCACGGAGGGCCCCATGAAGCGAGTTCTGGTGGTTGATGATGATCGTCTTGTAGCTGACACGCTCACTCTTATCTTCGAGAAGAGTGGTTTCACGGCGAAGGCCGCTTATTCGGCAGATCAGGGATTAGAGTGTTCGCGTGAATTTGTGCCGAACCTTCTTCTGTGTGATGTTACTATGCCGGGACGAGATGGACTTTCGCTGGTGAGCGATGTGACGCGTGAGTTGCCGGCCTGCCAGATTCTTGTTCTGACGGGGTTTTATTCCAACCTCAAAAACGTGAGGGAGCAGACGTGCAAGTTGTCGCGGCCTGTGGGCATTCTTACCAAACCGTGCCAACCGTCGGAGCTTTTGCGTGAGGCTGCTGCGTTGCTGGCAACTGCTTAGAGAAGTGGTGCAGCATGCCTGACCTGGGTCGTACCCTCATATTTCTCGGTTTGCTGCTGGTTGTGGTCGGTGGAATCGTTCTCGGGCTTAATCGACTGAATCTGCCGCTGGGTAGCCTTCCTGGCGACGTGAACTGGCGCGGACGGGGATGGTCGGTTTCGTTTCCTATAGCAACTTCAATTGTTATCAGTGTGTTGCTCAGCTTGATTCTCTGGGCTGTGGGAAGACTGCATCGTTGAGAGTCTGACGAGCCGTGTGGCGATGCTAGACTCAGGCAAGAATGTCCGAAAGAGAAGACAAGCCGCCGACACTGGCCAGCCTGCGAGCGCGGCGAGGGAAGATCCGGACTGGAAGGCGGCCGGCAATACTGAAAACTTCGTCGCCTGGTCCGCTGCTGCAAGCGGGGCTCTTTTCTGTTTCTGAAGAGGACCTTGTGTTGTCGGTCGCGGCTTCGGCTGAAGCTGTTATCCGGGACGAGATGAGGGAGACTGCAGGAAAGCCTGCACCGGGAAAAGATGCGGGCAAGAACGACCTGACGACAGAGCGCAGAATCTGGAGTGTTCGTGCACTGGTGATGAATGTTCGTCAGCAGATCGAGACGACTTTTACGGATCTTTGGGTTGAAGGTGAGATTTCAAACTGTCGGCCAGCGCCTTCAGGCCACATTTATTTCACACTGAAGGATGGCGAGGCTCAGCTGCCGGTTGTGCTGTTTCGACGTCAAGCTGTTTTGCTGCGCTTCAGGCCTGCGGACGGCCTTGCGGTTCTGGTACGGGGGCGCATTTCGGTGTATGAGAGCCGAGGGCAGCTTCAGCTGATCGCAGAGACGATGGAGCCACGCGGAGCTGGTGCGCTGCAGGTTGCGTTTGAACAGCTCAAGTCACGGCTGCTTGCTGAAGGGCTCTTCGATGCGTCTCGTAAACGTCAGCTGCCATCTTTCCCGAAGTGCATTGGGATCGTTACTTCGCCAAGCGGAGCTGTGATTCGCGACATCGTAAACGTTGTGCGTCGTCGTCATGCGCGGCTTAATCTGCTGGTGTATCCGGCGACGATGCAGGGAGTGTCGAGCCCGGGATCTGTGGCTGCCGGAGTCCGCTGGTTCAATGCGAATCCTTCGCTGGCGGATGTGATTGTGATTGCGAGAGGCGGCGGATCGATGGAAGATCTCGCCGGGTTCAATGACGAGGCGCTGGCACGCACGATTGCGGCTTCTGCAATTCCTGTGGTCTCGGCGATTGGACACGAGACCGACTTTACGATTGCCGATTTTGTCGCGGACCTTCGCGCGCCGACGCCGTCGGCTGCTGCTGAGTTGGTGACGGCGGCGCAGCATCGCATTGAGGAGCGCGTGAATGCACTGGATGCGAGAGTGCAGCGGGCTGGAAGATTTCATCTGATGCATGCGAGACAACGCTATGCGCGGCTATCCGCAGAGGCTGTGTTGAACCGTCTGCGAGATGCTGTTAATCGGAGAGATCAACGACTTGATGAGCTTCGGCTTCGTCTTGATGCAGCGGTGCAGCGTAGCGTTCGTATGCCGGGCCAGCGGTTGAATTTGGTGAGGGAGCGCCTTCGTCGGCAAGACACTACGGTTCGCATCGCGGCTACGCATCATCGTCTGCAGGCTTCGACGCTGCGATTGGAGCGCGCCGCAAGTGAGACCGTTGCGAGCCGTCGTACGCGTCTTGAGAAGACGTCAGCGCGGCTGAACGCGCTGTCGCCGATTGCGGTTTTGTCGCGGGGGTATGCCTTGGTTTATTTGCAAAGAAGCGACGCTGCAGACGGCACATTGCTACGGTCTGCCGCAGATGCGGTTGCGGGGCAGACGATATTAGCGCGTCTTGCGCAGGGAACGATCGAAGCAGAGATAACAGACACTCATTTGGACGACGTGATGGAGAAGAGTAAGTGATGAAGAAGCTCTTTGGAACCGATGGCATTCGCGCTGTTGCAGGACAGGCGCCGCTGGATTCAACGACGGTGTACGCCATTGGACTTGCGCTGGCACAGATCCTCGGAGCGAAGACGCAGAGGCCACGCGTTTTGCTGGGCATGGATACTCGCGAGTCGAGCGAATGGATTGCTGCGACGCTAACCGCGGGGCTTGATGCGGGCGGAGCTTCTGTTGAAAACGCTGGCGTGATTACGACCCCGGCGGTTGCGTTCCTGACGCACACTCATGGCTTTGCTACGGGTGTTGTTATCTCGGCCTCGCACAATCCATGGCAGGACAATGGGATTAAGTTATTTGGGCCTGATGGCTATAAGCTTCCGGATACGGTTGAGCTTGCGATCGAAGAGGAGATCTTTCGCAAACTCGCGAGCGCGGCGTCGGTGACACGACAAACGGTTGCGCCGACCGTGAACGATGCCGATCGCGCGGAGTATGTTCGCTTTCTGCTTGCGGCTGTTCCGGGTCTTTCGCTCGATGGGAAGCGCATCGTGATTGATTGTGCCAATGGAGCCGCTTCTTCGGTTGCGCCTCAACTGTTTTCTGATCTGGGCGGGGAGGTTCTGATTACCCACGCCAGTCCCAATGGACGAAATATCAACGAAGCTTGCGGGGCTCTGCATCCGGAGATCGTTGCAGCAGAGGTGAAGAGTCGCGGGGCTTCGATGGGGATCACGTTTGATGGCGATGCCGATCGCGCGCTGTTTGCCGATGAGCTTGGTCGCGTGGTCAATGGGGATGCGGTGTTGCTTCTGGCCGCACGAGATCTCCAGAGCAGAGGGCTTTTGACGAACTCGACCGTGGTTGCGACGACGATGTCGAACATGGGGCTGGAGGCGGCACTCAAACGCAGCGGGATTGGAATGCTTCGTGCGGCGGTGGGGGACAAGTATGTCCTGGAGCAGATGATTGCGACGGGCGCGGCACTAGGTGGCGAACAGTCCGGTCATATCATCTTCAGCGGTCGCAGCACGACGGGGGACGGTCTGTTGACCGCGTTGCTGTTGCTGGATGTCGTGCATAGGAGCGGGAAGTCTTTGGCGGAATTGATTGCGGATCTTAAGTTTTTTCCGCAGGTAATTCTGAATGTGAAGGTGAGAGAGAAAAAGCCGCTTGAAGGGATTCCGACGGTGGTTGCCGCGATCCACGCTGCAGAGGTCGAGCTTGCGGATTCGGGCCGAGTGGTGATTCGTTACAGCGGCACGGAGGCGCTGGCTCGGGTGATGATCGAAGCTGAATCAGAGCCGCTCATGCGGCATCATGCGAATACGATTGCTGCCGCGATTCAGACTGAAATCGGAATCTGAAGAAGGTACGTAACCGATGTCTTGATTCGTGGAGGAGTATTGGGCTATGGTCTTCTTCGTGAAATTGTAACTTTTTCCTGCTTGTCTTCCCCTATGGACGATGAGATTGGCGTAGAGTAATTTTCCGGAATATCTATTTGCGTTCCCGGCATCTACTGCTGAGAGGTACGCGACGTGGCGAGCCGGGCCTATAGGTTTTCAAAGGCAATTTTTTGACGGATTTTCGTTAAAATTGCGGGAATGTTTGACGTTTTTTCGGCTTCAACCTTCGATACAGCACTTGTAACAGAAATGGATAGTAGTCTTGTCTGGCGGGAACAAACAGAGATGCGAGGAGTAAGCAGATGACGACGAAATTGACGCCGCTCGGCGAGCGGTCGGCATGGAAGGCGCTGGAAGCGCACCACGAGCAGATTCAAGGTACGACGCTCAAGCAACTATTTGCGGATGATCCGGCGCGTGGGGAGCGCTTCACGCTTGAGGCGGCGGGAATCTTTCTCGACTACTCGAAGAATCGAATTACTAACGACACATTGAAGCTTCTGATTCAGCTCGCGGAGGAGTCCGGGCTTAAGGCGCGGATCGATGCGATGTTTAGCGGGGAGAAGATCAATATCACCGAGAATCGGGCCGTGTTGCACGTGGCTTTGCGCGCGCCGAAGGGTGAGAGGATCGTCGTCGATGGCGAAGATGTTGTGCCTGCGGTGCATGCTGTGCTGGACAAGATGGCGGGCTTTGCGGATCGCGTTCGGAGTGGGGCGTGGAAGGGACACACCGGCAAGCGGATTAAGAACGTTATCAATATTGGTATTGGCGGGTCCGACCTTGGGCCGGTGATGGCATATGAAGCACTGAAGCATTACAGTCAGCGCGATATCACGTTCCGCTTTGTCTCGAATGTCGATGGTACGGACTTTGCGGAGGCGGTCCAGGATCTCAAGGCGGATGAGACGCTTTTTCTCGTCGCATCGAAGACCTTCACGACGCTGGAGACGATGACAAATGCTCACACGGCTCGCGACTGGTCGCTGGCTGGGTTGGGCGGTGATGAGAAGGCCGTTGCGAAGCACTTTGTCGCAATCTCTACCAATGAGAAGGAAGTTACGAAGTTCGGTATCGATACGGCGAATATGTTCGAGTTCTGGGACTGGGTGGGTGGACGGTACTCTATGGACTCGGCGATTGGGCTGTCGACGATGCTGGCGATTGGACCGGATAATTTTCGTGCCATGTTATCTGGCTTTCATGAGATGGATGAGCACTTCCGGACGGCGCCGTTCGCGAGCAATCTGCCGGTTCTGTTGGGTCTGCTGACGGTCTGGTATACCGATTTTTTCGATGCGCAAACCGTTGCGGTTCTTCCGTATGAGCAATATCTGAAGCGGTTTCCGGCGTATCTGCAGCAGTTGACGATGGAGAGCAACGGCAAGCATGTAACTCTTGATGGAACACATGTTGCAACGGAGACAGGACCCATCTACTGGGGCGAGCCGGGTACGAACGGGCAGCACTCGTTTTACCAGTTGATTCACCAAGGGACGCGGCTGATTCCCTGCGATTTCATTGGGTTCTACAAGACGCTCAATCCGCTTGGAAAACATCATGACACGCTGATGGCGAATGTGTTTGCACAGGCTGAAGCGCTGGCGTTCGGCAAGACTGCAGAGCAGGTAAAGGCAGAAGGGACGCCGGATTGGCTGGTTCCGCATCGTGTGTTTGAGGGAAATCGTCCGTCGAATACGATTCTTGCCGATCATTTGACTCCGGAAGTGCTGGGCAAGTTGATTGCTCTCTATGAGCACGCTGTGTTTACGCAAGGTACGATCTGGAGCATCGACTCGTTCGACCAATGGGGCGTTGAACTTGGCAAGGTGCTGGCGCAAAAGATTATCGGGGAGCTGGAAGCCACGACAGAACCGGCTCTTTCTCACGATACTTCTACGACGAACCTGATTCGGAGATACAGGAAGAACAAATAAGCCAGGCGGCAGCGGACGCGAGAAGACTCGGCGCCGGCTTTCGATGTCCAGCGAATCATAACTACTGAAAGGGAGAGTTCAAATGCAACTTGGAATGGTAGGCCTGGGTAGGATGGGTGCCAACATGGTTCGGCGGTTGGCGAAGAATGGCCATGAATGCGTCGTCTTCGACATGTCGCCGAAGGTGGTTGAAGAGATGGGCACGGAGAAGGGGATCACAGGATCGTCTTCGCTTGAGGATTTCGTGAGCAAGCTCTCCAAGCCGCGTGCGATCTGGTTAATGATTCCTGCGGGAGTTGTCGATCAGACGATCGCTAAAATCGCGCCTCACCTGGAGAAGGATGACATTCTGATCGATGGCGGAAACTCGTACTACATCGACGATATTCGGCGATCGAAGGAGCTTGAGCCTAAGGGAATCCGCTACGTGGATGTGGGCACGAGCGGAGGCGTGTGGGGTCTGGAGCGTGGATATTGCATGATGATTGGCGGGCCGAAGCCCGTTGTGGAACATCTGGATCCTATCTTCAAGACGATTGCGCCTGGAATTGGGGATATTGCAAAGACTCCCGGACGCGAGAAGGTTGGCGGGACGGCGGAGTTGGGGTACCTGCACTGCGGGGAGAGCGGCGGCGGTCACTTCGTGAAGATGGTGCACAACGGAATCGAGTACGGAATGATGGCTGCTTACGCCGAGGGCCTGGGCGTGCTGAAGGCGGCCAATATCGGAAAGCATACGGCTGAGATCGATGCCGAAACGACGCCGCTACGTGATCCGGAGCATTATCTGTATGACTTCAACCTGCCGGACGTGGCCGAGGTTTGGCGCCGCGGGAGTGTGATTGCGTCGTGGCTGCTGGATCTGACTGCCTCTGCATTGATTGGCGATCCTGAGCTGACGAAGTTCGGTGGTCGAGTTTCGGATTCTGGTGAGGGTCGCTGGACGATCAAAGCTGCAATCGATGAAGGTGTTCCGACACCGGTGCTGACTACGGCGCTTTATACACGGTTCAGCTCGCGAGGCGAAGCGGACTTCTCTAACAAACTGTTGTCTGCGATGCGATTTGCGTTTGGCGGGCATCTTGAGAAGCCACACGATAAATAATTCTGGAATAAGGAGAGTACAAACGTGAGCCAATCTCATTCCGATGCGCTGGTTTTCTTTGGCGCGACCGGCGATCTTGCTTATAAGAAGATTTTTCCTGCACTACAGTCGATGGTCAAACGGGGCACGCTCAATGTTCCGATCATTGGTGTGGCGAAAGCTGGTTGGAACCTTGATCAGTTCAAGGCGCGTGCACAGGATAGTCTTGAGAAACATGGCGGGCTCGATCCTGCAGCGTGGGAAAAGCTGAAATCGTTGTTGCAGTATGTCGATGGCGACTATGGGGATCCGTCTACGTTTGTTGCGGTGCGGAAGGCGTTGGGTTCATCGGAGCGGCCGGCTCATTACCTGGCTATTCCTCCGTCTCTGTTCGAGGAAGTTGTCGAACAGTTGGTGAAGTCGGGTTCGGCTAAGGGCGCGCGGATGATTGTTGAGAAGCCGTTCGGGCATGATCTGGCTTCGGCGCAAGAGCTGAACCGAATTCTGTTGTCGGCATTTCCCGAGTCGTCGATCTTTCGCATCGATCACTACCTGGCGAAAGGCCCGGTTCACAACATGGTCTCATTCCGCTTTTCGAATACGTTTCTGGAGCCCATCTGGAATCGTGATTATGTTGAGACCGTTCAGATCACGATGGCGGAAGACTTTGGGGTTCAGGGTCGTGGGGCTTTTTACGACCAGACGGGTGCGATTCGCGATGTGATTCAGAACCATATCTTCCAGGTGATGTGTAATCTCGCGATGGAATGCCCGGCGCGCGGCGATGCGGAGTCGATGCGTGATGAGAAGGTGAAGGTGCTCAAGGCCATTCCACCGATCGAGTCGAAAGATCTGGTTCGTGGGCAGTTTCGCGGATATCTGGATGAGAAGGGCGTTGCGCCGAACTCGAAGGTTGAGACGTTTGCTTGTCTAAAGCTTGGGATTAACTCGTGGCGATGGGATGGCGTTCCTTTCTACATTCGTGCGGGGAAGAATCTTCCGGTGACCTGCATGGAGGTGATGGCGCGGTTTCGCAAACCACCGCACACGAACATCACAGAGCCGAATACGGCGCAGAACTACATGCGCTTCCGAATAAGCCCAGAGATGACGGTGGCTATGTCAGTGTCGATTGCGAATGAGCTTGAGGGTTCTGGTCGCGAGTCAGTGGAACTGATTGCCAGCCGCCACCCGAGCCCAGAGGAGATGGAAGCGTATGAGCGGGTGTTGACGGATGCAATTGCCGGTGACGCTACGTTATTTGCGCGACAGGATTATGTTGAAGAGGCCTGGCGGATTGTCGATCCTGTCCTGAAAGAAGACACGCCTGTGTATGTGTACGAGCCTCATACGTGGGGCCCGGAGGAGGCAGGTGACCATCTTGTTCCGTGCTGCGGATGGGATAAGCCGCTTGCCCAGGAGCCTGACGACTTCAGAGTCGTCGCAAGATAGACGAGAGAGCCTCGGCAGTGGCCGGGGCTTTTTCAGGCTCGTGTGACGGTGATTCCGAGTTTTTCGTAAGGGCGCAGGAGAGCTTTTTCCGAAGAGCGTTCTGTGATGATGCCGCTGATCTCTGAAAGAGGGACGACGACGTAGGGCGAGGCTGCGTTGAGCTTTTCGGAGGAGGCGAGGACGATGGTTTCGGCTGCTGCGTGGCTTAGGGCTCGCTTGATGGCGGCTTCTTCGTAGTCGCCTGTGGTGAGGCCGGTTTTTGGATGGATGCCGGTTACTCCCATGAAGAAGGTTTCTGCATGGATTTGAGCGATGGTCTCGATTGCGGATGTCCCGACGGCGACGACGGAGTGCCGGAAGAGGCGTCCTCCGATGAGAATGACTTCAATGTTTTGGTGCTCGATTAGCTCGAGGGCGATGGTTGGGCTGTGGGTGACGATGGTGGCTTTGAGGTCGAGTGGGATGTGCCGGGCGACTTGCCGGGCAGTGGTGCCACCATCAAGGATTATCACCTGGCCTGGTTGAATCATCTTTGCTGCTGCGCGGCCGATGGCTACTTTGCCTTCGGGGGTAATGTGCTCGCGCCTGGCGAAATTTGCGACGGCGGGGGAGGCGGGGAGGGCTCCGCCGTGAACGCGTTGGAGCAGTCCATCGTGGGCCATTTCGCGAAGGTCGCGCCGGATGGTGTCTTCTGAGACGCCCATGGTTTCGCTTACTTCTTTTGCGATGACCTGACCGTGGCTCTTGAGGATGGAGAGGATCTGTTGTCTTCGGTGGGTGGTTAACATTTGCGCTGTTCACGATAATACTTGACCTTGCACGAAACTGCACGATATTGTTTTGGCATGGCAAACCTCGTGCAGACCCCTTCCATGAAAGATCGCGTGCGCATCAAGCAGGTTGAGACGCTGTCGGATGATTGGTACGTGTTGAAGAAGACGACGTTCGATCTGCAGAGGAGCGATGGAAGTTGGCAGCAGCAGAGCAGGGAGACCTATGACCGCGGCAATGGTGCGACGATTCTGTTGTATAACGTGGAGCGGCGAACCGTCGTGTTGACGCGTCAGTTTCGGTTTCCGGCTTTTGTGAATGGGCATCCGGGCTTGTTGATTGAGACGGCGGCGGGGCTTTTGGATAAGGCTAGTCCGGAGGAGCGGATCAAGGCTGAGGTGGAGGAGGAGACTGGATACCGCATCGAGCACGTTCGGAAGATCTTTGAGGCTTTTATGAGTCCGGGTTCGGTGACTGAGAAGCTCTATTTTTTTCTGGCGGAGTATGACGGTGGGAACAGGGTAACGGCAGGCGGTGGCAACTTCGTTGAGGGCGAAGATATTGAGGTTCTGGAACTTTCGATTGAGGATGCGATGGCCGCTATTGGGACGGGCGCGATCGCGGATGGCAAGACAATCATGTTGCTGCAGTATGCGTTTATCCACGTGTTCAACGAGAGGGGACAGGCGATTTCCACTGTTTGCCGAGGGCTGTGACAGATTTCGGTTTGGAGGACTACAATTTCGAGCGCGGTGTAGGTAACGATCTTGAGGGAGTGGATTCTATGGCTACGATGACTGCGGTTCAGCCGGGGACTTTTGGGTTTCCTGTGTCGATCAAGAAACGGTATGAGAACTACATTGGCGGGGAGTGGGTGGCGCCGCTGTCGGGACAGTACTTTGAGAATGTGACGCCGGTGACGGGGCAGGTGCTGTGCGAGATTGCGCGTTCGAATGCGGCTGATGTGGATCGTGCGCTCGATGCGGCGCATGCGGCGAAGAAGGCCTGGGGGAAGACTTCGACGACGGAGCGGGGGCGGATTCTGGAGAAGATCGCGCAGCGGATTGAAGACAATCTGGAGATGCTGGCGACAGTGGAGACGTGGGATAACGGCAAGCCGATTCGCGAGACGATGGCGGCAGATATGCCTCTGGCGGTCGATCATTTTCGTTATTTCGCGGGAGTGATTCGAGCGCAGGAGGGATCGATCTCTGAGATCGACAAAGACACGATTGCGTACCACTACCACGAGCCGCTGGGTGTAATTGGGCTGATTATCCCCTGGAACTTTCCAATTTTGATGGCGACGTGGAAGCTGGCTCCGGCGTTGGCGGCGGGGAACTGCGTGGTGCTGAAGCCGGCAGAGCAGACGCCGATGTCGATCCTGGTTTTGATGGAGTTGATTCAGGATATTTTGCCGCCGGGCGTGGTGAATATCGTCAATGGTTTTGGGCTGGAGGCGGGAAAGCCGCTGGCTTCGAGCAAACGCATCAACAAGATTGCGTTTACGGGTGAGACGACGACGGGCCGGCTGATCATGCAGTATGCGTCGCAGAATATTATTCCGGTGACGCTAGAGCTGGGTGGGAAGAGCCCGAATATCTTCTTCAAGGATGTGGCGAGCGCGGATGATGCTTTCTTTGATAAAGCGCTCGAAGGCTTTACGATGTTTGCATTGAACCAGGGCGAGGTGTGTACTTGCCCTTCACGCGCACTGATTCAGGACACGCTCTATGACCAGTTTATGGAGCGTGCCCTGAAGCGCGTTGGTGCGATCAAGCAGGGCAATCCACTGGATAAGACGACGATGATTGGCGCGCAGGCTTCGAGCGAGCAGATGGAGAAGATTTTGTCTTACTTCGACATCGGCAAGCAGGAGGGCGCCGAGGTGCTGGCGGGCGGGAAGCGCGCTGCGCAGACGGGCGATCTGGCGGAGGGTTTCTATATCGAACCGACCGTCTTCAAAGGCAACAACAAGATGCGCATCTTCCAGGAGGAGATCTTCGGACCGGTGGTTTCGGTAACAACCTTCCATGATGAAGACGAGGCGCTGGCGTTGGCGAACGACACGTTGTACGGGTTGGGCGCGGGCGTTTGGACAAGAGACATGAACCGGGCGTATCACTTCGGCAGGGCCATTGAGGCGGGACGAGTGTGGACGAACTGCTATCACCTGTATCCGGCTCACGCTGCGTTTGGAGGATATAAGCAGTCGGGTGTGGGACGAGAGAACCACAAGATGATGCTCGAACACTACCAGCAGACGAAGAATCAGCTGGTGAGCTATAGCCCGAATGCGATGGGGTTTTTCTAGACGACAACAGCAGATCCCCTTCGGGGATGACAGCTAGGGAAGCAAGAGCGGGTCTGATGATGACAGTAGATGTGCCTGAACAAGTTGTGACGACGCCTGCTGCTGTGGAGTTGATGAGCAGGCTGTCGAACAAACATGGGGAGCTGATGTTTCACCAGTCGGGAGGTTGCTGTGACGGCAGCTCCCCCATGTGCTATCCGCGGGGGGAGTTTTTAGTCGGGGATGGCGATGTGTTGCTGGCGACTCTAGGGGAGACTCCGTTTTATATGAGCGGGAGCCAGTTTGAGTATTGGAAGCATACGCAGCTGATCCTGGATGTGGTGCCGGGACGTGGGGGGATGTTTTCGCTGGAGAATGGGGAAGGGGTGCGATTTCTGATCCGGTCGAGGGTGTTCACGGATGTAGAGATCAGGGCGCTGCGAACGGCAGGACGGATCTGATAAAGGAAAAGCTCGTCCGATGTTCTAAGCTGGTTTTTTTGCTGCTAGACACTTTGCCATGATGGCCGAGTGAAGGCGCTCGCGTAGGCCGGGAGAGACTTCGTAGATCTCGTTGCCCTTATAGACCTCGATGGTCTGGTGGGTGGTGTTGAGGACGACGCGGCAGTGCTGGCAGCCAGCCGTGTGTTCGCTGATCTCTTCACGAAGCTCGATGGTGAGTTGATCGTCGAAGTAGTCGGATAGATGGCTCAATAGGTCCGTGCAGTTCATGCTGGCTGGCCCTCCTGCTTCTGCCGGAAGTATCGGCTGAGACGCTCGCGCAGTTGAAGGCGAGCTCTCAACAATCTGGATTTTACCGCTGGGACGCTCAAGCCGAGTGCCTCCGCAGTCTCTTCCGTGGAGAGATTTTCGACGTCGCGAAGAGTGAAGACAGTGCGAAAGCCTGGAGGTAGACCCTGAATGGTCTTACGGAGGATGTCGGCGAGCTCTGCCTGGTTGTATTGCTGCTCGGGGTTAGGCCGCCACTCGGCAAAGTCACGAGGGATGGAGCCTTCGTCAGTCTGCACGTCTTCGTCCATGGAGACAGTCTTGCTGGTTTTGCGCTTGCGCAACCGCATGAGGCTCTCATTGACAGCGATGCGGACGAGCCAGGTCGAGAACTTGGAGTTTCCCTGGAACTGGTCCAGCTTCTCGTAGGCTTTGAGAAATGCATCCTGCGTAATGTCTTCGGCATCTTCACGGTTTTGAGTAATGTGCTGCGCGACCCGGAAGATCTGGCGCTCATACTGACGGACCAATTGCTCGAATGCGGCGGTATCCCCTTCTTTTGCGCGCGCTACAAGCGCTACGTCCGGGTGTACCTCTTCCGTGGCTGGGGATTGGATGGCGGGCATGAGTGAAAGGGTGCGGAAAACAATACTGAATCGCCCGGCGAAGGAGTGGGGATATCAGTATCTACAACATAGTAAATGCCTGTGAGGTAGAGAGCAAAGTTATGGGTGCGGGTGGATTCTTAGGGATGGTGTTGTCGCAACATAATGAAGCGGTTAACCGGAGAACGAGACCTGGGAGGGTTGTGTTCTCCGGTGTTGCCGAACATTGATGGAGCCGGGGTTATCCGCGGGCAAACTTGCGGCGGAGGGCGCCGGCTGCTCCAACGAGGCCGGTACCGAACAGGATGATGGTGCTTGGTTCGGGGGTTGGAGCGGCGGTGACATTGGTGAAGATGAAGTTGTCGTCGTTGTAGTCCAGGTCGGACCCAGAGAGCGGTTTGAGGCCGGTGACTCCAAGATCTTCCATGCCAATGTAGGTGCCTGCGGGGATTCCGTTGACGCCGCCGGAGTAAGGCGTCGAATAGGCGTGGTTATAACCATCGTCGCTATAGTTGGTCGGTGAGTCAGCGCCGAAGAAGTCGACAGAGCTGAAGTACTGGCCGGTGGTGACGTCGTCCATGATGAAGATGAGCGAGTCTCCAGCTGTGACGGAGAGTGAGACGGATGAGCCGACGGCGGAGCTGTGATTATCGAGGGAGGGCGCGGTCATTGCGCCGGAGGTTTTGTCCCAGAGGATGATCTTGTCGTCATTGCTTGCGTCGGAGGAGTAAAAGTAGGCAGTGACATCTCCGGTTGCTGTAGCTGTGAATGAGTGGTCCGGGGCGAGTTGACCGACGGTTGCATAAGGAATCGAGTCGGCCAGGAGGGGGGATGAACCGAGGGCAAGAAGGGAAGCAAGGGTGAGAAGGGTTAGGCGCATAGTGTTCTTCAGGGCGGGTCTGATGACTCTTTCTGGAGGAAGAGGAAGCAATCCCGGGACCAAAACAAAAAACATGCATTTTCTTGCATATTTGCAAGCTTCTTTCTTTTGTCGGCCAAGGAGTGGAAAATGTTTACCCTTGTCGGGAAAAGAATTTTCAATTCGTCATAATGAGATGACTATGCGCCGATGAAACTGTAAGGAGGCCACAACGGGCGCATCGTATGAAGTATCTGTGGTGGTTCGTGCTCGATTGACGCTGCGAAGGTGCAGTGGGCAGCTTAGAGTGGAAGATGTGGGTTGGAGAGAACAAGGGAACAATGGTAACCATCGTGGGTAATGTCAGGTGGGCGATGGTTGTCGCCATTTTGATTGGGATCAGCATGTCGCCGGTGGTGAATGGGCTGGTCGCGCAGACGTCGACGACGACACCGCCAGCGACGCATGCCAGAAAGCCGGTGTCCAAAGCTGGGACAACGTCTGCGGCTGCGGGTGCTAAGCCGAAGAACTCGAGTGCTAAGGCAAAAACCGCGACTTCGGGTAAGACTACAAAAAAGAAGGCTGCGGTTGGAAAGAAGCACATCGTCTCTCGAAAGCCGACGGCACAGACGATTCATTTGACAAGCGCGTTCAAGGCTTCGGAACAGCTTCGTCCGATGGCTCAGCAGTTGGCGTCGACGCGATCGCCGGCGGCTTACAGTGGTGTACAGGCTTACGCGCGGCAGCATCCGGGTGAGGGTGCCGCTGCGGCGTACCTGGCACTGGGACATGCGGCGACGCTCGATCATCGGTACGACGATGCGGTGCACAGCTTCCTGCTGGCGAATACGAGTGGCACAGCGTTGGATGACTATGCGGACTATCTTGGAGCGCAGGCGGCGGTGCAGGCGGGACATGGAGCGGATGCGTATGGGTTGCTGGACAACTTCGCGACGCGGCATCCGGAGAGCATCTTCGATGCGAATGCTCCGGTCCTGTTGGCGAACGCTCATCTGCAACAGAACGATCCTCAGGGGGCCTTGAAAGTTCTTGTTCCGTTGGCAGATTCGGCGCAGGCGTCGCATGTGGATTTTCGCTATGCGCTGGCCCGGGCTTACCAGACGTCGGGGGATACGACGCATGCGGCTTCCATCTATCGGAATATATATGTCGGGTTTCCTTTGAGCGTGGAGGCGGGGCAGGCGGCGTCGCAGTTGCAGGCGATGAATATGCCGCTGACGGCTGTGGAGCGTAAGGTTCATGCCGATCAGCTGTTCAATGCCAAGCGATATGCCGAGGCGGGGGAGGAGTATCACTCGATTGAACGAGATGGTTCGCTGAGTGCGGCGGATCATGATGCTCTGCTGATTTACGCGGCGGCCTGCGATATGAGAATGAAGCATATCAGCCGGCGAGAGGTGGAGAAGCTGCCGGATACGAAGGATGACAGCGCGGCGTTGAAGCTGTATCTGCTTGCGGAGTTGTCACGGAATGAGAATGATCAGGCTGCGCATGACGCGCTGATTGCGCAGATGGTGAGGGATTTTCCCAATAGCAGATGGCTGGAAGAGGCGTTGTATTCGGGCGGCAACATGTATCTGTTGAAGCACGATCCGCGACAGGCTACTTATCACTACGCTCTGCTGGTGAAGCTATTTCCGAAGAGTACGTATGCGGCTTCGGCGCACTGGCGTGCGGCGTGGATGAACTATCGGCTGCACAACTATTCGGAAGCGGCGCGGTTGATGGATGAGCAGATCGAAATGTTTCCGGCGGGAATTGAGGCTCCGGGAGCTCTCTATTGGCGGGGACGTATCTTCGAAGACGAAGAGAAGAACTTTGGGCAGGCGGTGAACTACTATCACTCGCTGACGGCTTCTTATGTCAACTCGTACTATGCGGGACTCGCGAGGCAACGGCTCAGCGTGCTGAAGACGCAGGCGACGGAAGTTGCTCCTGCGGCGGCTTTGAGCTCGGTGCGTGTGCCGGTGATTCCGGAGTTGACTGGGGAGCTGCCGGAGAACGAGCCTCATCTGATCAAGGCGAGATTGCTGGCTAACGCGGCGCTAAATGAGTACATCGGGCCGGAGATTCAGGCGAGCTCCACTTCGAGTGAGTGGGGGGCGCTGGCCCAGGCTGAGATCTACTCATCGTATGGTGAGACGACTCGGGCGATTCAGTCGATGAAGCATAGCGGCATCTCCTTCTTTTCGATTCCACTCGACCAGGTTCCGACGGTGTATTGGAAGCTGTTGTTTCCGCAGCCGTATTGGGCGGACTTGACAGCGAACGCACAGAAGAATGGGCTCGATCCTTATCTGGTGGCATCGCTGATTCGGCAGGAGTCGGAGTTCAATGCCGGAGTCGTGAGCCATGCGAATGCGTGGGGGTTGATGCAACTGCTGCCCTCGGTGGGGAAGGCTCAGGCGAAGAAGCAGAAGATGAAGGGCTTCAATGCGAATGAGCTGTTAAATCCTTCGGTGAATCTCGAGCTGGGAACGGCGAATCTGCGGCAGGTGCTGGATAGATTTGGCGGACAGGCTGAGTATGCGCTGGCGGCTTATAACGCAGGCGATGTGCCGGTACGGCAGTGGATGGCGATCGGTGATTACAAAGATATTCCGGAGTTTGTGGAGTCGATTCCGTACACCGAGACGCGGGAGTATGTGCAGGCGATTCTGAGGAACCGTGAGATCTATCATGCTCTCTATGCGACGCCTAGAAGCGAACCTTGATTGCATCTTGTGTACAAAATGTGGGATTGACAGGAACGGGAAATCCGTTATTCTTTGCACCAGAAGTAGTGCATGGGCGACCAGGCACAAAGTCATCCAGGAGGTCTCTTCCGCAGCCTAAGTGATCAGCATTGGCGCTAGAACGTGAGTCATGAATGCAGACAACCGTTGGAAGAAGAGGCAAGCATGGTAGCGGAATTAAATCTTCTTGAAGTGTGGATCCCGGAGCAGATGCAGCCGGGTACGTTGTTTCTGCTGGAGCAGGCGGGTGACCTGGGAAAGGCGGATAACCCTTACTGGGCAGTGCTTGCGTGCCCATCGTGCGGCTCGCTGGGATTGATTACGAGACAGCAGTGTGCTGGGCTGGAGGCTATGATCTGCGGAGCTTCTGATTGCTCGGCAGAATATTTTCTTGAAGGTCAGACGATTCGGTATCGACTGGCGAACTGAAGCGTTGCCACGATTGCGATTGTGCCCGTAAGGTCATTCGTGTCTTAATGCGACGACGGGGTCCATTCGTGAGGCGCGCACTGCGGGGAGAAGTCCGGAGATGACGCCGACTGCAGCCAGGATGGCGAACGAGACGAGCATGATGGTGGGTGAGGCGCGAAGAACGATGTCGCCTTCGTGGTTGGCGGTCTTATAGATGTCGGAGTAGAGCGGCATGGGCGGGATGAGATATGCGACGATGACGGCCACGACCATCCCGACGATTCCTGCGAGAAAGGTGAGGGTCAGGCTCTCGAGGAGAAACTGCGTGAGGATGTCTTTGCGGCGGGCCCCGAGTGCTTTGAGAAGGCCGATTTCGCGTGTTCGCTCGGTGACTGAGACGAGCATGATGTTCATGACGCCGACACCGCCGACGCCGAGAGTCATGGCACCGATGATGCCGAGAAGAAGGTCGAGCGCGGTGCTGAACTGCATGATCTCGGCTGAGTCGGCTACTGTGTCCCAGGTGGGGACGGCTTTGTCGTCTTTGGGATCGAAGTGGTGTCGCTGAGCGAGGACGGCGCGTACGGCTTGCAGGGCTTTGAGGTGGAGTTCGGGCGCGCTGGGTTGGAAGACAATACTGCCGGGGTCTCGTTCGTTGCGAAGAAGGCGCATCATGTCGAATGGCACGAAGGCGTTCTCGTTGTCGGGGCCGTTGTTGGAGGAGTCCTGAATTTTATTTTTGAGGACGCCTATGACCTGAAAGACGTGGCCTTCAATCTCGACAGACTCGCCGACTGGGGGGTAACCGTTGAAGAGCTTTTGGGCGGCGTGCGGCCCGAAGATGACGACCTGGCGATGATCGGTGAAGTCGGCGGCTTCAAAGTAGCGACCCTGGTCGATGTTGAGCCTGCGCATACCGCCGTAGGGGAAGTCGATGGCTTTGCTCTGAATGTTGACGACCTTTGAGCCGTACTTGAAGCTGAAGCCATCGTCGGTCTCGGAGCTGACGGCTTTGAGGAAGGGAACAGCATCGCGTACTGCTTCTGTATCGCCGTCAAGGAACTTTACTTTTTTACCGGATCGCTCGCCGCCGGCCTGCATGCTGGTTTGGCCGCCCCATATCATGATGACGTTGTCACCAAGGCCCATGAAGCCATTGAGCACGCCTTCTCCCAGGCTCTTGCCGTAGCTCAGCAGAAGGACGACCGTCACTAGTCCCCATATGATGCCGAGCATGGTGAGACCCGAGCGGAGACGGTTGCGGAGGAGTGAGTCGAGGCTTTGGCGAATGATTTCACGCAGGTTCATCTCTACTCTGTCCTCAGGCATTCCATGGGGCTAAGGTTGGCGGCGCGCAATGCGGGATACATTCCTGCGAAGACGGTGATGGCTGCAAGAGTGGTGAGCGATGCGGCGATGGCCAACGGAGAGATCACTGGGTGAGGAACGAAGTCAGGTAGTGGGATGTACCGCATCACGATACAGACGCCAACTCCTAGTGCCAAGCCAGCCAACCCGCTCACCAATGTGATGATTGCGGACTCGACAAGAAATTGGCGTTTGATATCGATAGCAGTGGCACCAAGGGCTTTTCGGACGCCGATTTCGCGGGTGCGTTCGGTAACTGCGACCAACATGATGTTCATGACCCCGATGCCTCCTAGAGCGAGGGTGAGAAGAGCTACTGCTCCGAAGAATAATGTCATGACACTGAAGATGCGTTCGGTGAACTTCGAGCCTTCGAGTGTGTCCCAAATCCAGAGAGCTTCTTTATCGTTGGGGTCGTAGTGATGGCGCTCGGCGATGATTCTGGTGACCTGGGCTAGTGCTTTTTCGTGCAACTCGGGTGATACAGGCTGGACGACGATGTTGTTGACGTATCCGCGGATGACTCCGGGACCTTCTGTGGGTGGGAAGTCGCGGGCCATGGCGGAGTACGTGGTGAAGAGTTGCGTGTTGTCGGGCCCGCTGCCGTAGCTGCCATTTTGTTTCTTTTTCGCGAGGACCCCGATGACGGTGTATTGGTAGCCGCTTACCATCAGTGGTTGTCCGATGACGGCTTTACCGGGGAAGAGCTGGCGGTTTGCCTCGGCGCCAAGGAGGATGACGCGCGCTCCGTCGGCTTCGTCCTGATCCGTCATGAGGCGTCCCTGCTCGACGGTGAGCGAGCGGAATTGCTGATACTTCGGCCATACTCCGCGAACTGCACGATTAGCTGCGTTCCACTGGCTGACCTCCGAGACGCTGCGGCGCAGTTCGGGGCTTACTGTTTTGACCAGCGAGGCCTGTTGCTGGATGGCGATGGCGTCGTCGATGGTGAGGTAGATGTCGCGGCCGGCCGCGTATCCTCCAGCCTGAGCACCGGTCTTTCCGCCGAAGATGATGGCGATGTCGGTCCCTATGGTTCGGAGATGTTCCTTTTGATCAACGTTGAACCCGATGCCAAGGCCGACGAGAAGGATCACCGAAGTGATTCCCCAAACGATGCCGAACATCGTCAGGAAGCTGCGGAGTTTGGTGTCCCAGAGGGCAGACAGCGTTTGCATCACAATTTCGTGGAGAGGCATAGCTGCAAATCGACCCCGGAATAAAATGCGAGCTTCGTTGGGGACGATACGCAGGAATGCTCGGCAATGTTCCTTTGCGGAGAGTGCTTGAAGAATGCGTTAACATGGTGCAGGCGGATAATTTTTCTCGCAAGCCCGGATGGTGAAATCGGCAGACACAGCGGACTTAAAATCCGCAGACCTTAAACGGTCGTGGGGGTTCAAGTCCCCCTCCGGGCACCAAGAATCATTTGTAGTTTCGTCCGAAATAGGACCGCCAATACACCAAAGACCGCAACTAATGCTCCCGGCACGAAGAACCTCGCGTTGCGTATCGGATACTTGCTCGTCGCCGCTAGTCTCAGCGATATTTCATAGACTGCCGTGTCGACCGCTGTGGCTCTCTGAGCAACCGCCAGCTAATTGG
>CAZZZG010000067.1:0-22320 GCA_964658525.1 uncultured Edaphobacter sp.
CATCGCGTCGGCGATTCGTTTACGGCCCTCGGGGCTCAATTTGCGTTTGCGAGGGGTTGTAGCTGCTGACGCTGCGGCAGCGGCATTTTTGCTCCCCTTGGGACGGCCAGGGCCGGTGCGCTTAATTGTTGCCGTCGTTCCGGCCAATAGCGCACGTGCCTGCTGGAGCTTTGCGATCTGGCCATCAATCTCGGCGATGATACGGCTAACTTCCACGTGTTACCTCCAATGGCATGGGTAGATCGACTTACTCGGGCTTCCTATATCGCCGACCGATTCTTATTGCCACCTCATGACGATACAGAAGTAGCTAAGATGATGCAAACAATAAGTAACTCGTCAGCCTATTTAGTTTTGACGGTGTTAGCTTCATGGTCGTCTGTTCTAGATGCTGTTTTCGGAGCGCGAATCGCATACCCAGGGCCCGCTTCATCCAGTTCCTCGTGGCGAACTCCCCCGAGACCGCGACGGTGGTGAGACTCGTCAATGCACCTCTGCAGGTCTCTCAACGTTCCTTGTTTATCTCGCGCAAACTCAGTCGCCATGCGGGTCAGCGCGTAGGTAAGGATGTCACTGTGATGCAGGTCCTCCATGTCCGGCGCACGCCGGATATTAAGCCAGAGACGATGCACCAGCTGTACTTCCTGCGGTTCGATAGTAGGTGCGTGCGGCCCGATGTGGAAGCTAAGTGACTCGCCATCCGGTTTGATGACATAAAAAGTAAACTGCCGCTTCGGCTCAGGGAGTGCCTCCCATGCTTGGCCAACATGGTAGGCCTGTTCCTCAGCCGTAAGCTTAGTCGAAAGTCCCGAAACCACAGCCGCTGCATCCAGTGAGTTAGCGGTTTGCACGAGCGCAGAAAAGATATCTCCGGCAGGAACTACCAATAGAGAAATATGCTTGCCGAAGCTTTCCGCTACGGAAACAGCTTTGGTGAATAGCATCTGTTCATGCTCGCTGAATAACTGCTCGGACGCGTCAACGTACTCCGGCCCTCCGGCACCCATCATTCGAGCGGCAAGCACTACCAGGTCCTGATCGTCCGTGTTGGTGTGCGTCAAAGCCCACTTCAACGCGAAAGGCGCGGCAGAATCGCGCATCGTCACTACCACCGCTCCGGGTCGAATCTCCAGCGCTTCACGGCCGACATTATCCTGATGCTCCAGTTGAAAGTGCTCCTTCATCTGTAGGGTCGTCAGGTCGTGGCGACGCTTGTTATCTCTCTCCGAAAGAGAAAAAATGACAAAAAATGCAGCCGCAAAAATAACCCCACTTACCGTAGCAACCGATTTCGTAAATAAATTAACAATTGCAGTCGTTAGCAGAACCAGGAAGACACAAAGTAGCCCCAGAGGAATCTCGGTCTTTCCTATTCGAATATTAAGTGGCACCTTCCACCCGCGTTCGCCCTTGTACTTCCAGCGCAGCACAAGCATCGCAAGGGCGTTGAAGGTAAAGCTCCAGATCACACCAAACGCGTAGGCTTCGCCCAGCATGATGACGTTGCCACGAGTTACTAAAATCGTGAACATCTGCAGCCCTGCAACCAGGTTCACGATGCGAAAGCTGGTCCCGTATTTGCGCTGCGGCTTGCGAAACCAGTCTGACAGGACTCCATCCTCGGCCACGCGCATCAGCACGCCAGTCGAACCGACGATTGCGGTATTCACCGCTCCTCCAAGAATTAGAAACCCGACGATCACCACAAAGACACGGAAGCAGATTCGCACTGCCAGCGGACCCACCATGAACATGGCCATGCCAGCGATCAAATTGTCGCGATACACTGGCACCCGCACCGTGTCAGGAATCAACATCACGGCCAGTAACGTGCCAATGCCGGTAAAAATGAAGCTGTAGATCGCAATTACAATCGCCGCACGCTTCAGGTTCTTCAGCTTCGGGTGTTCGATCTCGCGGTTCACCTGTGCCAGTGATTCCTCACCGCTCATTGCGAGCACCGAGTGCCCGAACGCCATAAGTACGCCGAACAAACCAAGCGTCCGCATGAATCCCGTGTGCTTCAGAAATCCAAGAGCGTCCTCACTGAAGTGAAGATTGTCAGGAGTTGGCCAAGGCGGCAGGTGCGCCCCTACATGAATCGCCGAAAATACTCCCCACGAAAGCAGGATCACAACCATCACGGTCGTGATCTTCATCACCTTCAGAGCCTTATCGCTGGACTCTTCAATCCCTTTCGTGTTCTGCCACCAAAAGTAGGTAGTAATCAAAGCGGCAATCGCAGCAGAAGTTCCATCGACCGGCAATTGTCGAGCCGCCCCGCTCGAATGCATCACAAGCCTGCTGGCCCAGTGATGCGTCGCGCAGAGCCGTAGTAGTTCGTTCAACAGACCCACAATGTACTGCCCGGCAGAAACGCCAGAGATTGGCCCCGTCAGAATGTAGTCGAACATCAGCGCCGAGACGCTCAGCTTCGCAAACGTCCCGCCCAGCGCCTCCTTCACAATTCGATAGACGCCGCCCCGCGTGAACATGCTGCAGCTCTCGACATACACCGCACGCACCGCAAAACTGAACAACATCACGCCAAGAATGAACCAGGGAGCAGCCTTGCCTACCGCTTCTTCCGCAATGCCGCCGGCATAAAACGCCGACGAGCCCAGGTCGTTGAGCACAATTGCAGCAGCTCGCCAGAATGAAATAAAGGTGAGCATGACCGACGACGCCACCACCAGGCGGACGCGGTTCGATTGTGGCTTATTGATGGTTTGTTTAGATCCCATTATGGTTTGCTGTGATAACCCGAACAGCCAGAGATACTGAATAACTTCAGCATTTTCGACCGCCACTCCCCAACCTTAAGTGGAGCACTGCCAACACCCACCGACAAGAGCAGAGTGTGATCCTGCTTCCGCCGTTGACAGCTATTCTTCATCCCCCAGCAACTCCTTCAAATCTTCTGCAAAACTCACTACGATGACGACCGCAGACCCAGCCATCCCAATAAAGAAGAGCGGAACCACTATCTTCGCGACGAGATGAATGACAAAATCCATGCCCATCCATTGTATCTCTCAAACAGCTGAAAACTAACTGGAAATTGTCACCTCAATGTTAGACTCAGACGCGATGCGACTTATACCCCTGCGACTTTGGGCTATGGCTGTACTCTCGGGCATCCTCCAGGTTTTACCTTTCCCAATCGCGGGCCCAGTGCCAGTCTGGCGAACCACCTTCTGTTGGATCGCACTCCTCCCGCTGATCTGGGCTATTCTCGCTAACGACAGGAACGACAACCCACTTACCTTCCGCCAGGCGGCCGCCCTCGGTTACCTCTGCGGCTTCGTCTGGTACATGGGCAACTGTTACTGGATCTACCAGACCATGTATCTCTACGGCGGCATCGCCAGGCCCATCGCCGCAGGCATCCTGATTCTCTTCTGTCTCTACCTGGGCCTCTATCACGCCCTCTTCGGTACCTTGGTCGCCGCCTCCCGAACCCGCTTCAGCCGTCAGGCAGCCTTGATATTCGTACCTTTCGCATGGGTCGCCGTAGAACTCGCCCGCGCCCGCATCACCGGTCTTCCCTGGGATCTTCTCGGCATCGCCCAGGTCGACAACCCAATGTTGATCCACCTCGCGCCCATCACAGGAGCCTACGGCATCTCCTTCGTCATTGCGGCGGTCAACGCCCTCTGGCTCCTTCGCATCCGCCTCCGCGAGCGCCGCTACACTAGGCCGGCGCTTACGGCCGCCGGAGTCATCATCGTCGTCGTCTACATTCTGGGCCTTCGACTGATCGCAAACCCGAAGCCGTCGCCCACCACCGCAACAGCCACCCTCGTACAAGAGAATCTCGAGGTAGGAGCCGCCAACACCGGCCCGCAACCGACAACCCAGCAGTTCCTCGACTCCTTCTCCTACCTTAGCCGCTACCCCTCAAAGAAATTTCTCCTTGGAACTCCCGAACTCCCCGGCACTCAGACGGTCTATCTGGTCCGTCCCCGCGCCTCTGAAGAGGCCGACATCAACGTCCCGGTCTCAACCGATCTCATTGTCTGGCCCGAATCGCCAGCTCCTTTCGAAGACATCGATCCTCAATTCCGCTCTGCGATGTCTGCTCTGGCCCGATCAGCGCAAGCCCCAATCATCGTCGGCAACATCGGCTTCCAGCCAAATCCCGCGAACAAATCCGGCTACACGCCCTACAACCGCGCCTCCTTCGTCAATTCTGACGGCACCTTCGTGGGCCATTACGACAAGATGCATCTGGTCCCCTTCGGCGAGTATGTCCCCTTCAAAGAGTTCTTCTTCTTCGCCAAAAACCTCCTCAACGAAGTAGGAACCTTCGAGCCCGGCGCACACCGCACCGTCTTCTCAACCGGCGGCCACACCTACGGTGTCTTCATCTGCTACGAATCCATCTTCGGCGATGAGATCCGCCATCTGACCCAACAAGGCGCAGACGTCCTCATCAACATCTCCAACGATGGCTGGTACGGCAACACCAGCGCCGCATGGCAGCACCTCAACATGGTCCGCATGCGCGCCATCGAAAACCATCGCTGGATCCTCCGCGCGACCAACACAGGAGTTACTGCAGCCATCAACCCCTACGGCCGTGTCGTCTCCGCCTTGCCGCGTCATCTACGCTCCAGCCTTCGCGTCCACTTCGGCTACGAGCACGACCTCACCTTCTACGCCGCCCACGGCGATCTCTTCGCCTACACCTGCGCTCTCTTCACCGCTTTAGGCGTAGCCTTCAGCCTGAAATCAAAATTCACGTAAACTAGAGATCATGCTTAGTGATCTCGAATACTCCTACTCCCCGGTCCGCGACAAAGTACGCGATCTGCGGGAGTATCTTTGACTCGGCCCGACTCCGCCGCGAACTAGCCGTCATTGAAGAAAAAATAGCCGACCCTACCGTCTGGGCCGACGCCTCGCGTTCGCAGCCGCTCATGCGCGAACGCAAACGCATCGAAACCCTCCTCGCCGACGACGCCGAACTCGCTCGCCGCTCCGATGACATCGACGCCTACTTCGAACTCGCCCGCGAAGGCGAAAACACCGAGCCCGACCTCATCCGTGAGATTCCCGCGCTAGTCGATTTCTCGGAAAAGCTCGAATCCAAGACCATGCTCTCCGGCGAAACCGACCCTCTCAACGCGATCGTCACCGTGCACCCCGGCGCCGGCGGAACCGAGTCCCAGGACTGGGCCGAGATGCTCATGCGCATGTACATCCGCTGGGGCGAGCGTCAGAACTTCAAAGTGGAGATCAACGAAGTTCAGGATGGCGACGAGGCCGGCATTAAATCCGCCACCTTTACCATCTCCGGCGACTTCGCCTTCGGTCTTCTCTCCGGCGAAACCGGTGTTCATCGCCTCGTCCGCATCTCGCCCTTCGACTCCGCCAAGCGCCGCCACACCAGCTTCGCCAGCGTCTTCGTCTCGCCCGAAATCGACGACACTATCGTCATCGACATCAAGATGGAAGATCTTCGCATCGACACCTATCGTTCCGGTGGCAAGGGCGGCCAGCACGTCAACACTACCGACTCCGCGGTTCGCATCACGCACATTCCCACAGGTCTCGTCACTGGCTGCCAGAACGAACGCTCCCAGCACAAAAATAAAGAGCGAGCCATGAAGATGATGCGTTCAAAGCTCTACGAGTACGAGCTCGACAAAAAGAAAGCCACGGCCCGCAAGCTCGAAGACTCCAAACTCGACATTAAATTCGGCTCGCAGATTCGCAGCTACGTCCTCCAGCCCTATCGCATGGCGAAAGACCTTCGCACCCGCGTCGAAGTGGGCGATGTCGACAAGGTCCTCGACGGAGACCTCGAGCCCTTCATCCGCGGCTATCTCCGCATGCGTCGCGAAGGTAACTTCCCAGCCGAAGTCGTCGACGACGATCTAAGCTAACTACGAATTCAGCTAAGCCAGCACTCCGCTGTCGAACTCCGCATAATTATCAAGATGGTCCTTGATAATTCGATAACATTCGCAGGCTTTATCCTCCAGGCGTGCTACATCGAGGATATGAATAATCCCGCGCCTGTACTGGATTAACCCATCATCTTTCAACAACCCCGCTGACGACGAAACCGTAGGCCGTGTGCACCCAAGCATGTCGGCAATAAATTCCTGTGACAAGTTGAACGTATTACTGTTTGCTCGGTCTGCGCACAGCAGGAGCCAACGCGCGAGCCGCTGGTCAATCTCATGCTTCGCATTGCAGCCCGCAGACTGCATAGCCTGCAGTAGTTGCGCTTGAACATACCGCAGAGCGAGCGATTGAAACTTGTCCCCTCGTTCGAACTCTCTCTGCGCATTCTCTACCGAACTTAAATAGCCCCTGCCCGGAATCTGCGTGTAGACCCGATTCAGACTCAATTTAGTTCCCATTAGCGCGGATATGCCGATGACTCCCTCATACCCGAACATCCCCACCTCCACCTGTGATCCATCCCGAAAGGTGGTGGTCATAGAAGCCATTCCCTCTTCAACAAAGAAGAGGTTGGCAATTGGATTCCCCGGAAACTCCAGCTCGTGGCCTACTTCAAATTCCGACGCACGAAGGTGCAACCTCGCCACACTTTCGGCGTCAAGACTTTTCAGAATTGAATTTCTGAATCGGGTGGCCAGCATGGAAGCCTCGTTCCCGCACAAGTTCTGCTAAACCTTAGTATGCGCTCTCGCCTTCACATTCTCATGACATTCGTCATACGTCTTTTCTGACACGTGCCACTACTCGATCTGTATGACCATAGACGACGCTGTATAAAGCAGTTGAGCAATGATCCCAGGGAGCTATTGATGACTACTTCCGTTTCCATCGAAAATCCCGACTACGGCGTAGATGCACCCGCCGTCATGCGCAACTTTTTTCTTATCGGAGCTGCCTTCCTACTCGCAGCCATCTTCTCCCCGCCTGTACTTCACATCGGGCCCATCGGGCTGATCACTAGCAGCTTTTACTGGCCTGCAGGCTTCCTCATCGGCGAAGGCTTCCTCTTTCTTCTTTACGTCAAGGTCGGCAAATTCCGCCACCGCGACTTCATGCTCGGCCTGCACTCATGGCGTGGAGACGAAAACGTCCTCGACGTAGGCTGCGGCCGAGGCCTTCTCCTCGCAGGAGCGGCCAAACGCATCGCCGCCCTCTCTGGCACCGGACACGCCACCGGCATCGACGTTTGGTCTAACGTAGACATGGGCGGCAACTCCGCCGCCGCCACCCAGCACAACCTCGACCTCGAAGGCATCTCCGACTACTGCACCCTCCTTAGCCAGCCCGCACAGGAGATGTCTTTCCCCGACGCCACCTTCGACGTCGTCGTCTCCAACCTGTGCCTTCACAATATCTACGATCAGCCAACCCGTCGCCGGGCCCTCCAGCAGATTGTCCGCGTCCTGAAGCCGGGAGCAGTCGCCCTCATCTCCGACTACAAACTCACTGAGGAGTACGCGACGGAGTTTCGCAACGCAGGCCTCGCAGTGGAAAAGAAACGTGGCAGCTTCGTAACGACCTTCCCGCCCCTCACCGTCGTTATTGCCCGCAAACCAATGTAACCGCTCAGCCTCCGTCGCATCCAACAAGGAGAGCACGGAGGCATATCGAAGTGAGCGGATCCAAACCGACGACTAGCGTAGCTGATTCAAAACATACGCCAGACGAACACGAACCACTACGCAAACAGTTGATTGCACTCTTAGACGGCGGCCAGGCTCACGTCACCTTCGACGAAACCGTCCGAGACTTCCCAGCCGAACACCGTGGAACCATTCCTCCCAATCTTCCGTACTCCGCCTGGCAGCTGCTCGAGCACCTGCGCATTACTCAGCGCGACATCCTCAACTTCTCCGCGCCTCCCACCGGCGGCTACCACCCCATCAAATGGCCCGACGACTACTGGCCGAAGTCCCCCCAGCCGCCCGCGACCAACTCGTGGGAGCAGTCGATCGCCATCATCGCCTCCGACCTCGATCACTTCAAAGCCCTCATCCAAAATCCCAACTCCGATCTCTTCAAAACCTTCCGTTGGGGCGAAGGCCAAAACCTTCTTCGTGAAGCCCTCCTCGTCGCAGACCATACCTCCTATCATCTCGGCGAACTGGTCGTGCTCCGCCGCGTCCTGGGCGTCTGGCACAAGTAAAGGCATGTAATCCAATGAACGAACCGGAGATCATCCGCAGCATCCTGGGCGTCACCACCGCGGAAAATCCGCGCACCATTGCGGTCATAGGCTTGTCCGATGACGAGTCGAAACCCAGCCATTACGTCTCCGCGTACATGCAGCAGCACGGCTACAAGCTCTACCCCATCAACCCATCGATCCCCCAGGTTCTCGGCGAAAAGTCCTACGCCTGTCTCTCAGACCTCCCCATCAAGCCCGACATCGTCAACGTCTTCCGCCTGCCGAAGTTCATCCCTGCCATCGTCGACGAGATGGTTAAGCTTGGTCTCCCCAACCTCTGGGTCCAGCAGGGAATCGTCAACCGCGAAGCCGCCGCGCGCGCTGAAGCAGCCGGCATCCACGTCGTCATGGACCATTGCATCATGGTCGAACACCGCCACCTGATCCCAAGGTGACAAACTTTACCCTCCTAAGTCCTACAATTGAGATTGAATGAATAACGTACGCAAGATCTCCGCCTTCCTGCTCCTCGCCTGCGCCTCTCTCTTCCTAGCACCCGCGCACGCCCAGCTTCAGGTCGTCGGCGACGGCGGCCCCGGCCCCGTCAAAGCCCAGCATCTCACCGCCGAACTCGTCTCCCTCTCGCCCGATATCGCCCCCGGCGGCACCCTCCAGGTCGGCCTCGTCCTCACCCTCGAAGAGCACTGGCACGTCTACTGGATCAACGCCGGCGACTCCGGCGAGCCACCCAAAATCACCTGGACCCTCCCCGAAGGCATCACCGCTGGCCCCATGCTCTTCCCGATCCCCAGCCGCCTGCCCCTCGGCCCGCTCATGGACTTCGGCTACGAAGACGAAGTCGCCTTCCCCGTGCAACTCACCGCCGCCAGCTCTCTCAAGCCCGGCCCCACCCACATCGACGCCAAGGTCAGCTACCTGGTCTGCCGCGAGGTCTGCATCCCCGGCAAAGCCCACCTCGGCCTCAACCTCAACGTAGTCCCCGGAGCCACCGCCGCGCAGCCCGTCGGCGCCCTCGGCGAAGCCCTGACTCTCATCCCCAAGCCTCTCCCACCCGACGCGAAACTCACCGTCACCGGCGGCAAAACTGACTTCGTCCTCAACCTCACCACCGGCGGCCGCGAGACCAACGCCGAGTTCTACCCCTCCGATCAAGACCAGATCGCCAACGCCGCCCCTCAGCAGATCGAGCCAACCTCCGACGGCGTTCGCCTCCGCGTCCGTCGCTCCGACGACCTGAAAACCCTTCCCGTCCAGCTCCACGGCGTGCTCAAACTCTCTGACAATCAAGCCTACGAAGTCACCGCCCCCGTCACCCCCGGTGAAGTCGCCCCAGCCCCAGGCAGCAAAGTTGCAGGTAGCCCCGCAACCAGCAGCGTCACCACGATCAGTGCTATAGGCCTCGCCTTCGTAGGCGGCATCATCCTCAACCTAATGCCCTGCGTCTTTCCCGTTCTCTTCCTCAAAGGTCTCGCCCTCGTGCAGTCCTCCGGACAGGAGCGCAAACACCTCCGCAGCCACGGCCTCGTCTACACCCTCGGCATCCTGGTCTCCTTCTGGATCATCGTCGCCGCACTCCTCATTCTCCGCGCCACCGGCAGCCAAGCCGGATGGGGCTTTCAGCTTCAATCCCCAACCTTCATCGCCGTGCTCGCTGCGGGCCTCTTCTTCTTCGCCCTCTCGCTCGCCGGCCAGTTCGACCTCGGCCTCTCGCTCACCAGCGTAGGCGGCGGCCTCGCGCAGAAGCAGGGCTACACCGGCAGCTTCTTCACCGGAGTCCTCGCCACCATCGTCGCCACGCCTTGCACCGCACCGCTCATGGGAGCAGCCATCGGCTTTGCCCTCGCGCAACCCGCCGGAATCACCTTCGCCGTCTTCACCGCTCTCGCCCTCGGCCTCGCCACACCTTATCTCCTCCTCAGCTTCCAACCCGCCTGGACCCGCATCCTACCCCGTCCCGGCGCATGGATGGAGATCCTCAAGCAACTCACCGCCGTCCCTCTCTTCGGCACCGCCATCTGGCTCGCCTGGGTCTACGGCAACCTCCACAGCGGCAACAGTCAGGGCGTTGACCACCTCACCCGCCTCCTCTGGTGCTTCCTCGCCCTCGCCATCGCAGGCTGGGCGCTCGGCAAATGGCCCGCCAACTGGAAGAGTGCCATCGCCGCCCTGCTCATCGCAGCCGTCGGCCTCGCCATCCCGCTCTACCAGCCAAAAGACACCACCCTCGTCTGGGCTCCATACTCGCAACAATCCCTCGACCAGGCCCGCGCAGCCGGTCATCCCGTCTTCATCGACTTCACCGCCGCCTGGTGCCTCAGCTGCCAGGTCAACGAGCGCGCCGTCCTCAAATCCGCCGACGTCCAACATCAGTTCAGCAAAAACAACGTCACCCTCCTCAAAGCCGACTGGACCCAGTACGACCCCGAGATCACCAAGCAGTTAGCCTCGGTCAATCGCAGCGGCGTCCCCACCTATGTCATCTACCCGGCCATGAAAAACTCCTCCGCCGACGTCCTGCCCGAGCTCCTCACCAAAGACATCGTCCTTACCGCCCTCGAAAAGGACGTCAAGCCATAACGATCATTGGTGGGACAGTCTCCCGCAGAAAGCAGCTTATACCCGTACCAGGTACCAGCGTCGACCCAGCTACTGCTGACGTCGTGCCAGTGGGTGGGTCGCGGGAGGCTCAGCAACGGGCGGTAGATCTTTTACACTCGCAATCGGAATCTCTACCGCACCATCGCGATCCGCAGTAACGTCGTGAACTCCCACGCGAAGGTAGAAATCTCCTTTAAGCGGCACACTGATCTGCTGATGAAAGAAGACGCCGCTGTGAAGCGTTCGTTCATAGAGAGCTGGCGTCAGCTTCTCCTCTCCCACTCTGCTCGACGTATTCAGCAGTTTTCCGTCGTTGCTATACAGATAAGTGCGGAACATGAGGTTGGCCTGGCGGCTGCCGTCCTCGCCCGGCGTAAATACTACAGCGCTGGGATCGACGGCGATCGTAACGTCGTAGCGTCGGTACGGTCCATCCAGATGGGCATAGGGAATCGCAAAATTGCCCGAAGCTACCGTCTGTTCCGGTTGTCCAGCAGCCGGGAGAACCAGAACCTTGAGCGTAATCTGCGTCGGAACCGGTGAGCCGAAGATCATCGTATTGTGCATAGGGTCGGCGTCCGGCACAGGCGCGAGCTGCGTCAATTTCGTAAAGCTTGTAGTGGATACGGCAGCGCGACTGCTCTCGACCCCATCATTGGTCTTAGGCGCGTCGGTATAGTAGCCACGCCGGTAAGCGAGCGTGTAACCGTCGCGTCGAAGTTTGAGCTGGACCCTGCGAAATTTACCGTCGTTGGTGGTGTCGGTTGGGGTGTAAGTGAGAGTGTAGTAGTTGGATCCGGCTTCGATGGCGCCAGTGACGGCATTGGCGAGGCCGTTGGTGTTGAGGAAGGCGTGTCCTCCGGTCTGCTCAGCCATCTGGAGCATGGTGGAGTTGTCGTCGGCGTTCTGGCGAACGGCATCGTTGAGATGGTTGGTAAAGACATCCTGGTTGCGACCTTGATTGGGGTCGAGCTTGGGGTCATACTGCACGCCTGAGGTTTCGACGGAGTACACGGACGGGCCAGCGAGGCCGCGGGCGTCGACCGGATAGACGGCGACCTGGCTCTTGGCGAGCAGGGCTGTAGTCTGGCGAAATATATCCGAGGAGTCTGCGGTAATCATGAAGGGATTGAGGAGATTGTCGTCGGGCAGGATGCTGATGGGAAACGAGCCGGAGAACCAGATGAGGTTTTTTCTTCCAGGTAGGCCGGCGAGGTAGCGGGCCATCTGATTTAGAGCGTTGAGTGTGTATCGCGTCCGGAGTTGGAGGTTATCGGAGGACTGCTCGGCTTCGAACTGTTGCATGCGCCGGGCGATAATCAGGGGCGTATGGGCTTCCATCATCTCTAGAGCGAGGGTGTCGGATTTATCGCCCGTGGTTGCGTTGTCCATCAGCGGCGAGGTCTTCGGAGTCTTGTGATCCACCGCGGCCTGGAGCAAGCGGGGATCAGCGGTGAATGGCTGCAGAAGCCAGAGATGAGTACTGAGGCCGAAAATGGCGAGGGGGACGTTCGGAGGAGAGTTTTTGAGGAAGAGGCGAATCTGATTGCGGACATAAACTTGGG
This sequence comes from uncultured Edaphobacter sp., assembly GCA_964658525.1. Taxonomy (GTDB): domain Bacteria; phylum Acidobacteriota; class Terriglobia; order Terriglobales; family Acidobacteriaceae; genus Edaphobacter. The sequence continues at coordinate 12,289 of CAZZZG010000067.1, forward strand.
CGTCGTTCGGTGTGTTTAGGGTGTCGAGGAGGACGATGTTGAGCGGGGCCCCAACAGGGACGTTTGTGTAGTTGGTGAAGTTGCCGGGTGGTAGAACGAGAGGAGGTTCAGACTTTGCGGCGTTTGTGGTCGTGTGCTCCTCGAAACTGTTAATGCGCTGCGGGGCGTTGTTCTCAAGCACGGTGAAATCCGAGGCGCTGAGATTGTGCACTGGGTTCTGCTTGCTGTCCGTGACGACAACGTCAACAACAACGAGTTGTGTTCCGGTCTTAAGCGAAGGAGAAGAAGCACGTGGAGAATCTTGTGCTGGAGCTGGTTGAAGAATTGTCGCCGCAAGCAACGTAAATATCGCTACGTTTGAACCGATCGCCATAGGACACCCGGTGAAACTCTACTATCGCACCACAGCCGATTAGAGTACGAAACTGGTGGCCGCGAGGTTTCACCCGCCGCACGCGAAACCTCCTGACAATCGTCCGTCCCAAGCGTCTTGCAATTAAGGGAATCCAACACATCTCCGCTGCCCTGGCGTCTAAAGATCAAGTTCTTGCGAATCCGTATCGCCGTTCGGTGCCCAAGGAAGACTACCGCAATCTTGGAGGTGCCCCAATGAGCCTGAAGACCCACCGCAATCTTCTCTTAGCCTTAGCCCTCACCACCCTCCCCGCTCTCGCAGCCGTCCCCGGAGCTCCCGCCCCCGACTTCAAAGGCACCGATTCCAACGGCGTCCAGCACTCACTCTCCGAGTACCGCGGCAAGTTCGTCGTGCTCGAATGGGCCAATCAGGGCTGTCCCTTCGACCGCAAACACTACCTCAGCGGCAGCATCGAATCGCAGCAGCGCGACTGGACCGCCAAGGGCGTCATCTGGCTCTCCGTCATCTCGTCCGCGCCCGGCCAGCAGGGCTACGTCACCCCCGCGCAGGAGAACACCTACCTCAAGACCATGCACGCCGCACCCACCGCCGCCATCCTCGATCCCGACGGCACCATCGGTCGCCTCTACGAAGCCAAAACCACCCCACACATCTTCGTCATCGACCCCACCGGCAAGCTCATCTATCAAGGCGCCATCGACGACAAGCCCACCACCGAGCAGTCCGACTCAAAGGCGCACGCAACTACCTCAACGAAACGTTAACCGCCGCCATGGCCGGCAAACCACTTCAGGTCGAGAGCACCCGCCCCTACGGCTGCTCCGTCAAGTACGCCCGGTAATATCATCTTCTGATGAAATTGAAGCGCATTAGGGTTTCCGCTGTCCTAGGAGTTGTGTTCCTTCAAGTGCTGCCCGTTACGTCCCAGGTCAAAGGATTTTCGACCGATACCTCAACCAAAGCGGATCAATATGGGTTGTTGCAGGTAACCATTCGGAACACGTCGAAGCGCGACATGACAGCAGCGTATATCGCTCATTCTTGTTCTAGCGCAGACCGAAACGGGACCGAAGTATCGGCCGTCGGTTTTGAATCCGCTTTGTCCGTGTCCGTAGGATCCAGCTCCCATGACCCCTGGAATACCACCATCCGGCGTTCGCAGGTTTGAGATCAAATCCGCCGATGCAAACTGCCCAGAAACTATCAGCGCGATCTTTTCCGACGGACATTGCGAAGGGTCATCAGACGGTCCGTATGGATGTACTCAGATGCTTGCAGACCGACGGGCAGCTTACGCCGAACTTGCGCGCATACGATCCTTCGTACAGAACTTGTCCGACCAAGACCCTCAATATGTCTCGAAACTGACAGCCGATCTTGAATCGAGGCGTGTTGAATTGGCTAAACTCAGCCATTCAGATGTCTCTCAACAAGGAATCAATGGACGAAATCGGGTACTTGAAAGCCTCAAGATGAAACTCCCGCCTTACACCACACCTCCTCCGCAGTTGAGCACACCAACTCAAACAGTAAAAGCCGTTGATGTATGGATGGCGTTACTGGCTGCCAATATTCTTCTGCCTCAGGACTGAACGAATTGTCTAAGGCTATCTCTTTCCAGGCTTAAACTTCTCTCGTTTCTTGGCCAACGGCGTATCTGGCGCTCGTTGTTTGAGAAGGATGCGAGCGTTAGATCTTGAACCACACCCGCGCGGCTTCTTTCAACTGATCCTCGCTCAACGAAACCTTCGTCTGACCGACAGACCATTTATGTCCAAACGGGTCTGTGAACTGACCATAACGGTCACCCCAGAACTGATCGGCCAGCGGCATCGTCACAGTCACTCCGCCCGCAACCGCCCGCTCCCAGAAGCTGTCCACATCGTCCATCTGCAGATGAATCGTCACCGGGGAACCGCCCAGCGCCTCCGGTGTCGACGCCTGGTCTCCCCTCATCTCGGGGAAATCATCCGAAAGCATGATGCTTCCATCGTTGATCACAAGATGGGCATGCGTAATTTTGGTTGACTCCGGCAGGTGATGCCGCACGATCTCCATCGCTCCAAGCGCGGTCTTGTAAAACTCAATCGCTGCTGCGGCGTCAGGAACAACCAGATAAGGAATAAGCGGAGGGTACGATTCCAAAGGAGCACCTCACAAGAGTGCTTAACCTACCACGTCACGACTGCCGCTTTCGTCCCTTGATCTGTGAAATCTCCTCCATCCGCTGCGCCAGCAGCTTCTCTCGCCCTTCATTCGTCGGATGGTAGTAACGCCGCCCCGCAAGTCCTGCCGGCAGACACTCCATATCCGCCACGCGCCCCTCCACATCATGCGCGTACTGATAGTCCTTGCCGTAGTCGAGCGACTTCATCAGCTTCGTCGGCGCATTTCGCAGACGGAGCGGCACTGGCTCTGCAGCCGTTGCCTCAATATCCGCCTTCACCGCGCCATAAGCCGTATAAACCGCGTTCGACTTAGGCGCCAAGGCCAGATAAACTACCGCCTGCGCCAGCGCCAGCTCTCCCTCCGGATGCCCCAGAAAGTGCATCGCATCCCGCGCGCTCAAACAAAGATTCAGCGCCTCAGGAGCGGCCAAACCAATATCCTCCACCGCCATCCGCACAATCCGCCGCGCACAATACATCGGATCTTCGCCCGCCTCAAGCATCCGACCTAACCAATACATCGCCGCATCCGGGTCCGAGTTCCTCACACTCTTATGCAGCGCCGAGATGATGTCATAGTGCTGCTCGCCCTTCTTGTCATACAGCAGCACCCGCCGCTGCAAAGCCTCCGCCGCAAGAGCCTTCGTGATCAGCTTCTCCCCGCGTCCCTCCGCAAGCTTCGCCGCCACATCCAGCGCATTCAGCGCATTCCGCGCGTCCCCACTCGAATAAGAAGCAATCGTAGCCAACGCCTCGTCATCCGCTTCTACACCACTCGCTCCCAGCCCGCGCTCAACATCCGTCAGCGCCCGTTGCAGCAGCCCCACCACCTGCTCTTCCGTCAGCGCCACCAGCGTATAAACTCTGCACCGCGACAGCAGCGCAGCATTAATCTCAAACGAAGGATTTTCCGTCGTAGCTCCAATCAGCCGAATCGTGCCCCGCTCCACATACGGCAGAAACGCATCCTGCTGCGCCTTGTTGAACCGATGAATCTCATCTACAAACAAAATAGTCCGCGACCCAAAGCTCGCAGCCTTCTCCGCCTCCACCATCACATTCTTGATCTCTTTGATCCCACTCAACACCGCAGAGAACTCAATAAAACTGGCCTCCGTCATCTGCGCAATAATCTTCGCCAGCGTGGTCTTCCCAGTTCCCGGAGGTCCCCAAAAAATCATCGACGTAGGATCATCGCCTTCAATCGCCAGCCGCAGAGGCTTCCCCGGCCCCAGCAAATGATCCTGCCCGACATACTCCGCAAGCGTCCGCGGCCGCATCCTCTCCGCCAGCGGCGCCTGGCGCCCACGCGCAGCTGGAGCGGTCATCGGACTAGCATCAAACAAACTCATTCACCCACCTGCTTCAAAGTCGCTCCAGTCATCTCCCCTTCTTTGATGCGGTCATCTACGTTGATGCTGTCATTCACGTTGGCCTCGTCACCTACCTTGATGTCGTCATTCTGACCCTGAGCTCGTCGAAGGGGAAGGATCCCTGTATTTCGTCTCTGCCTTTCATCCTTCCCACGCGCTCCTCGTTGCCGCGAAGCCTCATACAACAACAGCGACCCCGCCACCGCCGCATTCAAACTCTCAACTGGCCCAGGGCAGGGAATCGTCACCCGAGCATCACACATCTCCATCCACTCCGCCGCCAACCCACTCCCTTCATTTCCAATGATCACCGCGCAGGCCGCAGCGAAATCCATCTCCCGCGCCGCAACCACACCAGAATCCTCCGCCCCCACAGCAGCAATCAGCCGCACCCCACGCCCCTTCAAATCCGCAACCTCAGCAGCCGTCACTCCAACCACTGGCACACGAAACACACTCCCCACACTAGCCCGTAGCGCCTTTTGATTCCAAGCACTCACCGTCCCAGGCGTCGTCAAAACTCCATTCGCCCCAAACGCCTCCGCCGACCGCACCAGCGTCCCCATATTCCCCGGATCCTGCAGCCCCACCGCAATCAAAATCAAAGCAGCCCCGGCGCCTTCCAGCAAATCCGCCAACGTCCGTACCGGCGGAACCATCAAAGCCGCCACCCCCTGCGGCGACTGCGTCTCCACCACACTCCCAAACACCTCTTCCGTAAGCCGCAGCACCTCCACCCCACGCGGCACAATCCCCGGCACCGTCCGCCGTTCACTCACAAATACACTCTTCAAAACCATCCCGCTCCGCAGAGCCTCTTCCAGCAGATGGTCCCCTTCAATCGCGACCATGCCACCACTCAACCGCGCATGGCCCTGAAACGCCGCTCGCAGCTGCTTCACCCGCGCATTCGCCCTGCTCGAAACCACCATCTCCGGAGTCTGCATCTCCCAAATCTTACGCCGTCGCCCGACTCTCACCCGCTCCGCTGTTCTTGAGTCCACAGAGGCGGTATGCTAAGGTGCGAGACTGCGGCATCGCCAGCAGAATCCGGCCCCAGCGGACGGACGAACCGGCACAGGAGAGCAAGATTTGACGGCCGAAACACTCCGTATCCATCCCGACGAGCCCGAACCAGCGCTCATCGAATACGTCGTCGCCAGCCTCAACAGTGGCAACGTCGTCGCACTCCCCACCGACACCTTCTACGGCCTCGCCGTCGACCCCGTCAATCTCAAAGCCGTCGATCGCATCTACGACCTCAAGGCCCGTGCCCGCCACAAGCCCCTCTCGCTCCTCATCGCCGAGGTCGCCCAGGCCTACGAGCTCGCCCGCCAGCTCGACTCCGCCTTCGACCGCCTCGCCGAAAAGTTCTGGCCCGGCCCTCTCACCATCGTCGTCAAAGCCGGCTCTAAACTCCCCCTCCGCGTCACCGCCAACACCGGCAACCTCGCCCTCCGCGTCCCCGAAGCCGCTATCCCCCGCGCCGTTGTCAGCCGTCTCGGTTTACCCATCACCGCAACCTCCGCCAATCTCGCCGGCCACCCCGAGTGCACCACTCCCTTAGGAGTCCGCGAGCAACTCGGCGACAAGCTTCCCCTCATCGTCGACGGCGGCGCCACCGCCCGCACCATGGCCACCACCATTGTCGACCTCTCCGGAGGCGGCAACTCCTGGATGATTCTCCGCGAAGGCGCCATCCCCACCCACGAGATCGCCCTCGCCCTCCAGCACTAACGATTAGCCCTAATTACGAACCCTACAACTTTTGCATCGAGCATCACAGGTCCAACCCTGTAGACTAGCTCGATGCAAAAGTTGAACTTTTTGGCATAGCCTTGGGCCTTCGCACGCTCTCTGGACAAACATGATCGCGCCTCAATCCAATCTGCGCAGCAGAAGCACCACACGCGGCCTCCTTCTCCGCCGTCTCTTCGCGCTTTTTCTGATCATCGCCACCGCCTGGTGCGTCTGGGTCTACGTGCAGATCGACGCCGTCGCCAGCCAGGACAACGCACAACCCGCCGACGCCATCGCCGTCTTTGGAGCAGCCGAGTACTCCGGCCATCCCTCGCCCGTCCTCCACGCCCGCCTCGACCACGCCGTCGAACTCTACCGCAAACAGATCGCCCCCCTAGTCATCACCCTCGGCGGCGGCACCGACAAAGACTCCGGCAACACCGAAGGCGGAGTAGGCCGCGACTACCTCCTAGCCAACGGCATCCCCTTCGCCAACATCATCGCCGAAACCCAGTCCATCGACACCGAACAACAAGTCCATCGCCTCGCCGCCATCGCCCGCGAAAACAGTCTCCACCACATCGTCGTCGTCTCCGACGGCACCCATCTCTTCCGCATCCGCAAGCTATGCGAAGACGCCGGCCTCGACGTCTACACCTCACCCCGCCCCTCGCTCGGCCACATCAGCAACTACGACCTCTTCATGCGCTACGTGCACGAGATCATCAGCTACACAGCGCTCCGCCTCAACGTCGATGTAGGCTTCCTGCACAGCTGGCTCGAAGGCAAACCCGAAGTCTAGGAACGCAGTCCAACGTCCAGTCTTCAATTGCTGTTGTCGTTGCCTTGGCCGTTGCCATTGTCTTTCTGGTTGTCATCCCCGAAGGGGGTCTGCTGTTGTCTTTTCTTCCTAAACGCCCAAACTCCGTCATCTCGACCGAACTAATCGACAGCCTCACCGTCGGTTGAGTTCCGGAGGAACCCCGCATTTGTCTTCACTTTGTCGAAGCTTAGGAGCCGATAAAATCACAGCCACAACCGAGCTAACACCGCCGCAAACAGCGTCGAGCAAAAATTAACCAGATCATTGCCCAGCCATCCCCGCTCCTCAACCGTCGCCCCCAGCAAACTATCGAACCCCAACCCCGCACAAGCACACACAAACACAACCACCCCATCCCTCCAGCGCATAAGACCCGGCGACCCCACCCACACCACCAAACCGGCACCCACCACTCCCGCCAAAGTCCCACCCACGCTCACGCCCCCATCTCTCCCCGCGGGCACTCGTCTAAACTTCGTGATCAACCACGTTGTCCCACCCAGCGCCTGCCCAACCTCCGACGACACCGTATCCCCGGTAGCCTCCGCCAGCGCCGCCAGACATCCGCCATACCACCCAACTGAAGCACACAAGGCCGCGACCCCAAGATTCGCGACCACCTGCGAAGCGCGTCTCCCGCTCCTCGCCTCAGCCAACCCCCGCGCCCCTTTTTTCTTCCTCCCATACCGAGTCGCAGCAAAAGTAAGCACAAACAACGCAATCAAGGCAGACAGCCCCGGCCTCGCAACCAACCCGCCCGGCCCCTTCACAGCCAAAGCTGAAATGAGGCACACCAGCAGTCCCACTCCCGCCGCCGGCGGCGTCGCCGACCGCAGCACCAGCACCACCCCCGCAAACACCACGCTAAACACAACAGGGAAGAGAAGCGACCGCACCGAACCCATCGTCACCGCTACAGCGCAACTCCCCACCGCCCCCAGCACCAGCGCAGGCACCACTACCACAACCAGCCACATGGACTGCATCCGGTCCCGCGCCCGCGGAATCGCCTTCCCCCAGTGCGTATCTATCGGGACCCCTTGTATTTCCTCGCCCATTCCGGCCTCACGTCTTTCTGTGATTTACAATCGAACCTTGAGCATAGCCAACACCAGCACCAACGCGGGAGCAGTTTTGCACTTAGCAGCCATCGAAGCAAAAGGAACCACCCAGTCGCGGTCACACCAGAACCCGGTTCGGCCTCGAACCCACGTCCTCCGGTCTAAACTCAGTCTCGCAGCGATCCTCGCCGTTCTGGCACCGGGCCTCGGATTGATCACCGGCTGCGGCAACAACTACCGCCCCGTCGTCAGCGCCATCAACCCTGTCGGCCCCGCCGCCCAGCCGCAAAAGTTCGCCGTAGCCATCTCCAGCACCGGCACACCCACCAATCCCACCCCCGGTCTGCTGACCTTCGTTGACTTCTCGGGCGACACAATCCTCATCACAGCCAACGTGGGCGTGGACCCTTATTACCTCATCCTCAACGGCGGCAACAGCACCACCACTTCCACCAGCGGCACCACGACCGCCTCCACCGCCAGCCTCGGCTTCACGCTCAACAGCGACCACACCTTCACCAGCTTCGACATCGACACTACCCTGCTCACCAGTCAGATCCTCCAGACCACGCTGCTCCCCGGCGCCAATCCTGTTGCGATCCTTCCAGCTGGCACCAGCACCTTCGTCACCGACCCCACCGTCAACCCCGGCCAGGGCAACATCTCCCAATTCACCGGCACCCCACTTGCTCTCCGCCAGCAGCTTAATCCTGCTCCTCCACTTGCTCCCTGCCCGGCTTCGACGCCCTTCACTCCCGTCTACACGGTTGGTATCCCCACCGCGCCTCGCGTCTACGCCATCACTAAGCCCGTCGGTAGCGGCTGCGTCGGTCAGGTCTCGACGATCGAAACCTCGAGCAATACCATCGATCCCACCGCGATTCCCGTTGGCCTGAATCCCGTCTACGGTGTGATGAGCGGCGACGCCAAACGCGCGTTCATCCTGAACCAGGGCGACGGCACAGTCTCGGTGATTAACGTACAAACCAACGCGCTCGATATCGTTCCCACGACTCCCCCGGGCACCACGAACCCGATCGCACTCTGCATCGCCCCGGCATGTACCAACCCCGCCACCGTCAACCCGCTCTGGGCAGACTTCGCCCCCGTCCGCAATGAGTTGCTCGTCGCAAATGCAGGCGATGGCGTCAATCCAGGCACCCTCAGCGTCATCAGCATCCCACTCTGTTCGGCAACCGCTCAGGTCGGCAATCCAAACTGCGATCTCACCAATCCCGTCGACGCGATAGGCTTCGGCACCGTCGTCGCAACTGTCCCGGTCGGTGTAAACCCCGTCATGGTAGGTGTCCTGCAAGATACCGGTAACAGCCGCGCCTACGTCATCAACAGCGGCAACCCAAATCTGCCCTGCGCCGCGCCGGGTGTTGCAGTCACAGCCGCCACCACGACTTGCTCCGTCTCCGTGGTTAACCTCAGCACCAATACGGTCACGGCTACGATCCCACTTCCTCTCAGCATCAACACCAACGCATCGACACCGGCCAAGAACGGTCATCCAAACTACATCGCCGTCACCAGCGGCACTCCCACCGGCAAGGTTTATGTCGTATCGCCGGACTCCAACTTCATGACCATCATCCGCACAGATATCGACACCGTCGATACCACCGTCGCGTTGCAGGGTGCAGGTGTCGCCGTTCGTATCACGCAACCCTAATCCATAGACTCGAACAAACATCAGTCTCGGAACAAGCCAGACAGAAAAAGAAGCCATCCCGCAAAGGATGGCTTCTTTCATCTCCGCAAAAAGTGACATCTCGAGCGGTTATCCGGCAGCCCCTACCAGGATGATCGGCAGAGTCGGTGTCGTCGCGCCGCCTTCATCCTCTACCGTCACACCGAACGCCTTCGCCTCCACGCCCTTCGGCAGCGGCGGCAGAACCACGCTGGCATTTCCTCGCGCATCCGGTCGGAAAGTACCCGCCGGAATCGGATTCTGTCCACCCGCAGGGATCAGCCAAAGCTCATACGTCTTCGAAGGCTGCAGTGGCTGCAGGTTGCTGGCTGTAAAGATCAGCGTTCCCTTGCTTGCAACATAGGTCGCTCTGCCCTGTGGAACCGCCGGCGGTGCACTCTTCACGTTCAGGGTCACATGCAGCGCCGAACTGTCGGTCAACGCGTCCACAACCTGACGCGCCGCAGTAGCATCCGCGGTCAGGCTGTCGATCCTGCTGGCCTGTTCCCTCACCGCGCCTTGCAGCGTCTCTCGCTGCTTGTAAAAATCACCCGCCGCGACAGCCAGGCCCGCAGCAACCGCCCAGCCAACCCACGGAAGTGCTTTGCTGGCGAATCCGCGGTGCGGAACCTCTTCCTCGGCCGCATACATGCTTCCCGCACTGCGTCCAAACCCTACGTTCGCAGCGGGGCTTTCACTCGCAGCGGCGGAAGCTTCCGTCTCCGCGGGACGGGTGATCGGAATTGCCTTCTTCTCGATCTTCACCTGCTTCATCAGGCGCTCGCGTGCCTGTGC
>CAZZZG010000068.1:0-6279 GCA_964658525.1 uncultured Edaphobacter sp.
AAGCGCGAGAAGGGTATTCTCGGCCAGATCGTTCATCGCGTCAGCCTGATTCTCACCAGGTAAATCCTGTTTTTTCTCAGGATTAGGATCGCGAACGATGCCGGAGGTGCCGGGCCTACTATCTTCTGTCTTTCCTTTGAGGCTAACGCCCGTCGGGGTAGAGAGGGATGAGTAAGCAAGACTCAACTGTTGTAGCTTATCAACCCTGATCCCGGAAGTCAAGTCAAGCACACGCGTTACGCCGTGCCCCTCCCCCAACTCTCCCTCCTCAGCCCCGCTTTCCGCAGACCTCTGAACCGCCGAGGCATCCGGGGTGGGATCAGCCCCCCGGCCGGCTGCTTCAGCCGCTCGACGCGAGTCCCACTCCTTGAACGCTGCCGGGGTCGACACTCCCACCGACGGAACCGCCACCACGCACCACGTCTTCGGCAGATCCGGCATTGGCACGACCTGTTCTCCCCGGCCAAGCCCAAGAACCGCTCCACCCAACAGAAACAAAGGAACATCCGAACCGATCTCCGCTGCCAGCTTCAGCCGCTCCACGCCCGACAGAGCCTCACCAAGCTCCCTCTCCAGAGCCACCAACGCTGCCGCGGCATTCGCCGAGCCGGCACCCATCCCACCCTGCACTGGCAGCCTTTTTTCGATATGAATCTCGACGACAGCGGTTACGCCCAGTCGCGCCAGGCACCGCTCCACCATCCGCCATGCCGTGTTCCGCCCGTCGCGGGGGACGAACGGATGATTCGTCGTAAGTGAAATTCTGGCCTCGGTGGCACGATTCGCCGTAACTGTAACCAGGTCATGCAGCTCAAGCGTCTGATACAGCGTAGTCAGCCCATGAAATCCGTCAGGCCGCGTAGGCCCGATCGCCAGCCCCAGATTGATCTTCGAATAGGAACGCACACGCGTCGACATAGCCTTTGATTCTATCGTCCAAGGTCTTGGAGAGTCGCACGCATTGCGGACGATCCAAAACTGCGGATGATCCGCGATATGCTGTCCTCTCCAACGTCCAAAAACCATCATCGGAGAAAGTCCTTGCCTCTCGCCTCCCCGACACCAAAGTCCTGCCTCGCAATGACTCTCTGCTTTCTGCTCCTATCTCGAGGCATGCTGCTTAATGCGCAGACAACAATCTCCGAAGAACCTGTTCGCGCCAAACACGCTATGGTCGTCACGATCCACCACGACGCGACCGACGCCGGCCTCGCGATCCTCAAACAAGGCGGAAACGCGATCGACGCAGCCGTCGCCGTCGCCTTCACTCTCGCCGTGGTCTATCCGCAGGCAGGCAATCTCGGCGGCGGCGGCTTCATGCTCATCCGCAACCACAACGGCAAAACCCACTTCCTCGACTACCGCGAGAAAGCTCCCGCCGCCGCGACCCGCGATATGTATCTCGACGAGCAGAAGAACGTTATCCCTGAACTCTCAACTGTTGGGTACATGGCCTCGGGCGTTCCCGGAACTGTCGCCGGCCTCGTCTATGCGCAGAGCCACTTCGGCAAGCTGCCCCTCAAGCAGGACATGGCTCCCGCCATCCACTTCGCGACCGATGGCTATGTCCTCTCCGCGGAAGAGGCGCAGAATCTCCACAACAAATCGCTCTCCCGCTTCCCAACGTCCGCGCAGATCTTCCAGCGCGATGGCGACTTCTACAAAGCAGGCGACACATTCAAGCAGCCATTGCTCGCAGCAACTCTCACACGCATCGCAGCCGATCCCGACGAGTTTTACAAGGGGGAGATGGCGAAACAGATCGCCGCGTTTGAAAAGGCCGGCGGCGGCCTCATCACCACAGCCGACCTCGCCGCCTACCAAGTCAGAGATCGCGAACCGATAAAAGGTAGCTACCACGGGTACAAAATAATTACCGCGCCGCCCCCTTCCTCCGGAGGCATCGTTCTGGTCGAGATCCTCAACATCCTCTCCACCTACAACCTGCCCAAGCTGGGCGCAGACCGCTCCGCTCCTCAGGTTCACGTCATCACTGAAGCCTTTCGCCGCGCCTACATGGATCGCGCGGACTACCTCGGCGATCCCGACTTCACGCCGCAACCGCTGAAGGAGATGGCGAACCCCGCCTACGCCGCCGCCTGGCGCAGCTCCATTCAACCCGATTTACCCACGCCTTCGAAGGACCTCGTCCGGCCCGCTGGCTTCATGCCGCCTCCTCCGCAGCTTCAACCCACCGCGCACGAATCCACCCAGACCACACACTTCTCCATCGTCGACGCTGAGGGCAACGCCGTCGCGAACACATTCACGCTCAACAACACCTTCGGGTCCGGAGTTACCGTAGACGGCCTCGGCTTCCTCATGAACGACGAGATGGACGACTTCGCCTCGAAGATGGGCGTCCCCAACATGTACGGCCTCATTCAGGGCCCTGCCAACTCAATCGCTCCCGGTAAGCGCCCACTCTCGGCCATGACCCCCACCATCATCACCACGAAGGGCAGCCTCTTCCATCACGCGAAACTCGCTTTCGTGCTCGGCACTCCGGGCGGTTCTACCATCATCACCACGGTGGCCAACGACTTCCTCAGCGTCGCAGACAACGGCCTCAACATCCAGCAGGCCGCCGACGCTCCTCGCTTCCACCACCAATACCTACCGGACCGCCTCGACCTCGAAAAGAAGTTCTCGCCTGACGTCGCCGAACAGCTCAAACAGATGGGCTATACGGTAAATCGACTCGCCGTCGCCGACGAGCACAACCCCGGCACCTGGGGCGACAGCGAACTGATTGCAGTCGATCCTAAAACCCACGAGCTACTGGGCGGGCATGATAACCGCCGCAAATACGGTAAAGCAGCGGGATATTGATAACGCAGGACGTCGTTCCGAATCGCACATCACACTCAGTTGCTATCAATCGAAAACTTGTAGCTTCCTGAGCCTAGCTCGCGCACCATCGATCCTTCTTTATAAGGAATCGTGACACGTTCTCCATCCTGCTTCACGAGACTCGTGGAAGTCGCAGGAAGGAAGACTGTCGCTGTGGTGTTAGCCGGCACCTTCACGTTCAGTTGAAGTTGTCCGTTCGGGTCTTTGGTCCAGTCCGTCACGACCGTTCCGTACACAGAATCGTACTCAGTATGCGTATGGGACAAGCCGGGCTCGACGTGTGGGCTAATCAGAATATGATGGAATCCCGGCATCGCAGGATCTGCGTCGATGCCGGATACGCGTCGAAAGACCCACGCCATCACGGAACCAAACGCGTAGTGGTTGTAGGAGTTCATTGCAGGATCGCCGGTATCACCGTTCCAACGCTCCCACCATGTCGTCGCACCCTTGTCGACCATATAGCCCCAGGACGGATAGGTGGTCGTCAGAAGCAGGTTGTAGGCTACATCCGAGCGGCCTTCAGCTTCCAACACCGAGAGCAGGAACGGCGTACCCAGAAATCCCGTCGTCAGGTGCGTCTTGCGAGCCTCAATGTCGCGCACCAGGCGATCGGTCATCGACTTCTCAAGCTCCTTTGGAGCCAGCCCCGTATAGAGCGTCAGCACATAGGCTGATTGCGTGTCTCCCGCGACTGAACCGTCAGAGTGAACGTATTTTTGCTGATACGCCGACTGAATATGGGAGATCAGCGTCGCGTACTTCTCCGCGTCTGCAGTGCGGCCAAGGGCGACCGCCATGGTCTGCATCTGTCGCGCGATGATGACCCAGTAGGCCGTCGCAACAAGGTCAGAAGGCGTTCGTGGATCAGGTGCGAGCCAGTCCGCGAAGTTATTTCCAAGTTCTTTTTCTCGAATGTAAGTCGGGTTTGTGCGCAGGATGAAGTCCATCCATCGCTCCATATTCGCCCAGTCCCTTTCGATCAACGAAGCGTCTCCATACTGCAACCAGGTTGCGTACGGGACCAACACGCCGGCGTCTCCCCAGCCAGGCGCGCCCGGATGGTCGCTGCGACCCATCATAAGATCCGGCGAGATATTTGAGAATGCGCCATCGGCAGTCTGGGCATCGGTTACATCCAGCATGAACTTATGCGAGAACGCATCGATATCGAAGTTGTACGAGCCTGTGCGCCAGAAGGCGCCTGCATCGCCCATCCATCCCATGCGCTCGTCTCGTTGCGGACAGTCGGTGGGGATCGAAAGGAAGTTGCCGCGCTGTCCCCACAAGCCAAGTTTGCTCATCTTGTTGAGAAGCTCGCTGGAACTTTCAAAGCGAATTGACGGTGAAGCAGGAAGGCTATTCAACACCTCGCCCTGCAAAGTCGAAAGCGGAGGTTTTCCGCTATAGCCCGACATCTGTACATACCGAAAGCCATGGAAGGTGAACACTGGAGTCCACGTTTCGTCTCCGTTGCCGCTGAGCGTGTAGTAATCCGTCGCGTCGGCGTCGCGCAGATTTTCCGTATAGACGGTTCCATCTGGGTTGAGCCGCTCCGCGAAGCGCAGCTTCACAGTAGTTCCTCGCGTGCCTCGCACATGAAGACTCACCACGCCGACCATGTTCTGTCCCATGTCGAAGACAGCATCCTGCGCATTACCGGATCCAACCATCGTCACATTGATCGGAGTGATCTTCTCCCTGGGTTGCACGGGTGTGTCTGGTTGAGCTGTCACGAGAATTTTGGTGTTCGCATCGTCGACGACCACTGGTGTCCAACTCAAGGAATCGCGAGTTGCAGAGGTGCCCCAACCTTTGACTTCAAGCCGGGCATCGTACGCTTCCCCGCCGTAGATCTCGGAGGACACTATAGGTGATGGAGCTGTCTGCCAGCTGGAGTCAGTTGCGATCATTTGATGAGTGCCGTCGGCGAAGGTCAACTCCAGCTGAGCGCGTAGACGATCAGGCCCAGGGAACAACCGCGAGCCAGACCACAACAGCGGACTACCGTGCCACCCTGCTCCAAGAATGGCCGCAACGGTGTTGTTCCCGGGTACGAGGAGTGACGTAACGTCGTACGTCTGGTATAAAACACGCTTCCGATAGTCCGTGAAGCCCGGCGTCAGTCTAAAATCGCTGACTCGCTTTCCATTCAGAAAGGCCTCATAACTTCCAAGCGCAGTGATATAAAGTCGCGCCGAGGCCACCTTGCGCTCTGCGGTGAATTGCTTGCGGAATAGTGCAGTGCCTGAATCGATTCTGTCAGGATTGGGAGCAGGTGATTCGCGATCCGTGTAGACGCCAAAGTGGAGATCCGCAAGCGCCCCAAGCCTTCTTGCAGGCGACCACTCCCTGCCTTCCGCAGGTTTGATCGATCGCGCCTGCCATGTATCGTCGCTTTCGATCCAGCTCGTTTTGCCTGAGTCGTCTGTAAGTTGGAGAGCTGCGGCGAGGGCGGCGCGGAAGGTTTTGTTCGCCTCATTCGACTTCGGAGTTTCTATGTGAATGACGATCTGGTTGTCGCCTGCATGTAGCTGGTCGCGGATATCCTCGCGATCGAAAGCTCCCCATTGATCCTTATGACCGGTGACCACGCCGTTCACCCGCGTCGTGAAGATCCCACCTGCGAAGACGTGAAGGCTGGCTGACGCGGGAACTTCGCTCAGATGCAGGTTATAACGGAACTCTGCCTCTACACCCTGCGCGACATGCTGTGCGTCCCCATCCGGCAACCAGATCCACGCGATCTTTTTCAATGTTGCTGTCTCGTCGTCATCACTGCGGCGGATCCACTGGGCCTGCCAGTCAGACGATTGCAGCAGACCCATCTCCCACCACGCGGCCTCGGCGGAACGCTCTTCTTTTCCCTTCGCGTCCCAGGTTCGAACGGTCCAGTAACAACGTTGGTGAGACTTCAACGCAGGCCCGGCATACACCACATTTACCGACTCTGATGACCGCTGCCTCCCGCTGTCCCACACGTCTGCATGTCCGGCTCGCAGCGCGGCGGGTGAGCTGGCGACAAGAATCCTATACGCCGACTGAGTCCAGTTTCGTTCGGTGGAATCGCTCTGCCACGACAGCGTGGGCGCAGCCGAATCGATGCCGAGCGGATCAACCCGCTGATCAACGCGAAGATGGACTGGTGCCGCGAAAGTTTGTGCTACGCAAAGAGACAAGACCGGAGCAACTAAAAGAGCATGCGCGACGGAGGCCAGCGGAGAGATTGCAGGGCGCAGAATTTTCATGAGTTTGATTGACCGAAACACTTGCAAAGTTGGAAAACTAACTTCAACTTGTTTTGCTCGAGTGGGCGGGCAGACTGCCGATCAACAGCAGTCCACCCAGACTGAATTACGCCATCGCCGTCACTTCCGGATAACAGGTGAACTCTTCCTCTGAGATCTGCCAGTAGGGCATGAACTT
>CAZZZG010000068.1:6379-22249 GCA_964658525.1 uncultured Edaphobacter sp.
CTTCCGGATAACAGGTGAACTCTTCCTCTGAGATCTGCCAGTAGGGCATGAACTTCTGACCCGTGTTTCCACGAACGGAGAAGTGAAGCGGCGCTCCATCGACCGGCTCCAAATGATCTGCGAGATGCTCTGCTTCCTTGCCCTTGTCCACCGTGATATTTGCTGTTGGAGCGCCCACAGCAGCGAGTAGGATTGGGCCGTACTCGACCGAGTACCTCTTCTTACCCGCAACCTGGTCGTCTCCGTTGTAGCGCTTCACCCGGATCTCTGCAGGAAGCACAAACTCGATGACATCTCCGTCGGTCCACTTACGATCGACGGCGAGATACGAGCCAGGCTTGCCTGAACCCGCCACCTTGCCGTTGACTGACACGGCCATCTCCTTCGCGGCCCAGGAAGGAACTCGAATTCGCAGGTTAGCTTGTATAGGTGCCGACACCTTCACCGCGGCGCTCACATGCGTGTCGTATGGGAAGCGCGTCTTTAGCTTCAGCTCCATCGGTTGCCCAGCCTGCTGCCAACGAATCGTCGAGGGCTCGTAGAGATTCACATAGATACCATCGGGCGCAATGGAGTAGATATGTTCCGGCAAAGTCCCTAGCAGCCGTGTTCCCTGCCCTTCGCAACACGTGTTCTCGTGCGTGGACTTCTCTTTCTTGCCTTCCATGATCGTGTGGTAGCGAAGGCCTACCCCGCCGTCCTGATTTGCCATGCCAACGTTGTAAATCGACTTCTCAATCTCAGTGGCATAACGCTCTTCATCAGGATTCAGAAGTTGGAAACGCTGGCTCAGGAAAACCCAGAAGCTGCTGCCGCACAGTTCGCCAAGCTTCTGGTGGAGATAGTTGCTGTTCGGCGGATCTTTCTCGAACTCGATGATAGAGATGCTTCCGCCCGCCTGCTGCCAGTGTGCGCGATAGAGTTCCCACGCGCCCAGCACACCGTCGCGATACCGCACATCGCCTGTGGCAAGATACATGTCCAGGTACGCTTCAAGATTAGTCAGCAGATAGCAATGCGGGCGGTCGTATGGATACTGCCAAACCTGCTCTTTCTCCTGCTTCGCCAACCCTTCCATCCAGCCATCTTCCTGGTAGTAGCGCTGAATCACCTGTGCATCCGCTGGTTTTCCAACTGGGCTTGTGCATACACGCGTATTCGCCACCATGCCCTGGCCGCCTTGAATCGCTCCGCGCAGCATGACCGGCAGGAACGATTGCTGGTTGAACCAGTCGTAGTACCCGCGCAGCATCGGAAGTGCTTTCGGGTTGCCTGCATATCCCGCTTCCAGCAGTCCATGCGTGAGCCACGCGCGAGTGTAGGCCGCACGCTCAGAATAAAAAATTGTGTCTTCGGGATACGCCATGATGTATCCATTCGGCTGACGGCATTCCTCAATTCCGTCGACCACAACATTGAGGCGACGACGCAACTCAGGGTCGTCTATCCAGCGCACCGTGTTGCCCGCGCCCATCAGAAAACGGCCTGCGTTTGAACCCGCAAGATCTTCCTCCCAGAAGACCTGCGAGCCGGTTGGCTTGAAGTTCTTAATCTTCCCAGTTCGCTCGTAAAACTGGCGGAGAAGATCGTCAGTCGTATAAGAGTTCAGCAGATATTGAATGTTGTTTTGCATTGCGGCCTGAAAGACGCCGCCATCCAATGTCACTCCCGTCTTCGGAGCCTCTGCTTTATATTTTGCAGGCTTCCAGGTTGCAGCATCGGTCACCGCATGGGGATTGTCGACGCGGATTCCTTCTCCATCCTGCCGTGGAGGCCGCGTAAGCTGCGCGACAAGCTCGTTGTTTCCGTACTTTTCATCTGCGGTTACTTTGCAGCCCACCGCAACATCATGCCCGCCGGACAAAACGGCCATCTTCGCAACCATCAGCGTGTAGTCGGGGCTATCCTTCGGCTCTTTGCCCAGCGGTGTGCCGTCGGTATCAGGTGCTTTTACGGGCCGAAGTCGCGTGGCCGTCAACCGTACATATCGCCCATGAACATCATGCGCCGCGTACTGCGTAATGTTGTCTTTCAAATCCGGGAAGTCGGACTGAGTGAAGTCTGCAATCGTGTCCGCCTTCGCAAAGCCCGCATCGTCCGAAGCTTCCAGTTTGAAACGGAGCGGGAACCCTTCACCGCCGTAATATTGATCGCGGCCCGGATACATCCGCTCGGAGGCAGGAAATAACTGGATGGCGGAGATGGGAACGCTCTTCTTCAGATCCACCTGAACCCAGGTTGTGACATCTGGTGTCGCAACCACCTTGGAGCGGTACGCGCGATAGTTCGTCGCTGGTGTTGCAGCCATCCTGATTCCGGTCAGGTATGGAGCCATCTCCTTTTCGCCTGTTTGCGCTAACAAAACGACTGGCTTCATTGCGCCAATTACCGCAAACCCCGCTCCTGCATACGTGGAGTTCAATAGAAACTTACGTCGCGTCACAGCCATGACCAATCTCCAATGCTTTCTTTTCGGTGTAGCAAACAAGTAAAGCGGAACGAATTTCGTCGAGCAATCCTAAGCTGACAGGGGTCAGAAAGGAAGCCTCTGACCCTCTCTGTTGTTAGACGCGAAACGCTACTAGAATGCGTAACGCAGAGCGAGTTGCAACACTCGTTGACCAACCGGTTCCGTTGTAAGTAGACCAGCAGCCGAATTCGTAATGCTGGTGCTTCCGGTCGCCAGGTTCGGGTGGTTGAAGACGCTGAACGCCTCCGCACGGAACTGGAGCTGTTGCCGTTCGGTGATCGCAAACGCCTTCTGTAGGCTTATATTCGTCGTATCGATGCCCGGCAAACGCGGTCCACTCCTGGCTGTTCCATATTGGCCAGTCGCGGGCTGCACATAGCAGGAAGGATCGAAGAACTGTAAGCGAGAGTGACCTGCGGGAGCATTCCCGGTGCAGATCCGATTTGCATAAACGCTGTGAACCGAGCTGGTATCAGCATTGTTGTTAGCTGTGATTTGGATCGGCTGCCCAGTGGAGAACAGCTGAATGCCGGAGAGCTGCCAACCGCCAATGATCTCGCGGTTGAGCAGATTGTTTGAGTTGAGGAACTTCTTCCCGGGACCGAACGGCAGCTCGTACACTCCACTGAAGATGAAGTTGTGAGTGCGATCGAAGCCTGCCGGTCCGTATGTCAATCCAGGGTTGTAGAGATTTTGGATGTCTGCGTTATCGCCATCCAGGATATCCATAGCCTTCGAGTAGGTATAGGCGCCCAGGAACTGCAGGCCATTGGTAAAAGTTCGTTCCAGTTTTACTGCGAGGGCGTTGTAGTTGGCCGAGATGGCATTCAGTTGTCCATCCGTCGGTCCAACGATCGGATTCGGCTTCAGGTCGCGGATTCCATTCGTATTTCCCGCGGTGAATCCAAACGGCTGATTGAGATCGGCGCGCGCAGACTGGTGACGAGTCACGTTCCCAATATATCCAAGGGTCAAGAGAGTGTTGTTGCTAAGCGATCGCTCGATATTGACGTTCCAGTCCTGCACTGACGTGTCTTTCAGGGTCTTCGTCAAGGTATAACTCTGCTGCCCGGCCAACGAAGGATTGGCAACAAACAGATGTTGAATATCGAGCGGAGCAGCAATGTTGAGAGAGTAAGACTGATTTACGAAGTTTGGCGAATACAGTAACTCGAATTGCAGATTGTTGTAGAGAATCGGGGCGTAGTAGATCCCGTACCCGCCACGGACTACAGTGCGATCATTTGCCTGATACGAGAAGCCGAACCGAGGTGCCCAGTCGTTGTAGTTTGTCTTCCATGTTCCGGGAATGACCGTGTTCGAAGCCACACTAAAGAGGCCACCATGGCCATTCTTATCGTTAGGCGGATTGTCGAAGTCATAACGCAATCCGATATTGAACGTCAGCCGAGGCAGCGCCTTCCAGTCATCTTGCACATAACCCGAAACGTCCGTGCCGCGAAATGCACCCAGGGTCACACCATTTGCAGCGTTGGCAGTCCTCGGAAATCCGAGTTCAAGATCAGCGAGGGAGTTACCCTGATTGGTCGAGCTGCGCACACCGTTGATGTACTGCGAGGTCGCACTACCGTCGAAGTTGTAGATGCCGTTGTTGCCGACAACCCAGTCACCGTCGAACTGCGTTCGGACATATTCACCGCCGAACACAAAAGTATGATTGCCAATCTTCCAACTGACCTCATCGGTGTACTGGAAACGATTTTGAATCGCGCCCTGCGGAGAGTATGGATCTCCAAGCGAAGTGTAGTTGTCGCTGTTCAGGTTTATCTGCGGAGGCGTCCACTGAGAGGGCTGAGGATTAACGTTCTCCAATCCGTAAGATGCCGCGTAATCTACTGCGCCCTGGCCTTGCTGGCTGCGAAACAGATTGCTGCGGTTATAACCGACCTTGAGAACATTCACGATGTTTGAGTTGAAGACGTGAGTTTCGGCAGCCGAAATATTCGTCCCCTTCAATGCGATGAAGATACCGAAGAGATTCGGCGTAATGCTGTCCTGGCCAGACTGACTCTCGAGCCTTGCAACAGTCCCGAACAACAAATCCTTCGGCGAGATGTTGAAGTCGACACGACCAAGATACTCGTCGTAGTTACTGATCGCCGGCAAGTTTACGACATAGTTGACGTTACTCGCGTTGAGCGCCTGAGTAGGTGCAGGATAGTTCTGCAACCAAAGCTGAGCAAAAGGGCTGATGGTGGGAATTTTGTTGCCTGCAAATGGCTGGCTTGTGCCTGTCGCCGGATTGTAGGTGGAAGGATCGTAAAGAGTCGCACCGTCGGCAGAGAAGTCGCCCCCTCGCTCCGCGGCGGTGGGCACTCGATCCTGATAGACGTTTGCTGTGTGACTGCGCAGACCTGAATAATCGAAGAAAGCAAACAGCTTGTTCTTCCAGAGCGGAGCTCCGATGTTGCCCCCAAACTGGTTGTAGCGCTTTGCAGGCTTCGACGTAGCAAACCAGTTCTGTGCGTCGAAGTCATCGTTCTGCAGAAAGTCATACGCGGTTCCGTGAATCTTATTCGATCCGCTCTTGGTAATTACGTTGATGATCGAAGGCTGGCTGAAGCGCGCAGGTGCGCCATTCAGAATCGTCGTGACTTCCTGGCTCGCCTCAACAGACGACAGGATATTTACCGTCTGCGTCAACAGGTTGGTATTATCTACACCATCCTGAAGAAATGCAGTGTGTGCGTTGCCAAGCCCGGAAATGATGACTGAATTGGCAGTCTGACCATAAAAACTTTCATCGCCTCCATCAACGCCGACATCGGTACCTTGTTGCGACGAGGGTCCCAGAGTCGCGACGTTCAGAATGCTTCTGGTGTTGTTCGGCAGATTGACCAGTTGGGTCGGAGAAACCGTTGTTGCCAGCTCGTGGTTATCGGTCTGCAAACTTACCGAGCCGGACTCTGAGGTGACCGTCACCTCCTGCTGCACATTCCCGACGCTGAGTTGAAGATTAGCGGTCGTGCCGTTTGTAGTTACATCGACATTCGTCACCAGATGCTTAAATCCGGGCGCCGTGGCTGAGACAGTGTAAGGCCCTACCGTAAGCGATGGCGCGTTGAAGTAGCCGTTTTGGTCGGATGTGACGGTTCGAGTTGTCGCTGTTCTCGAGTTTTTGATCTCGATCTGACAGTTCGGAACCACAGCATCAGCAGCATCCCGTACGGTTCCCGAGATGAAGCCAAGATCGGTCTGAGCCAACGTCGCCTTTTGCGGACCGATGACCGCAACAAGCATCAGCAAGAGGATGGTTTGAAATGCCCGGGAAAATCTCATCTTCAGAAAACCGGTCGAGTCGGTAAAGTCTCTGCGCTGTGCCCCACCGTTCTTGGTCGACTCTGAAGGAGCGCTGGTCTTGCGTAGGTGTGCCATGAAATCTCCGCCTCCCTGTAACGCCCGCAAGTCGAACAAAGGCGTCAACCGATTGTCAAGGGGAAAATTATTTCAATTGGAGAAATTGCCATCAAAATCCAGGACCTTGGCTACGGTTTTCCTAAAATGTTTCCCTATCGAAATCCCTGCTGGCAGCCGCCCCAAAAGGCCGCATACGACGGTCGGGTCCGCAGACCCTCGATTGAAAATCAGTTCGCACGAGACCTGAAAACTGTCAGCCTCGGCGACCTTTTCGCTTCGTCTGCGGTTACGCGACACACATACAACACGACGCTTTCCCATTGCCAGCAAACACATACGTCTCAGTCTGCATCTTCCTATGAGGAGTCCCGTCTGGTCCGATAGCGACGTCTGAAGCGGCCTGTCGGACTACTATAGGTAACGAAAGCGAGTCAGAAGATTTGAGTGAGTATGAAACCTATTGAAGGTCGTAAGCGTGTCGTTATTGAAGAGGTCGAACCACAAGTCGACTGTGGACGTTATCCAGCAAAGCGTATTCTGGGCGACACCGTAACCGTAACTGCTGCGGTCTTTGGCGATGGCCACGACCACGTCTCTGGACGCCTGCTCTATCGCCATTCGAGCGAGGCCAACTGGCGCTCCACTCCTCTCTCCCCGCTTACCAATGATCTCTGGTCTGCCACCTTCACGGTCGACGCGCTCGGCGACTGGCTCTACACCCTCGAGGCGTGGGTTGATCACTTCGATACCTGGTCTGCGGATCTGCAAAAGCGCCTCGATGCGCAACCCATTCCCGGAGGCCCAAATTCCGCAGCCGCGCCACAGGATATTCCGCTTGCCCTGCGTTCCGGAGCACTCATCCTGGAGCATGTGGCAAAACGCGCAGAAGGGGCCGACAGCAAACACTTGGCCGACGAAGCCGCACGCCTGCTCAAACTGGCGAAGGCAAAATCTGACGTCTACGAGAATCCACTGACGGACGAGATCGTCGCTCTGGTCGCGCGATATCCTGACCTCGCATTCGCCACGCGCTACGCAAGAGAACTCCACCTCTGGGTCGACCGCGAACGAGCACGCTACTCCACCTGGTACGAACTTTTTCCGCGATCTACTTCGCCCGACCCAACCCGCCACGGCACCTTCGCTGATGTGAGAGCGCTTCTGCCAGACATAGCGACGATGGGCTTCGACGTTCTTTATATGCCGCCGATTCATCCTATTGGCAAAGCGTTTCGCAAAGGCCCGAACAACAGCGTCACCTCAACGGAAGACGATCCCGGCAGCCCCTGGGCCATCGGAGCAAAAGAAGGTGGCCACAAAGCAATCCACTCTCCCCTGGGCACTCTTCGCGACTTCGACGCGCTCGTCGCCGCAACCCGTGAACACGGCATGGAGATTGCTCTCGACATCGCCTTCCAATGCTCGCCCGATCACCCCTGGGTCTCTGAGCACCCCGACTGGTTCAACATTCGCCCCGACGGCACAATCCAATACGCTGAAAATCCTCCAAAAAAATATCAGGACATCTATCCCCTCAACTTCGAGTCGTCTGATTGGCGAGGGCTCTGGGAGGGCTTGCGCGATGTCTTCACCTATTGGATCAAGCGCGACGTCAAAATCTTCCGCGTCGACAATCCGCACACAAAAGCCATTCCTTTCTGGGAGTGGTGCATCGGCGAAGTTCATAAAAAAAATCCCGATGTGATCTTTCTCGCCGAGGCCTTTACCCGTCCGCATGTTATGTACTCGCTCGCCAAAGCCGGCTTCAGCCAGTCCTACACCTACTTCACCTGGCGCAACACAAAGGACGAGTTGCAACAGTACTTCGAAGAGATCACGAAGCCTCCAGTAACCGACTTCTTTCATCCCAACCTCTGGCCCAACACACCCGACATCCTGCATGCCACGCTGCAAAACGGCGGCCGTCCCGCCTTCATGCAGCGTCTTATCCTTGCAGCAACGCTCGGAGCAAACTACGGCATGTATGGGCCAGCCTATGAGCTCTGCGAAAACGTTCCTGCCAAACCAGGCAGCGAAGAGTACCTCAACAGCGAGAAATACGAGATCCGCCACTGGAATCGTAGTGCGAGCAACAGCCTCGCGCCTCTCGTCACGCTCGTCAATCAAATCAGAAGAAATAATCCTGCACTTCACTCCGACAGCTCACTTCACTTCCATCATGTCGATAACTCGAACATCATTGCCTACAGCAAATCGAGCGGAGACAATCGGATCCTTGTGGCTGTCAACCTCGATCCGACCCAGGAGCAAGCGGGATGGATCGACCTAGACCTCAAACAGCTGGCGGTCCCGCACAACGAAACCTTCGAGATTGAAGATCTGCTCACCGGCACACGCTATCAGTGGCACGACCGCAGTAATTACGTCGGGCTGCGACCGGACGTGATGCCTGCACATATCTTCCGTCTGCTCCGCAAACCTACTGTCGAAACACCACCTACGCCATAAACAACAATCCGTTAAATCAGCTTTGAGCACGAGGGGCGAAGAGTGAAAAAAGCCGGCAGCGCTACCGATCCGCTTTGGTACAAGGACGCGATCATCTACGAGATCCACGTCCGAGCCTTTATGGACTCGAACTCGGACGGCATCGGCGATTTTCCCGGACTGATGTCGAAGCTCGACTACTTGCAGGACCTGGGTGTCACTTGCCTCTGGCTGCTTCCCTTTTTCCCCTCGCCGCTGCGTGACGACGGCTATGACATAGCCAACTACGTCGAAGTCAATTCCAGCTACGGCACGCTCAACGACTTTAAACAGTTCCTTGACGCCGCTCATCTGCGCGGCATGCAAGTCATGATCGAGTTGGTCATCAACCACACCAGCGATCAGCACCCGTGGTTCAAAGCAGCGCGTCTCGCCCCCAAAGGCTCGCCCGAGCGCGACATGTATGTCTGGAGCGACACCGACAAACTCTTCGAAGGCGTCCGCATCATCTTCGTTGACACGGAAAAGTCCAACTGGACCTGGGACGAGGTCGCGCAGCAGTACTACTGGCATCGCTTCTTCTCCCATCAACCCGACCTCAACTTTGATAACCCACGCGTGATGGAAGAGGTCCTCACGGCAATGCGGTTCTGGCTCGACATGGGCGTCGACGCCCTGCGCCTGGACGCAATCCCCTATCTCGTCGAACGCGACGGCACAAGCTGCGAAAACGTGCCCGAAACCCACGTCAAAATAAAAGAGATTCGAGCCGTCATCGATGCCGAGTACGACAATCGCCTCGTGCTCGCCGAAGCCAACATGTGGCCCGCCGACGTTCGTCCCTACTTCGGCGACGGCGACGAGTGCAACATGGCCTTCCACTTCCCGCTGATGCCGCGCATCTACATGGCGCTTCGCCAGGAAGACCGTCTGCCCATTACTGACATCATGGCGCAGACTCCCGCCATTCCAGACAACTGCCAGTGGGGTCTCTTCCTCCGCAATCACGACGAGCTCACACTCGAGATGGTCACCGACGACGAGCGCGATTACATGTACCTCGCCTACTCGGCCGACCCGCGCATGCGCATCAACGTTGGTATTCGCCGACGCCTCGCGCCGCTGGTCGACAACAACCGCCGCCGCATCGAGCTGCTCAACTCGCTCCTCCTCAGCTTTCCCGGCACACCGATCCTCTACTACGGCGACGAGATCGGCATGGGTGACAACATCTACCTCGGAGATCGCAACGGCGTCCGCACGCCCATGCAGTGGAACTCCGATCGCAACGCAGGCTTCTCCAAGGCGGTTCCGGCACAGCTCTACTTCCCCGTCATCATGGACCCCATCTGGGGCTATCAATCCATCAACGTCGAGGCCCAGCAGTCCGATCAATCGTCGCTTCTTCACTGGACGCGCAACATGATCGCCCTTCGCAAACTCTTCCACGTCTTCGGGCGCGGCACGCAGGAGTTCCTCAATCCCGATAACCGCAAAATCCTCGCCTACGTTCGCCAATACCAGGAGGGCGACAACTGCGAAACAGTTCTGTGCGTTGCGAACTTATCCCGCTTCTCGCAACCCGTCTCACTCGACCTATCCAAGTTTGTCGGCATGATTCCTGTCGAAATGTTGGGTTACGTAACCTTCCCGACCATCACTGCACAACCATACCCGTTCACGCTCGCGCCCTACTCTTTTCTCTGGCTCGAACTCCAGTCCGCGCCTTCATCGCCTGAGCCGGTCGAAGTTCCCGTCGACGAACCCATCGTCAGCATGTTCAGCCACGGCATCGAAGGCATCCTCACAGGCGCTCAATTAGCTTCCTTGCAGCAGCTGCTCGTCAGCTTCCTTCCACATCAGCGTTGGTTCGGAGCAAAGACACGAACCATCAAGTCGGTCGAAATCCTCGACTCCGCGCTGCTCCCCGGTCTGAACGCAGCTCTGCTCTTTCTCAATCTCACCTATGAGGACGGCAGCACCGATGTTTATCAGCTCTCACTGACCATCAGTACGGGCGACGCCGCTGAGATGGTTCGCACTTCAGATCCCGCAAGCATCGTCGCCACCGTTACAACCGGCGACGGCCCCGCAATCCTGCACGATGCAATTGCACGAGAAGACGTCCGTCAGGCGATCCTTCAACTCATCGAAAGTAGCGGAGAGCTGCACACGCAGAACGGAACCCTCCACGGGCGCAAGAGCAGCGCGTTCGCGGCAGCCCGTGGCACCGATCCATTGCCCGCACGCACCGGCTCAGCCGAACAGTCGAACACATCTATCCTCTACGACGCGAAGCTCATCATGAAGCTCTTCCGTCGGCTCCAACCCGGAGAGAATCCCGACACTGAGATCGGACGTTTTCTCACCGAAACCGCACACTTCCCTCGCATCGCTCCGTTCCTTGGCGACATCACCCTTCGCACGAACGACGGCATGCCCACCACCATCGCGATGCTCCAGGGCCTCGTCGAAAACGAAGGCGACGGCTGGCAGTGGACCCTCGACGAGCTCTCGCACTACTACGAGAGCGTTGCCATCCAGCCGGCTCTCCACGACATCGGCAGTCCCGCTTCGTTCCTTACAGAGAGCGAATCACCCGCACTCGCGCGTGAACACGCCGGTCTCTATCTCGACGCGGCCGCACTGCTGGGGCGCCGCACCGCCGAGATGCATCTCGCGCTCGCCACCCCGACTCACAACCCCGCCTTCATGGCTGAAGACTTCACCACAGCCGACCTGGTCGCCGACGCTGACCGCATCGATGCACAGCTCTCACTCACCCTTGACGCTCTCAAACGCGGTATGTCACAACTTACCGAAACCACCGCCGACAACGCTGCGCTGGTGCTCAGCCGCCGCATCGAACTCTTCGCCCGCGCGCGTGCCATCGCCTCCGCAACTCCCTCTCTTGCCGGCCAAAGCATCCGCATTCATGGTGACTATCACCTCGGCCAGGTCCTTCGCTCCCGCGGCGACTACGTCATCCTCGACTTCGAGGGCGAGCCCGCACGGAGCCTCGCCGAGCGCCGCGCCAAACAATCCCCTCTGCGAGACGTAGCAGGCATGCTGCGATCTTTCAGTTACGCCGCGCACGCCGCACACAACGCCTTCGCGCAACGTCGCCCCGACGACGCGAAGTATCTCGAGCCGTGGGCCACCCTTTGGCAGAACTCCGTCTCCACCGAGTTTCTCCGCGCCTATCACGCGACTGTCCGGGCCACGAATTCAGCGTTGATTCCCCAGCCTGCGCAAGCACAAATCCTGCTCAATGCTTACCTGCTTGAGAAGTCCCTCTACGAGCTCCTATACGAACTCAACAATCGGCCTGCGTGGGTCAGAATTCCACTCGCAGGCATACTCTCTCTACAGTCATAGAAGTCCCCTTGTCAGAATTACCGGCGTGCGAAACTCATCATTTTTTTGCGCTTGCCCAAAATAGATTCCGCGGTAGTCTGAATCATGCCTCCAGTGAAGCTGATCGCTGTCGTTGCCGCATGTCTTGTACTTCCAGCGGCCGACTTCCCATCAGGCGGTCATCTTCTCTTGTCGGAACGCAGCTCGAATTCAGACCTCGAGATCACCGGCATGGCAGCAGACATCGCGCCCGGCACCGTCCGCTACATCTCGTACCAGCAACTACTGAAGCTCCCTCAGACAACCGTCACCGTAACGGGCGATGAAAACTTCCGCGAACTCCCGCCGCAAAAGCTGACCGTGACCGGTGTCTATCTCGATGTGCTCGAACGCTCCCTCGGTGCTCTACCCGGTGCGGATCTTGTAACGGCGTTATGCTCCGATGGCTATCGCGCAACCTACACGCGCCAATACGTGAAGACCCACCGTCCAATCCTCGCTTTGAAGATTGACGGACTCCCCGTCGAAACCTGGGTAGCAAAGACACACAACGATGATCCAGGTACTTATTTCATTACCCACGCTGACTTCACTCCATCGTTCAGCGTCTCCTCCTTTCAGGAGATCCCCAAGATACCGGCAAAGATCACACGGTTGGAGTTGGGCATCGCCCAGGAGGTCTACGGCGCTATCGCACCAAACCCCAGAGAGACGTCAAACCCGCAGGTCATCGCCGGATTTCAAATCGCCCAGCAACACTGTTACCGCTGTCACAATATGGGCAGCTACGGCGGCACAAAAGCAAGCAAAGAATGGCACGCGCTAGGCAACCTCGCTTCCTCATCGCCGGCAATCTTCGAACGCTATCTCCGCGATCCGAAGTCCGTCGATCCGAAATCAGCCATGACCTGCGAGCCGCAGGTCGGCGAGCCCGCTGCAAAAGCCTTACAAGCCTACTTCCAGACCTTTGCTCCGGCACATTGACCATCTTCTCTTCTGGCGGTCCAAACCATGACAATCACGCCCTCTCCGCTCACATCCCTACGCGGTGCAATCAGCTTGCGCGAAGCCGATCCTCATACAATTGCAAGCGAGGCCGCAACCAAAACCAACAGCAACGCCTCGCACAACACCTACGTCACCCTCACAATCACCGAAGCGCTCCATCGCGCCGAACAACTCCCACAAATCTTCGCCGACGCTCAAAATCGTCCACACCTCTATGGCATTCCGATCTCGATCAAAGATTGTTTTGACGTAGCAGGTACCGCAACCAGCTGCGGCTCTCGCTATTACGCACAGCTCAATCCCGATGCTCGAAAAAACTCCTGGGTCGCGCAGCGCTTGCTCGACGCGGGCGCGATCATCCTCGGAAAAACCCATCTCCACCAACTGGCCTACGGCATCACCGGAGAAAATGCCGATTACGGCAACTCTGTCCAACCCCGCGATGCAACCTTGCTCACCGGCGGCTCCTCAAGCGGCGCAGCAGCAAGCGTCCAGGAAGGCTCCGCAATCGCAGCCATCGGCACCGACACCGGAGGTTCGGTTCGCGTTCCCGCTGCACTCTGCGGACTCGCCGGCTATCGCGCATCTCTCGGCGTCAGCCGCGGCGAAGATCGCTGGTCCGGCGCCTTCCATCTCGCACCCTCCTTCGATACCCTCGGCCTGCTCTTCCGCGATCTCCGCGACGGCCCCGCACTCGCCAACGCCATCTACGACATCCCCGCGGCCCCCACGCCCACCCAACTTCGAATCGGCTACTCCGGCGACGACTTCACTTACGATTCCGAGCCCGAGGTCCTCACCGCATTCGCCGCATGGAAGCAGCACCTCACGCATCACGGGTCAACCCTGACTCCAATCGACACCGCCTTCTGGGCCGACAGCCTGGAGATATTCAGCACCATCCAGGCCAGCGAAGCAGCCCAAATCCACCGCGGCCACTATCAACACTTCGAGCCCGCAATCGCAGAGCGCCTCACATGGGGAGCCTCCATCACCACAACCCAACTCGAAGCCCTCCACCATCGCCTGGACATCTTCCGCACTCAGATGTCGTCGCTCTTCCAACAAGTCGACTTCCTGCTCGTTCCATGCGCCCCGGTCAACAAACTACTCTCAGGCGAAGACCAATCCCACATCCGCAAAGCAATTCTGCGCTACACCACACCAGCCAGTCTCGCGGGCCTACCGGCCGTCACACTCGCTGGAGAACCCATCGGCGCACCCTTTGGCACAGGCATGCAGCTCATCGCAGCACCCATGCAGGACGCTGCACTCCTGGCATTCGCAGCTTCGCTCTAAGCCGCCGCCACTAGGCCGTCCGCCGACCATCGGGAGGCCCGGGGCGAAGCCGGTATACATGTCACGAAGTGACCGCCGCCCGCGCAGGGCAACTTTACAGACGCACTCCCATTGACGATGATGTTAGGGCCGGACCAAACCCTCCGACAGTCATGAGGACTTAACAATGAGCACAGGCACCAGCGTCCTACGCGAAGTACTAGGCAAGATCATCGGCACCGACCGCACCGAACACCTCTTCAAGCTCCTCGTCATCCATCCCGAGATCGCCGCCGCCCCCGGCCCGCAGGTCTCCCGCGCTGTCCTTGCGCAAGCACTCAACATGCTCCTCTTCGAAGACCTTCTTCGCCGCGTCCCCACCGCGAAGACCTACGCCGACTACACTCTCGGCAAAGGCCGCCAGATCCTCCACGATCACGGCGCCGTCCGCACCGTCGCACTCGAAGGCATGGGCGGCCTCCCCGCCGGACAAGAAGCCATCACCCGCATCCTCCGCCCCCTCGGCTACGCGCTCAACGGCGTCTACCCGCTCGAGCGCCTCAAGATGACTGGCCGCTCCCATGCCCAGGCCGATTACCCCGAAGAGATCGCGCAGTTCTTCCTAAGCGAGCTTCACCCCGAGCGCTTCTCCCCCGAGTTCCAGTCCGCCGTCCGGCGCGTCACCGCCACCTCCAAAGATCCCGTCACCCCGCAGGCGAAATCGCTCCTCGACAAACTCGAATCCACCGGCGCCCTCAGCGTCGACGAGTCGGTCGCGCTCCTCCCAGTCCTCGCCTCCGTCTTCGAGCGCCAGCACACCGAGCCCACCCTCGCCGACTACGAGATTCTCCTCGCCGAATCCCCCGAGATGGCCTGGATCTCCACCGAAGGCAACGCCTTCAACCACGCTACCGACCGCGTCCCCGACGTCGATCAGCTCGCCGAAGAACAGAAAGCCCTGGGCCAGCCCATGAAGGCCGCAGTCGAAACCTCGCAATCGGGCCGCGTCCGCCAGACTGCCTTCCTCGCAGCCAAGGTTCAGCGCAAGTTCCACACCGCCGAAGGCGCACTCGTCTCCAAAGAGGTCAACGGCTCCTTCTACGAGTTCATCACCCGCCTGCCGCTCCCCGAAGAAGACGGAAAACAAAAACTCGACCTCGGATTCGACAGCTCCAACGCTCAGGCCATCTTCAAGATGACCGCCACCGGTAAAGCCTGAAGAACCCACTACGCGTGGGGCGGTCACTTCGTGACGTGTATACCGGTCTTGGCAGAATGAACCGCAAAGATCCTCCCGTTGGTCGGCACGATCATCTCCTCCGACCAACGGGAGGGGTCACCGAAGGAGTACACAAGTCACGAAGTGACCGCCCTCCGCGCAGGAGGTCCGTCCGGCAGGACACGATCCTCGTATAGTTAAGCCCTATGTCCTCCTCCCCATTCGTCGTCCTGCCAAGCTCCCACGCCCGTGCACACGACACCTTCGCCGACGCCGACGAGCTCTGCCAGCTCCTCCGCGAGCAGATCCGCGGCGAAGTCCGCTTCGACCCAGCCTCCAAAGCCCTCTACTCCACCGACGCCTCCAACTACCGCCACATCCCCATCGGCGTCGTCATCCCCCGCGACGAAGCCGACGTCATCACCACCGTCGCTCTCTGCCGCCGCTTCAACGCGCCCATCCTCACCCGCGGAGCAGGAACCTCCCTCGCCGGTCAAGGCTGCAACGCTGCCGTCATTCTCGACTTCTCCAAGTACATGAACGGTATGGGCGAGATCGACACCGTCAGTCGCACCGTCCACGTCCAGCCCGGCATCGTGCTTGACCGCGTCCGCGACGCCGCCGAAAAATTCCACCTCACCTTCGCGCCCGACCCCGCCACCCACAGCCGCTGCACCATCGGCGGCATGATCGGCAACAACTCCTGCGGCGT
>CAZZZG010000069.1:0-22096 GCA_964658525.1 uncultured Edaphobacter sp.
CAACCTCGTGGTGCGATCCATCCCCGTAGCCTTTGTTTTTCTTGTTGTCATTCCCGAAGGGGATCTGCTGTTGTCCTTGCCTCTCCTTCTCATCCCCCCACAAGAAAAGCAGCATCTCGACCAAGTCTCGAGCCTAATAAACCGTGTCAAGCCCACAAATCACCTAAACTGAGCCTGAACAACAACATCCACGTGGCGTATGAGTTTCATCTAACCCGCTATACTCAGTACAGAGCATAAAGAAAAGCCCCGGGGCGACCCGGGGCTCTCTCATTTGTACTCATAACCCTATTGTTTGGACGAATTTGGCCGTAACCCCTTTATCAGGACGAATTTGCAGAAAGAGATCGCGACAAATATATGGTTATAAAAGACTTAATCGGAGGCAATAGGGGGGGGCACCCCCCTATTGCCTACTTACCCTCAGCCTTAAGCGCCAGTTGGACCTTGCTGTGTTTGACGCTGTAGGTGAAGTAGATCACCAGCCCAAACGCGAGCCAACCCAGCACCACCACCTTGGTCAGCGTCGGCAATGTCCACACCAGATACAGCGCACTGGCAATTCCTAGGAACGGCACCAGTGGAACCAGTGGTGTCTTGAACGGACGATGCAGAGTCGGATTACGCCTCCGCAGAATCCAGACTCCAGCGCAGACAATCGCAAACGCCAGCAGCGTTCCCATGTTGACCAGTTCGCTCAGTCTGCTGATCGGCAACAACGCAGGCATAAACGCGACGATCGCGCCAACCACCATGTTCGAGATCCACGGCGTACGGAACTTGGGATGGATCACACCAGCCCACTTCCACAGCAGGCCGTCACGCGACATCGAATAGAACACTCGTGACTGTCCCAGCAACATCACCAGCATCACCGTAGCCAGACCGAACACAGCACCAATCTTCACCAGAATGCTGCCCCACCGGACGCCCGTCACATCGATGCCGACGGCAACCGGATCGCCAACATTCAACGCCTTGTAGTTCACCAACCCCGTCAGCACGCCCGACACCACGATGTAAAGCAGCGTGCAGATCACCAGCGACCCCAGGATGCCGATCGGCATATCACGCTTCGGATTCTTCGCCTCCTGCGCCGCCGTCGACACCGCGTCGAACCCGATATACGCAAAGAAGATCGAAGCAGCACCAGCCGTGATCCCCCCGATTCCAAAGGCCCCCGGCCCCTCGCTCGGTGGAATGAAAGGAGTCCAGTTCGCGTGAGCCTCAGCGGGATGCTTCAGGATGTACCCAATCCCCAGCACCAGGAAAACTCCAACGACACCCAGCTTCACAATCACAATCGCCGTATTCAGATTCGCCGACTCCTGAATCCCAATGATCAGAATGGTCGTAATCACCGTGATCACCAGAAACGCCACCAGGTTGAAGACCCCGGTGACATGCGGCAACGCCGACACGTCGATTCCAGCCGGAAGCGCCGCGAACGCCTGCCAGCGATCGTGATACAGATACAGCACATTTCCCGGAGTAGTTGTCAGTTGAGGAGGAATATGAATATGGAAGTCCTGCAACAGCCCGACAAAGTATCCGCTCCAGCCCGAAGCCACCGTAGCCGCGCCGAACGCATACTCAAGCACCAGATCCCAGCCAATGATCCAGGCCACAAATTCGCCCAGCGTGGCGTACCCATACGTGTAAGCCGAACCCGCGATGGGAATCAGCGAAGCGAACTCCGCATAGCAGAGCCCCGCAAACGCGCAGGTTATACCAGCCACGACGAAGCTGAGCATCACCGCCGGCCCCGCGTGTTTCGCGGCAGCCTGCCCGGTCAGAACAAATATTCCTGCGCCAATGATCGCCCCAATTCCGAGCGTGATCAGATTTAGTGGGCCCAGGGTACGTTTGAGTCCGCTTTCGCCCTCATCCTGCGCCTCATGCAGCAGACGCGAGAGAGGTTTGGTTGCCAGCAACTTCGCCATTGATTCCAGTTCTCTACTTTCCTGAAGCTTTCACTACCCTTCGGTTGCCGTCATCTCAATCGACTGAGACGGTCGTATCCGAGTCCATACCACATAAACAGGTATCCCCAGCAGAACGAGCACCAGACCTGGCCACGTATATTGAGGTTTGTAACGCAATAGTACTGCACAAATCCAAACAGCCATCACGATGTAGAGCGCCGGCAGTACCGGATACCCGAACGCCTTATACGGCCGCACCGCATCCGGCCGTGTTCGCCGAAGCACAAACAGCCCCGCAATCGTCATCACATAGAAGACCAGGACGGCGAAGATAACGTAGTCAAGCAGCTGCCCGTAACTGCCCGAAAGACACAGCAAGCATGTCCACGCCCACTGCACCCACAGCGAGTTCACCGGCGTCTTAGACCTCTCGCTCAGCTTCCCCACTGATTTGAAAAACAATCCATCGCGACTCATCGCGTAATACACTCTCGCGCCGGCCAACAACATCCCGTTCACACAGCCAAACGTCGAGACCAGAATCGCCGCGGCCATCAGCTTAGCGCCATATCCCGCGAAGGCCTGCTCCATCACAGCAGTCGCAACCCTGTCCTCCGACGCAAACTGGATCCCTCGTCCAGCAATAGTCGTAGCCGTCGGATCACCAACCATCGGCAGCACACTCAGGTAGACGAAGTTGCACAGTACATACAGCAGCAGCACAACACCAGTACCAATCGCCAGCGACAACGGCAGATTCCTCTTCGGATTCCTGATCTCCCCCGCCGTGAACGTAACGTTGTTCCAGGCGTCCGAACTGAACAGAGATCCAACTTGCACCACAGCCACAATCGTCAACAACCCCACATACGCGGTCGGCCCACCCACTCCGACCTGAACAGCATGCATCGTGCCCCACCCCGCACCAGCCCAAAAGTTGTGCCACCCCGTACCAAAGTTCGCCGCAACCGCAGCCGAATTCTTCGCCAACACACCAACCAGCACTACCGCCGCCAACGCCAGCACCTTCGCAGAGGTGAATACATTCTGCACCGCCGCGCCCATCTTCACACCAAACGTGTTCAGGAGCGTCAGCAACGTAATCACGATAATCGCTGACAAATTCGCCGTATTTAAACCGATGTCCATGTTGCCCAACACCATCGGTCCCACGCGCCACGCGGGAACATGTCCCATATGGAAAATCCAGTTCTGTGCACTGACACTCGGGAAAAACACACCAAGAAACTTCCCGAACGCAACACCGACTGCCGCAATCGTCCCTGTCTGAATGACCAGGAACAGAGTCCAGCCATATAGAAAACCCCAG
Source organism: uncultured Edaphobacter sp. (assembly GCA_964658525.1). Taxonomy (GTDB): domain Bacteria; phylum Acidobacteriota; class Terriglobia; order Terriglobales; family Acidobacteriaceae; genus Edaphobacter. Next base: position 3,256 of record CAZZZG010000069.1, read on the forward strand.
AGGGGCCCAAGTGCCTCGCGTAGATAAACGTATTGTCCGCCAGCCTTTGGCATCATCGCAGCGAGCTCGCCATAGCTCAGCGCACCGATAATGGTCATTGCCGCCGTCACAAGCCATGCCGCAATCAGTAGCGCCGGCGACCCCAATCCGCGCGACATATCCGCCGAGACAATGAAGATGCCAGACCCAATCATCGACCCCATCACGATCGCCGTCGCCGAAAACAGTCCCATTCCCTGCACAAATTGAGGAGCCGGCGACGTTCCTTCGCGGCCAGCCTCTGGCACTCGAAGATCGTCAAGTTCAGTTTTTTTCACAAGATTCACGTTCGTCTGTTCTACCGTAAAACATCGATAAAGTCTCTCGCCACTTTTCCGACTGACTTCCCTTCGTCAATCAATGCACTGATCACTGCAACCGAATCCGCTCCAGCCTCGATCACACTTCGCGCATTTGCCCGGGTAACTCCGCCTATCGCGACCAGCGGCTTCTTCGTCAGCGCCCGCGCCAGCGTTACACCCGCCAGCCCAATCACCGGTTCAGCGTCCCGCTTCGTCCCTGTAGCAAACACCGGTCCTACAGCAACATAGTCAGCACAACTCGACTCCGCCAACCGAACTTGATCTTCTGAATGAGTCGATACCCCAATCCATCGCTCCGCCCCCACAACCGTGCGCACATCCCCCAACGACAGATCGCTCTGCCCCACATGAACTCCATCCCACCCAGCAAGCACCGCGAGATCTGCACGGTCGTTCATGATCAACAAGCATCCGCTTCCCGCGAAGATGTTACGAATGATGTCCGCATTGCGAAGAATTGTCTGCGGAGCGGACTCTTTGTCACGATACTGCACCAACTGCACCCCCGCATCACGAACTGCGCAGGCAAAATTGCTGAGGTCGACGTCTCGTTTCGCCAACACACTCGAGTCGATGATGGCGTAGAAACAAGGAAGAGCACGCTGCACTTGGCCCATAGCTAAGACTGCGTGCGGTGGTAATGAATTTCCAACAGCTTCACCCACGCATCCTTTTGCGGAGCGAATAACGCCCACGTGTAGTCGTCAGCTCCGTTCTGAACCGTATGAACCTGGTAATGACCCACCCTTCCATTTGACTCGGTCATCTGAAAGTCCCAAAGCAACGAGCCGTCCCTGCTCTCTACCGTGCCATTTGCTAGACCACCATCTGCGCTCGGGTACGAAAACAAGATAGCTTTCTTGGCAGCGTCATATGCGAAGAACCCCTGATACTGCATCACGCCGTTGAAGCTACTGCTAAAGCTCAACGCCTTACCGTGCAGAATTGGTTCAACATGCGTTTCGATCTTGGTGGTGTTGCCATCTGCCCCTTGAACCACCCCACGCCACACGCCGCCAGCCAGCCACGCAATCGGAGCGAGTGGATCTGGCGCTGCGGCAGGAGCTATCGTCTGCGCACTCAAGCTAATGGAACTTACCAGTATGAACGCCATGAGTCGTTTCAAACTCTCCACGTCCCTTCCACAGACTAGCTATCTTTCTGCCGTTCGAAGAATCGTTCCATAAACTTCGTGTCGAACTGGCCTGAGCGAAACTCTTTGTCAGCGAAGATCTTCTCATGAAGCGGAATCGTCGTATGAATCCCCTGCACCACAAACTGGCTCAGTGCCCGCTGCATCTTGTTCATCGCTTCTTCTCGATCTGCCCCATGACATATCAGCTTCGCGATCAACGAATCGTAGTATGGCGGCACGAAACCCTCAGCATACTGCGCCGTATCCACCCGAACCCCATTACCGCCCGGCAAATTGAATGCTGTAATCTTTCCCGCGCTCGGCGTGAACTTCTCCGGATGCTCCGCATTGATCCGGCACTCGATTGCGTGCCCACGAATCTCTACCGGTTTCGTGATGATCGAGGTCAGCTTCTCTCCCGACGCGATTCGCAGCTGCGCCTTGACCAAATCGATTCCTGTAACCATCTCGGTGACACAATGCTCCACCTGAATCCGAGTGTTCATCTCGATGAAGTAAATCTTGCCATCTTCATCCATCAAAAACTCAATCGTCCCAGCGTTCCAATATCCGATATTCTCCAGAGCGCGCTTGATCGTCTTTCCTAGCTCTTCCCGCAGCTTGGGAGTGACCATCAGACTTGGCGCTTCTTCAATCAGCTTCTGATGGCGCCTTTGGATCGAACACTCCCGCTCGCCCAGGCTCATCACATTGCCATGTTCATCCGCCAGCACCTGGAACTCGATATGCCGGGGCCGCTCGATGAACTTCTCCATGTACATGTCGCCGTTGCCGAACGCATTCGCCGCTTCAGTCGAAGCCTGCTGGTACATCCCCGGCAGTTCTTCTTTGTTGCGACAGATACGCATCCCACGACCGCCGCCGCCGGCGACAGCCTTCAGAATCACTGGGTATCCAACGCTCCTGGCCCACTCCAGTGCCTCATTTTCGTCCGCGATCACCCCATCCGACCCTGGCAAAATCGGCACCTTCGCTTTTTTCATCGTCTGCCGCGCCGTAGACTTCTCACCCATCATCCGCGTTACTTCTGGCGGAGGCCCGATGAACTTAATGTTCGATGCCCGGCATACTTCAGCAAAGTTCGCATTCTCGCTCAGCAGCCCATACCCTGGATGAATCGCATCAACGTCCGCAATCTCAGCAGCCGAGATCACCGCCGGCACATTGAGATAGCTGTCTGCAGAACGCGGAGGCCCAATGCAGATCGCCTCGTCGGCAAACCGGACATGCAGCGAATTTCGATCCGCCTCGCTATACACCGCAACCGTGCGGATACCCATCTCTTTGCAAGCGCTGATTACGCGCAATGCAATCTCCCCACGATTGGCAATCAATACCTTACGAAACATAAACTCCAGTTGCCTTCCATCGAACTTTGCTGATGAACCGCTACAGTCTCTTACCGCGCCTTGATGGCAAAGAGCGGCTGCCCGTACTCTACCGGCTGCCCGCTCGATGCGATCCGCTTCACCACTTCACCCGCCACGTCGGCCTCAATCTCATTCATCAGCTTCATCGCCTCGACGATGCAAAGCACCTGCCCGACCTCGACCTGGTCCCCCACTTTCACAAACGCAGGCGCGCCAGGAGACGGTGACTCATAGAATGTTCCGACAATAGGCGATTTCACCTCATGCAACTTCTCTTCCGCTTCTGCAGCAGAAGCAGCGGCTGTTTGCGCCGCGGGAGCGGCCGCAGCAACTGGGGCTGGAGCAGTTGCAGGCGCAGACGCCATCAACCGGCTCAACTGCGCCATATCGAATCCGGCAGCAGGAGCAGCCGCAGGCTCACCCGCAAATTTGATCCGCACCTTCAAGTCGTCCTGCTCCATATCGAACTCGGCGATCTCATTCGCCTTCAGAAACTCGACCAGTTCGCGCAGCTCATTCAACTTATTTCCGTCCATCATGTCTCTTCCCGTGCCTCTTGCGGCACCATCTCGTTTTTTTTAAAGCTCAACCCAGGCCTTCACGCTCGGCGTCAAGACCTCAACGCCATTGGCCGTCACCAAAACCATATCTTCAATGCGCAACCCAAACCGTCCCGGCATATAAACGCCAGGTTCGATTGTAATCACCATTCCCTGCTCTAACACCTGCGATTGCTTCGCTGCAAGCCTCGGTCCTTCGTGTATCTCCAAGCCAACACCATGCCCAGTAGAATGGCTGAAGTATTTATCCAGCTTCACCCTCCGCAAAACGCTCCGGGCCGCCTCATCCACCTCTCCGGCAGTCACTCCCGGGGCCACAGCGGCGACTGCAGCCTCTTGCGCTTCCAGCACAGAATCATACACGTCTCGTTCATCCCGCGATGCCTTGCCCAGGTGAACAGTACGAGTCATATCGCTGCAATATCCGTCGAGAATAACACCGAAGTCCAATGTCACGAACCCTTGCTTCGGCAGTTTTGCCCGCGTGGCTCGCCCATGCGGCAGAGCAGATCGCTCTCCACTCGCAACGATGGTGTCGAACGACATTCCCTCCGCTCCCGCCAGCCTCGCTGCATATTCCAGCGTCGCCGCTACCTCCGTTTCCGTCAGTCCTGACTCCAGATACGTCAGCATTCCATCAAACAAATCGCAGCCCACTCGCGCTGCCGCCCGTATCAGCTTCAGCTCGTCAGCGTCTTTCACCTCTCGCAGCCCGGCCACAATCGACCCCACCGCCACAAACATCCCTCGCCGCGCCTTCGTCGACACTGCCTTTCGCATCGTCTCGAGAGCCGTCACCGTTGTATGCGTCGCATCAAATCCACAGCGCTTCACCCCAGCAGCCTCCAGCCACTCGCTGGCTGCCACCAGGGCTGGCTTTTTCGCGATCACCACCTTACTCCCAGCCGCCTCAGCCCGCGCCTGGACTGTGTATCGTCCATCCGTAAACAGTGTCGCCCGGCCGCCCACCAATACCAGCACCGCGTTCGAGCCTGTAAAGCCGCAAAGATAGCGAACGTCCGGCAGATGCGTGATCAACACCCCATCAACCCCAGCGGCCTTCGTCGCAGCGCCGGCTCTCTTCTTCCTCAAGCTGAAATTCATCACCTCTGATTCTACCCAACTCTCTGGTCTCCAAGCCGCCTTGGTCTATCGCCCCGTCACCCGGTATCATGGACTATGCCCGGCTCTCAATCCGTTCAGCCGTCGCGCTTTACTCGACGCAACTTTCTTATAGGCACCGGAACTACCGCCGCGGCTTTGGCCCTTTACGCTGGGGAGATTGCACGCCACGAAGTGGACATCGTCCACCGACCCATCGCCATCGCTAATCTCCCCACCGCCTTCAACGGCTACCGCATCGTTCAGCTCAGTGACATCCATCTCGACGAGTACACAGAGCCCTTCTTCCTCGAGCGGATCGTCAGCAAGGTCAACACCCTGAATCCCGACCTCGTGCTCCTTACCGGAGACTTCGTCACTCACGGCTCTATCACCTTCGTAGCCGGCAAACACGCCGCCCACCGATGCGCCGAGATTATCGCCACCCTCACCGCGCCTCTACGCTACGCCATCCTCGGCAATCATGACGTAGTCGTCGACGCGCCGATGGTGATCCAGGCGCTCGCCAGCCGCGGCACGCCAGTTCTCGTCAACCGCTACCTTCCCATCGAGCGCAACGGTGATCGTCTCTGGCTCTGCGGCGTCGACGATCCCGGCCAGAGCACTCCCAACCTCTATCTCGCAGTCCCCACGAAGCCTGACGGTCCTGTCATCCTCATGGCCCACGAGCCCGACTACGCCGACACCGTCATGGCCCACCCCCGCGGTCACCTCGTTGACCTCATGCTCTCAGGCCACTCCCACGGCGGTCAGATTCGTCTGCCTTTTCTTGGCCCGCTCATCCTGCCTCCGCTCGGAGAAAAATATCCTGAAGGGCACTACCGCTTCAATCGAATGCAGCTCTACGTCAATCGCGGAATCGGCACAGTGGGCCTTCCATTCCGCCTGAACTGTCCCCCTGAAATAACGGTCATCACCCTGCAATCGGCGTAGCCTATCAACCAACGCAATAGAGAGCTGCGCAACTTCGCAGAACGCTCAAGCAATTGCTGCCATCAGCTCCCGAAGGCCGTAAAGAAAATCATCACGACTCCCAACCCAAGCAATACGAGCGCACCCACCAACCGCGCTGCCACGCTATACCACGGTTTCCTGGCCATCGACCAGAAAAGCTTGATCGCGAACCAGAACGCCGCAACAGCAACGGCTCCGAACAGGACGATATATCCGTTAAACGCCAACAGCAGTTTAGTCAATCTTTTTACCGCGCCCGTGCAACCGGTTTTCTCTGCTTCGGCATCACTGCAATCGGCGCAGGCGGCTTTACGCCTGATTTCTCATCCATCCAGGCATCCAGCAGGGTCTTCTTGAACCGCCATCGGTTCCCCAACTTGAATGCCGGAATAAACCCCTCGGAAGCATATCGGTACAGCGTGTCCCCACTAATGCCCAGATACTCCGACGCCTGCCTGATGTCCATTACCTCACGCACCGTTGCCTGTACTGACACAGCCATCACAAGTCTCCGTTCGACCTAAAGCAGTGCAGAATGGATGCCGGGTGTAGAGCAACACCCAGCACCCTCTTTGTACCCCCTTTTGTCTACCGGCACAACAAAAATCGCCTTTGTTAACTGGAAGCTAACGGCTGTAACCCCTTCATTACCGCCAGTAAGTCCTCCCCGACCGTTCTGTTCTTAGCAATTGCCTCCGCCAGCGGAATATCCGTGATCGTGGTCCCCTTCAGCACCACCAGCCGGCCAAACTTACCCGCATGCACCAGGTCAATCGCCGCAACGCCATACCGCGTAGCCAGCATCCGGTCATAGGCCGAAGGCGTCCCACCGCGCTGCGTATGCCCAAGATTTACACTACGCGTCTCATACCCAGTCCGCTTCTCAATCTCCTCCGCTAACGCCTGACCTATCCCGCTTAGCCGAGCATGGCCAAACGAATCGACAGCCGTTCCGTGCGTCGCCTGTCCAGACTCCGGAAACTGCGCTCCCTCGGCCGCGACCACAATCGAAAACTTCTTGCCATGCTCGCGCCGATACTTCACCAACCGGCAAACTTCTTCGATATCGATCGGCACCTCCGGCACGAGAATCGCATCCGCACCGCCAGCGATTCCTGCCGTAATAGCAATCCATCCCGCATCGCGGCCCATCACTTCACACACGATGACTCGGTTATGCGCCTCGGCGGTCGAATGCAACCGGTCCACCGCCTCGGTCGCAATGCTCACCGCCGTATCGAACCCAAAACAGACATCGGTCCCGTTCAAATCGTTATCGATGGTCTTCGGCACGCCCACGCACTTCACACCCTTCTCGCTCAATGCCAGGCTGATCGACTGTGTGTCGTCTCCGCCGAGTGCGATCAGCGCATCCAGCTTGTGCTTCCCCAGTACCTCAACGCACTTCTCAAATCCACCGGGAATCTTCTTCACATTCGTTCGTGAAGACCGCAGAATCGTCCCACCGCGATGCAGAATGCCCGAAGTCGTTTCGAGCGTAAGCGGCATCGTTACATCATCCAGCACACCACGCCACCCCTCCATAAATCCGACAAATTCATCCCCATGATGCAAGATCCCCTTGCGCACCGCAGCGCGAATCACAGCGTTTAGTCCAGGACAATCCCCACCACCGGTCAACATTCCAATCCTCATTAATCGCTCCTTTTGACATCAGCGAAATCATACTCTGCTCTCTTCAAATCATCATCCTCTGCATTCAACCGACTAGCGTCAGTGGTGGCACCCGTCAAGATCGAAGGCCAATGGAAGATCGACTTTCAATAAACGAAATAGTGAAGATCCGCACACAACGCCAAAGCCTGCAAAGTTCGTTGTGAAGAATCTGCCTCAAGCATCGAACTTCATCGCCACCAATCCGACCGCACCTCAACCCCACCCACTACCTCAGTCGGCCGTCCCGGCTCCGGAGCCCACAGCTTGATCCCTCTTTCGTCGGCCAGTTCTACGATCCGTGTAATCGGCTGTCGCCATGCGTGCAGCGCCAGATCAAACAGCCCCCAGTGAATCGGCATCATAAGACCCTTACCGCCCAACGCCTCGAACGCCCGAGCGGCGCCATCCGGCCCAAGGTGAATCCCATCCCACATCACATCGAACGCTCCAATCTCCAGCATCGTAAGATCGAACGGCCCATACGCTGCTCCGATCTCCGCAAACCCCTCCCACCATCCCGAGTCCGCACCCAGGTACACGGTATGTTTTGGCCCCTTCAACACAAACGCCGACCACAGTGTCTCGAATCGGTTGAACAGACTTCTCCCCGAAAAATGTCGCGTTGGAACCGCCGTTATCTCCACACCACCGACAGTCAGACTCTCGGTCCAATCCATCTCCGAGATCCTCGCCGCATCGACGCCGAACCGTCGCAACTCCTCACCAACTCCCAACGAGGTGACCCACTTCGCCCTACGCATCGACTCTAGCCCTGCAAGCCCTCGAATCGTAGCCTCTCCCAAATGGTCGTAGTGATCGTGCGACACCAGCACCACGTCCACTGACGGCAGTTCCTCCAAACGCATCGTCGGAGCAAAAAACCGTTTCGGCCCTGCCCAACGCATCGGAGATGCCCTCTCGTCCCATACCGGGTCCATCAACAACCGCACCCCGTCGATCTCCACCAGCAGCGACGAGTGTCCCATCCAAGTCACCCGCAGCCCACTCTCCGGAGCCGTTGCATAAATCGAAACATCCGTTCTGAATGGTCCCAGCGCCTTCTTCGGAGCGGTCTCCGCCTTGTTCGTCAAATAGTGCGGCAGCAGCTTGAAGATCGTACCCAACCCACCGATCGCCGTAGGGACCGGATTCGAATACTTCCGGCCCACCTTACTCGCTCGCCGCAACATCGTCCTATCGCTCGATACTAAAGTCCCCAAATCAAACCCCTCTCCATACCCTCAAGGCAAATAGTAAAAGGGATTTGGCAGCTTCACGCTAATCTCCGCCTTGGGCTCACCATTCAAGTCACTCCACTGGTCCCCGACGTTCATTACAATCCGATATCCCGCATCTACGATCTTCTTCCGCTCCTCGCTCTTATACTCGACCGTTGCCATCGTCTTCTCAACTCCCTCTCGCAGCGCAAGCCCCTTCCATCCCTTATACCCTGCGGCCTCTAGATTTCTAGCCGTAGCCACCTTCTGTTCTCCGGGCCGACCCGTAATGAAGAAAACCTCTAGCCCCTCTGCCCGAGCTGCATTGAACAGCCGCAGCGTCCCTGGTATCGCCATATCCGCCGCTGACGAAACAGCCCACTCATTGAATGGCGTGGAGATGAAGCCATAATCCTCCCGCTTCATCTCGCAGTAGTTTGTCAGCGAAGTCTCATCAATATCGAGCACCAGTGCAAGTTTCTCTCCTGCCTTTCGAGTAGCAATCAGCCGCCCAAGCTCAGCCCCTGCTCTCTTCGCCTGCGCATCCAAATCCGCCCAGTAGCATCCACCCGTTCCCACACAGTCGGCATAGTCTTCGAGCCGATACCGTGCAACGCCAAAGTTCTCCATCGGCTCAGCTGCCACCATTACCGTAGGATCAGCCGCAGCGGTCTCAGCTGTAGCCACCGCTGCAGCCACAGTCGGACGTGGCCCAACCCGTGGTCGCAAACTCGCAACTTGTTTTCCCGGCGGTACCGCACACTCTGGCGGCCCCACCTGCGCCAGACAAACCCCACAGCACAGCGCCGCAACGCACAAAACCTGTAGAACTCTGGTCCTCAAGAAATCCAGATCATGCCTTCGTCGCAGTCGCCTCGTCCGCATAGAATTCATCAATCTCCTTCGCATACTTCCGTTCCACCACACGCCGCTTCAACTTCAAACTCGGCGTCAGCGTTCCATCCTCAACGCTCCACTCCTCCGGCACGATGCTCATCCGCTTCATGCTCTCAAAGTTTGCGAGACCCATGTTCACCTTATCCACGATCTCCTGGTAAGCCTTCACCACCTTCGCATCTTTCACCAGCGAAGCGTGGTCTTCCGCGGCAATCCCCTGCCCCTTGGCCCACCCCTCAAGCGCCGCAAAGTTCGGAGAAATCAGCACACAAGCAAACTTATGCTTGTCTCCCACCAGCGCCGCCTGCGCCACCAGAGCATTCGCCTTCAACTTATTCTCAATCGGCTGAGGAGCAATCAGCTTTCCTCCACTCGTTTTCAGCAGCTCCTTCTTCCGGTCCGTAATCGACAGGTACCCATCCCCATCGATATTCCCAATATCCCCGGTCTTGAACCATCCATCCGCAGTGAACGTCTCCGCGGTCTCTTTCTCCTTCTTCCAATACCCGACGAAGACCGAAGGCCCCTTCACCTCAAGCTCCCCATCCTCCGCAAACCTGCACTGCACGTTCCCAAGCGCCTTCCCGACCGTGCCAATTCGATGAGCCTCCGGATAGTTCACTGCAATCACCGGCGAAGTCTCCGTCAACCCATACCCCTCAAAGATCCGAATCCCCACATCCGCAAACCACCCCGCCGAATCCATCCCCAGCGGCGCGCCGCCCGAGATAAACACCTCCGCGCGCCCGCCGAACGCCTCGCGAATCTTCGAATACACCAGCTTGTTCGCAAGCTTCCAGCTAAGCGAACCCGGCTTCTTGCCAACCAAAATCTCCGCTCGATGTTTCTTTCCCACGCCGAGCGCCCATCTCAGAATCTTCAGCTTCGACGGCGACGCAGCCGACTTCGCCTCCACCGCCTGCCGAATCTTTTCATACACTCGCGGCACCGCGAGAAACACCGTCGGCCTCACCACCTTCATCGCACCCGCCAACTGATCGAACTTCGCACAATACGCCAGCTTCACCCCATGACACAGCAACGCATAGTCCGTATGCCGTGCCGTCACATGCGACAGCGGCAAAAATGAGATGCAGCTATCCTTCCCGAAAATCCCATCTTCCCCGTCGAGAAGTTCACATTGCTCGTCAGGTTCCCATGCGTCAGCATCACGCCCTTCGGTTCTCCGGTCGTGCCCGAGGTATAAATAATCGTCGCCAGATCCTCCGGCTTAACAGTTTTGAGCAGCCCCTCAAACGCAGCATCCTTCTGCTGCTTCGCCTTCGCCCCATCCATCAACGCACCAAAACTCTCCGCGCCAGAAAACTCCCCAGCATCCATCACCACCACATGCCCCAACTCCGGCAGGTCTCCAGCAGCCGCCAACTTGTCGTACTGCTCCCGCGACGACAGCACCGCCACCTTCGCCCCGGAGTCCCGCAACATGTAGCCAATCTGCTCCGGCGTCAGCGTCGGATAAAGCGGCACATCCACCGCTCCAATCGCCAGCGTCGCGAAGTCCGTCACCGGCCACTCCCAACGATTCTCCGAGAGAATCGCTACCCGATCGCCCTTCCCCACTCCCCATCCGCGAAACACATCCGCGAGCGCCCGCACCCGACCATAAAGCTCATCGGAAGTAATCGGCGTCCATGTCCCATCTGCCTGCTGCGCCATCATTACCGCTCTGCCGCCCCAACCCGTAGCCCGTTCCAGCACATCACTCAAAGTTACGAAATCAAACATCGTCTCTCCCTGAATCCAACCTGCAGTCGCTGCTGCTTGCCGTCTTAAAAACCCATGAGTCGCACAAACGAACAGATCATGTTCGCCGTATTTTCCCCACAATCATCTCGCCTGAATCCCACTCAGCAGCACATCCATCACCTGGGCGGCAGTCGCCTTCGAATCATAAACCCGCCCCGTGAACACCGCCGAGCTCAGCAGCTCATCAATCGCCCCAAACATGCAGTGCGCCACCACACCGTCTGAGACATCGCGTCGGAAGATTCCCTCCTGCTGCCCCCTTCGCACCACCTCGCGCACCACCTGGATGTACTTCACCAGATGATGATGCGAAAACTCCGCGATGAACTTCGCGCTCTGCCGCACTTCGGTCTGCATCAACACCGCCATGCTGCGATTCACCGCATGGCTTTCCAGATGAACCTGCGCAATATACTCCAGTTGTTCGCGCGGATCCTTCAGAGTCTTGAACTCGTCCTCCACCTGCCGATGAAATTTGTCGAAGGTCGAATCGATCGCAGTCCGCAGCACGTCATCTTTACTCTTGAAGTAGAGATAGATCGTCCCGTCCGCCACCCCCGCCCGCTTCGCAATCGCGCTCACAGGCGAGCTGAAATATCCGTGCTCCGCGATGACTTCCACCGCTGCGTCCAGAATGCGTTGATATTTCTCGCTCCCAGGTCCCGTAGCCGGCACCTCCGCCCTAATGGACTCAGGCCTCGCCTTCTTCGCTAATCGTTTCAGTCCAGGCCTCAAACCGGAAATCTCCGGTGCCGCCACTCTAATGAATCGAAGCGACTTTGCCAAGAATGAATTGTGATTCACTTCCCGAGAAATGAATCTTTATGCACTTCATCATCTGGCGCGCCCATGGGCAGCAACATGCCTATCGGGAGCGCCAGCGATACATCATTGTTCGTCGCCGACCAGTTCAATGGAAGAGAGAAACCTCACGACTGAGGCCGGGGAGTCAACCGAACAAACGCCGCCGCCTGCTTCGGCCAATCAGCCAGCATAGCGAGCCCAAGCCCGCTTCCCGACCGCTTCACGTGCTCCGCCACCAACGTCCGCAAGCTTTCTTGCGCTTCTACTCCCACTGCAGTAAACGGATCCGCATCAATGAACTCCGGGTGATACCTCTCGCCGGACACGAAGCTGCCGTCGGCATCGAGAACCCACGCCAGCCCTCCCGTCATCCCGGCGCCGAAGTTCATCCCTACCCGGCCAAGAATAACGACGGTCCCACCGGTCATATATTCGCACCCATGATCTCCAACACCCTCAACGACAGCGGTGGCCCCGGAGTTGCGAACCGCAAACCGCTCGCCCGCCCTTCCAGCTGCAAACAAACTCCCTGCCGTAGCACCGTAAAGAGCAACATTGCCCAGAATCACGTGATTCCCGCTATCCTTCGCCGCCAATCCGCGCGCTCGAATGACGAGCTCACCACCCGACAATCCCTTGCCGACAAAGTCATTGGCCTGTCCATCGAGCACCAGCTTCATTCCAGCAACCATGAACGCACCAAACGACTGCCCCGCGGTCCCGGTCAGGTTGATCGTCACATCTGCAGGCAACTCACCCTGCGCTCGTCGCACCGCAAGCTCACCAGCCAGTCGCGAACCAACAGCCCGGTCACAATTAGCAATCTTCGAATCCAACACAAACGGTGATCCAGCATCAATCGCCGCCATCGCAGGAGCAACCCACGCTTCATCGAGCGGAGGCCCCGCCATCGGCTGATTGTTCCTTACACCCATAAACCGGCTCGGCCCATCGGATGTTCTCGCCAGCATCGGTTGCAGATCGAGATTCCCATCGAACCGAACCTGCTCCAGCAAATCCGACCGCCCAATAGCCGCCTCAATCGAAGGCATCCCATACCGAGCCAGCAGATGCTGTAGATCCGCCGAAAGCTGCTCGAAGAACCGCACCACGTGCTCCGGCTTCCCACGGAACTTGGCACGCAACTCCGGCTTCTGCGTCGCAATTCCGGTAGGACAAGTATTCAGATGACACTGCCGCGCCATATCGCATCCCAGCACCACCAGCACCGCCGTTCCAAACGCATACTCATCCGCACCCAGAAGCGCCGCAATCAAAATATCCCGCGCCGTAGCAAGCCCGCCATCGGTACGCAGTCTCACACGGCCGCGCATTCCATTCTGCATCAACACCTGCTGCGCCTCCGCGAGTCCAAGCTCCCACGGATTCCCCGCATACTTGATGCTGGACAACGCCGCCGCCCCAGTCCCGCCAGTGTTTCCGGCAATCACGATGTAGTCCGCATACGCCTTCGCGACACCAGCCGCCACCGTGCCAACGCCGCAACCTGACACAAGCTTCACGCCAATCGCAGCCCGCGGATTCACTCGCTTCAGGTCATAGATCAACTGCGCCAGATCCTCGATCGAGTAAATATCATGATGCGGCGGCGGCGAGATTAACGACACCCCCGGCTGCGCATGACGCAACCGCGCGATCAACCCGCTTACCTTATGCCCCGGCAACTGCCCACCCTCACCAGGCTTCGCGCCCTGCGCCACCTTGATCTCAATCTCCTCAGCATGCGCGAGGTATTCCGCCGTCACGCCAAACCGTCCCGACGCAATCTGCTTAATTTTGTTATTCAATGACACATGCACTGCTGGCGCTTCAACAGCAGCCTCGGCGACAGCAACGCCCCCGTTTGACCGAGCCGCGAGGCTCAACCCTCCATCCGAATCAACCTTGTCTGCGCCCGCAGGATGCAGCCGATACACTGCCGAGTCCTCGCCGCCCTCCCCGGTATTCGACCGGCCGCCCAGCATATTCATCGCAGCCGTAATCGTCTGATGAGCCTCCGGGCTCAGCGATCCCAAAGACATCGCACTCGCCACAAAGCGCTTGCACAGACTCGCCGGCGCTTCCACATCATTCAACGCCAGCTCAGGCCCCGCCGGACGAATCTCCAGCAGATCTCGCAACACAGCGGGATCACGCGCAATAACGTCCCGCGTATAAATCGCAAACGCACCCGCAGGATCGGTAGGCTGCGGCACATTTCGTGCACTCCCCACCACAGACTGCAACGCCTTCACCGTTGGCGGTTGCCACGCATGCGGCTCTGAAACATCCGCCTTCCGGAATCGAACCCATCCATAGTCCGGCAGATCCCCCGAAGCCGAAACACCAGCCTCGCCCGCAATCCACGTCTGACGTAACTGCCGCTCCACCTCGGCGAACCCAATTCCCGAAAGCGGCGCGGGCGTCCCAAAGAAACATCGCGCCACCACACTCGAGTGCAAGCCAAGAATGTCGAACAGATGCGCCCCCCGATAGCTATCAACGACCGAGATTCCCATCTTCGACATCACCTTCGCGAGCCCTGCATCGAGCGACTTCATCATCTTCCGCTCAGCATCTGCCGGATCAGTACCAGCAGGCGCCAAACTCATTCCGGTCTCGAGCGCGAGCCAGGGACACACAGCTCCCGCACCATACCCAATCAACACCGCAGCATGATGAATATCTCTGCAATCTCCAGCTTCGACAGCAAGCCCAGCCAGCGTACGCAGCCCGGCATCCACCAAGGCGTGATGTACCGCCCCCGTCGCCATCGCCATCGGAATCGGCAGCCTCTCCGCACTTGCCTTACGGTCAGATAGCAGCAAGATCCGCGCTCCCTCACGCACCAGCTTGATCGCTTGCATACATAGCTCATCAAGCCCCTGGGTCAGCGTCTTCTCCGTACCAAACACCGCCTGCAGCTCCGCTAGCTTCAGCTCTTCCTTGTGCGGATACTCACCCGTCCGCAGCGCCTCCACCTGACCCAGCGTCAGAAACGGAGAAGGCAAGGAGAGCCCCGGCAGCGGAGCATTCTTATCCAGCATGTGTGGCCAGGGGCCAAGCCGCGTGTGCAATTGCACAACGCAAGCCTCGCGCAAAGGGTCGATCGCAGGGTTAGTCACCTGCGCAAACCGCTGCCGAAAGTATGCGTAAATCGGACGTGGCGATCGGGCCAGGAACGCGAGTGGCGTATCATCGCCCATCGAATAAACCGCGTCCTTACCCTCCAGCGCCATCGGCTGCAGAATCATCTTCACGTCTTCGCGCGTATATCCAAACCCACGCTGCACCCCAGCCAACGCAACAGAATCCACCACCGGCGCCGCAGCCGCAATCAGCGGAGTATCTTCGACCAGCTTGGCGTATGTCGCCCCCGCATCGAACAGCTCCAGAAGCTCTTCGTCCTCATAAACTTTGTGCTTTTCCAAATCCACCAGCAGCATCTGCCCCGGCCCCAACCGACCGCTATGCGTCACCTCTTCCGGATCGAGATCCACCAACCCCGCCTCCGACCCCGCAACGACAAGCCCTTTGCTGGTAATTGCGAATCGACAAGGCCGCAATCCGTTCCGATCCAATGCCGCACCAACAACACGTCCATCGCTGAACGCCAGCGCAGCTGGACCATCCCATGGCTCCGCGCAATCCGTGTGGTATCTCAAAAAAGAAGATTCATGATGCCCATCCGTCGCTGGAGGCAGCAACATGCGAACCGCCTCTGCCAGCGTCCTGCCGTTCTGCGATAGCAGCTCCACGGCTTCGTCCAGACTCGTAGAGTCCGTCCCATCCTTCGTTAAAACCGGCTTACACTCCACCGGCAGTGTAGAGTCGCGAGCGTCCATCCTCGCGCGATTTCCCCATACTGTATTGATCTCACCGTTGTGCCCCAGCTTGCGCCCAGGCTGCGCGCGATGCCAGGTAGGCAGGGTATTCGTCGCATACCGCTGATGAAAAACCGCAAACGGCGTAACGTAATCCTCCGATGCGAGGTCCGGATAGAAATCGCGCAGGAAGCTCCCCGTGCACATCGCCTTATAAACAATTGTCTGCGACGACAACGAGCACACATACCCCGTCACATCTCCCCGCTCGTGCGCCCGCTCGAACTGCTTCCGCGCAAGATACAGCCGGCGCTCCATCGTCCCAGACTCTGCGTCCGCCGAGTCCACAATCAGCACTTGGCGAATCTTCGGCATCGTCTCCAACGCCATCTGTCCCAGAAACTCCGTCTGCGCCGGAACATCGCGCCAACAAAGTATCTCGAAGTCATGCGAAAGCAGGCACCGCTCGAGAACCTCCTCAGCCCGCGTCTCTTCCACCGGGATCAACAGCATCCCCACACCCAGGAGTTGAGTGTCCCCGATTGAAAGATTCGCAGCTTTCACCAGCAGCGACCGCGGAATCGCAGTCATCACGCCAACACCATCGCTGCTCTTCCCATCAGCAGCCGTCGCCCCACGATGAGCCAGCCTGCTGAGCGCCGTCAGGGCTTGCTTCAAGATCAAGTGCGAAGGCGAAGCATCGACCGAGGCAACAAAACCCACACCACACGAATCATGGTCAAAACGCTCGTCGATCAGCGACGGCGAGACTGCCAAAGACACACCCGCATCTCGGCGAGTTGGGTTCAAACGAACTGCCAGCGACCGTTCCATGCTTCACTATACGTCGCACTCGGCACAAAAAAACCGACTGCAACCCTTCCTTTTTTGTAAAGCTTCCATCAATCGAAATAGCGAGGAATGCCCGTGTATAAATATACACAATTAATGTATATTTATACACATCAACTTCATCTACTAATTTAGCCGTCGTTGACGACTTAAATACAAGAAGGCGAGTACAACAAATTCATGAAACAACAGCGTCACGCCGCAATTCGAGATCTCCTGGTAAAGACTGCGGTCACCAGCCAGGATGAGTTGCGCCGAAAATTAGCGGGGCGCGGATTTCATGTCACTCAGGCAACATTATCGCGCGATATTCACGAATTGCGATTAAATAAAGGACCATCAGGCTACTCTCTTCCCGGCGGCAACGGCTCCGACGAAGACGCGCTCCCGGGAATTCGCGAAGTCCTCGAAAGCTTCGGCCTCGAGGTCCGTCAGGCAATCAACCTCCTCGTCCTCGTCACGACCACCGGAAGCGCCCAACCCATCGCTGCCGGCATCGACTACGAGGACTGGCCCGAAGTCGTAGGAACCATCGCCGGAGACGACACGGTCCTCATCATCTGTCCCGACGAAAAACAAGCAAGTCTCTTGAAGACACGAATCGAAGGCTATCTTGGTTAACACCGCAACGACGAACGTACTCGAACAAACCACCTCGCACGCCACCGCACCCCGTACTGCCATCGCAGGCATCAGCGGCTACGCGGGCGGCGAACTCGCGCGCCTGCTCCTGCATCACCCCAGGTTCCGCGAAACACCGCCCACATTTCTGGGCCGCGCCGGAGAATCCGAGACAACCACGTCGCTCCGCCTCGAAGACATCCATCCCCAACTCGCGGTCGCAGGCAACCGGACTCACGAGATCCTCCCCTTCACTTGGGAACGCCTCGTCGACGCCGGAACAGAGATCTTGTTACTCGCTACCCCACACGAGCAGTCCCGTGAGTGGGTCCCCGAAGCCATCGACCGGGGCATCAAGGTGATCGACCTAAGCGGCGCGTGGCGTCTCCACCATACCGCAAACCGAAACGTCTACAAGCTAAAAGATGCCAATGCCGAGCGCGCCGCCATCCTCCAGTCCGAAGCCGTCTACGGCTGCCCCGAGCTTCACCGCGACGAGATCCGCAACGCACGCCTCGTTGCTAACCCCGGATGCTATGCCACCTCGGTCATTCTCGCGCTAGCTCCGCTCATTCAGGCCAGCCTCGTCGATCTCGACCACGGCATCATCTGCGACGCCAAATCCGGAGTCAGCGGCGCAGGTAAAGCACCCACACCCAAAACCCATTTTATGTACGCCGCCGACAACCTCTCCGCCTACGCAGTCTTCGGCCACCGCCACACCGGCGAGCTGCTCGAGCAGCTTCACATCACCTCGGACCAGATCCAGTTCACCCCACATCTACTCCCCATACCGCGCGGCATTCTTTCCACCATCTACCTTCGCCTCAAGAATAAAATTGAATCAGCCACAATCACCGACGTGCTTCAGAATTTCTATCAACACAGCCCGCTGGTCCGGCTCCGATCCACGCCGCACCTGCCGGAGATCCAACACATCGTCCGCACAAACTTCTGCGACCTCGGCTTTGCACTCGCTCCCGACGGAAGGCGCCTGATCATGGTCTCCTGCCTCGACAATCTGTTGAAGGGAGCCTCCGGTCAGGCAGTACAAAATCTCAACCTGATGTGCGGATGGAACGAAGAGGAGGGCTTGCTGTGAGATTCGTCGTCAAACTAGGCGGTGCCGCTCTCGAAGACAAGAAGATCCTCCACGCCTGCGGCAAAGCCATCGCCGACCTCGTCGCCGATGGAAATCAGGTAGCCGTCGTCCATGGTGGAGGCGTGCAACTCACCCGCACCCTTGCCCTCATGGGCAAGAAGAGCGAGTTCATCTCAGGCCTGCGCATCACCGATGCCGAAACCCGCGATGCCGCCCTCATGGTTCTCGCCGGCCGCGTCAACAAATCGCTCGTCGCTGCCGTTGGCTCTCACGGCCAATCTGCAGTCGGTCTCTCCGGCGGCGACGGCCACGTCTTTCGTGCCCGCAAGAAAAAAACCAACCCCGACCTCGGCTTCGTAGGCGAGATCGCCGCCATGGATCCCAAGTGGCTGGAAGCCATCTGGACCATGGGCGCAGTCCCTGTCATCTCCTCCATCGCCCTCGGCTTCGACGGCGAGTACTACAACATCAACGCCGACGAGATGGCCGCCGCCTGCGCCATCGGCACCAAGGCCGACACCCTCGTCTTCCTCACCGACGTCCCCGGCGTCAAAGG